>NZ_JAGPXU010000012.1:0-180259 GCF_018070385.1 Micromonospora sp. C97
GATCGGCGCATGTCCAGGGGGTCAGGTGCGGGTGGGTGTGGTGGTGGGTGGCCAGGACGTCGGCGCCGAAGTCGCTGGCGGGGCGGCGCAGCACCGTGTGCGCGTGGTTGCCGTCCGCTGTGGTGTTGTCGTACTCGATCAGCAGGTCGTCGCCCTGCACCCGGTAGTAGTGCCGCCGCCCGGGTTGGGTCGGGCCGGCCCAGGCGAAGTGCAGCGCGCCGGCGTCCAGTCGGGTCGCCTCCCGGATGGCCAGCTCGGGCGGCAGCCGGTCGAGGTAGAGGGCGACCACCTGGTCGAGCAGCGCGCGGCCGGTCGGTCCGAGCCGCCGCGCCGGTACGCCGAGCGGCTCCAGCGGCCCGTCGACCCGCCCACGGGTGGCGCTGATGATGTCCGCCGGCGCCTCGTCGGCGATGATGGCGGCGGCCCGTTCGGCCGGGCCCAGCGCGTCGAGCAGGGCGCGGGCCAGGTCCTCCTCGACGCCCAGTGGGCGGGAGACCGGCCGGCCGGCGTAGCGGACGGCGGCCGGGTTGGCGCCGAAGAAGATCGGCGCGGGGGAGACCTGACCGTCCACCACTGTCATGTTCACCGACAGGTGGTGGCCTTCGAGTCGCCACGCCCAGCGGTCGTCGCGCGCCGGGTCGCCGAACACGGCCACCCAGTAGTCGGCGCTGTGCCGCCCGCGCTGCCAGCCCTCAGCCCGGTCCAGCACCTCCTCCAGGGAGATGATGGCCATGGCCTGCGCGTACGCCGAGGGGCTGAGCGCGGTGGCCAGCAGCCGGTGCGCGGCCTTGCGGGCGGTGACGTCGAGGTCGGCGAGGCAGACGCCCGGTCGGGGTCGGGGCCGGTATTCCAGCCAGCGGCGGGCCGCCTCGTCGTCGAACGAGTGCGCGGCGCGCTCGCGGGCGGCGGGGTCGAGCGCGGTCAGCAGCGCGGTGCCGGCGGCCCGCATCTGCTCCGGCAGGGGATCTTCCACCGCCCCTGTATACCGCCAGGCCGGGCCGGTGTCAGCCGACGCGCAGCAGCTCGGTCATCTCCGGCAGGTCGAAGAAGCGCGCGGTTTCGAGGGCCGACGGGTTGCCGTGTGCCGGGTCGGCGCCGGCGGCGAGCAGCGCGCGGACCGCTTCGGTGCTGCTGCGGAAGACCGCCGCGGCCAGCGCGGTCTGACCCCGGTCGTTGGCCCGGGTATGGTCGGCGCCGCGGCTGAGCAGGACGGCCACCGTGTCCGGGTGGGCGTGGTACGCGGCGAGGATGAGCAGCGTGTCGCCCTTGTCGTTGGTGAGGTTGACCGGCAGGCCGGCGTCGAGTTGTGCCGCCAGCTCGTCGGTGGAGCCGGCCCGGGCCAGGTCGAACATCCGGTGCGCGAACGCCAGCGTCTCGGCGTCGAGGTCCTCGGTCACCGCCCCAGGTTAGTCGCACCGCTGCTGATAGGTTGCTCGGCCGGCGCGCTGGGGGAGGGATCCGATGGGTGAGACGGTGTACGTGGGCAACGCGGGTGTCGACGGCGCCACCAACGCCGGTTGGCTGCTCGGGCATTTCGCGCCGCCGGGAGAGATCCGGCACAGCACCGACGTCGAGGTGAAGTGGGGTGTGCATCCGCCCGGGCAGGCGCGGTCGCGGTGGGCGACCGGCGAGCTGCGCACCACGCTGCTCGTCCTCGTCGAGGGGTGTTTCCGGGTGGAGCTGCCGGACCGGACGGTACGGCTGGCCGCGCCGGGCGACTACGTGGTGTGGGCTCGTGGGGTCGACCATTCCTGGTTCGCCGAGAGCGCGTCGGTGGTGTTGACAGTGCGGTGGCCGTCGTTGCCGGGCTACCGGGTGGACCCGCCCGTGCTGCGCTGATCGACCCGTGGGGCTGACCGGCGTCCCACCAGGCGGAATTACCTACTAAACCTATAGGCTTTGCCGTCTAGAGTACGAGGGCACCCCGCCGAACGACCCGCGAGGAACCGCCATGACGCACCACCGTCCGGAGCCCGACCTGCTCACCGTTGCCGCCGGGTGGGCCGACCCGGCCGGCTGGCCGGTGGCGCTGCGGTTCGACCCCGCCGAGCGCTGGTACGCCCGCCTCGCCGTCACCGACGAGCACGAGGTGTGGGCGCTGAGCTGGCTGCCCGGGCAGGGCACCGACCTGCACGACCACGGCGGCTCCTCCGGAGCGTTCCGGGTGGTCGCCGGCGTGCTCACCGAGGAGACGGTCAGCGCCGGCCGCCTCCGCCCCCGACCGCTGCCCGCCGGTGCCGGCCGGCGCTTCGGCCCCCGGCACGTGCACCAGGTGACCAACCGGGGCGCGGACCCGGCGGTCAGCGTGCACGTCTACCGACCGGCACTGCTGCGCATGACCCGCTACCACCTGCGGGACGGTCGGCTGCGGGTCGCCGAGATCGCCGAGGCCGGCCGGTCCTGGTAGGTCGGCGCACCGAGATCCCCTGTCACCGGAAGGAACCGAGAATGCAGATGACCGCCGAGCACTGTCCCGCCCCCGTGCCGCCGCCGGGCTCCCGGGGCATCGACGAGATCCTGGCCGCCGCCCGGGCCCGGCTGCGCCGACTGGACCCGGAGCGGGCGCACCTGGCGTACCGGAGCGGTGCGCTGCTGGTCGACATCCGCCCGGCCGCCCAGCGGGCCGCGCACGGCGTGGTGCCGGGCTCGCTCATCGTCGAGCGCAACGTGCTGGAGTGGCGCTTCGACCCGCGCTGCCCAGCCCGGCTGCCGCAGGCCGTCGACTACGACGTACCGGTGGTGATCCTCTGCCAGGAGGGCTACACCTCGTCGCTGGCCGCCGCCGCGTTGCAGGACGTCGGCCTGCACCGGGCCACCGACGTGGTCGGTGGGTTCGCGGCCTGGCGGATCGCCGGCCTGCCCGCCCTCGGCCCGACCCCCCTGCACCACCGCGCACCCCACGCGTCCCCGGTCAACGCCGGCCGGACGCGCCGCTGACCGTCACGCCACACCCGGCGTGGCGGCCCACCGCCACTCAGGAGGCACCATGTCCGTCGTCGCCATCCCCACCCGCCGCCACCCTGGGGTACGCCCGGCCCGCCCGCGCACCGGCCCGACCCTGACCATCACCCTCGACCTCGCCCCGGGGCCGCTGAGCCCGCGGTTGGCCCGGCTGGTGCAGCTGCTCGGTGAGCTGGCCGAGTCGGGGGAGGGTCAACTGCGTGCCGTGCGGGACGCCACGCCGGGGCCGCACCCGGTCCCGCCTCCCGACGCCGCCGAGCCGTCCGCCGACGAGGACCATGTCCGCATCCTGGCCGGGTCGCGGACGGTCCGCCGGGGCGACCACGTCATCGCGCTGACGCGCATCGAGTACGAGCTGCTGCTGTTCCTGGCCGAGCGGCCGCGCCGGGTCTTCACGCGCCTGCAACTGCTCTCCAGCGTCTGGGGCTACGAGCACGCGGTGGCCCGGACTGTGGACGTGCACGTCCGTCGGCTGCGCGCCAAGCTGGCCGGCTCGGAGGTGATCACCACGGTCTACGGGGTCGGTTACCGGCTGGCCGACGCGGCGGCGATCAGCGTGGACCACAGCGGCTGAGCGCTGGTCCGGCGGCACGTGACCGGCCTGGTGAACCGGTCGGGGACCCCCGTATCGGGGCATCTCGGCGACTCTGCTGTAATCATCAGGCCTCGTACGCAGAGCGAGCATCTGGCTCCGATGTGTTCGTCAATTGTCACATTCATGCAACGCAGCCGCCTCTTGACCCTCGCCCAGGCGCCGGGAAGCATCGATGAAGCGGCGTCCCGGGCCGTGGGGAGATACCCGGACCAGCCCAAGGAGGACCATGTCGGTCAGCCCCGCCTCGTCGCGCGCCGGATGGCATACGTCCCAGCCCGCGGTGCCCGGTCGACCTCCCGGCGGGCAGCGTCGCCCGGCGAACACCGCCGCGCCCGTGCTCACCGTGACGCTGTCCATCCCGCTGGCCTGTGAGGAGTCGCTGACCCCGGCGGCACGGCGGCTGCTCGAGGCCGCTCGGGAGATGCTGGAACGGGGCGAAGGCGTGATCATCGGTTCGGTCCCGGCCGAACGCCGCCCCGACCAGGCGCCCGCCGCCCGGTCGGCGGCCCGCCCGATGAGCCCGACCATTCCCGCCCTGCACATCCTCGCGTCGTCGCGCTCGGTGCTGCGCGACGACGAGCCGCTGCCGTTGACCCGGCTGGAGTTCGACCTGCTGCTGCACCTGGTCGCGCACCCGCGTCGGGTGTTCACCCGGCTGCAACTGCTCAACGCCGTCTGGGGCTACGAGCACGCCGGCGTGCGTACCGTCGACGTGCACGTGCGTCGGCTGCGCGGCAAGGTCGGCGTGGACGTTCCGCTGGTCACCACCGTCTACGGCGTCGGCTACCGGCTGGCCGACGACGCCCGGGTCACCATCGACCGCACCGGCTGACCGGCGTCGCCGAGCCGCCCGGCGCGGGGCAGGATGGTCCGGTGCGCATCCGCCCCATCTCGCCCGACCTGCTCGTCACCGAGCTGACCGGTCGGCTGGCCGACGCGGCCACCCGCGTCGCGAGCGCCGCCGCCGGGCCCGCGCGGCTACGGGTGGCAGTGGACGGCGCTCCCGCCGCCGGCGCCGACGAACTGGCCGCGGCGCTCGTCGACCCGCTGCGCGCCCAGGGCCACCCGGTGCTGCACGTCCGCGCCACCGACTTCCTGCGCCCGGCGTCGCTGCGCTTCGAGTTGGGCCGCACCAACCCGGACTCCTTCTACGAGGCATGGGTCGACGAGGCCGGGCTGCGCCGCGAGGTGCTGGACCCGGCCGGTCCGGGCGGCAGCGGCCGACTGCTCCCGTCGCTCTGGGACGCCGACGCCGACCGGGCCAGCCGCGCCCGCTACGTCGACCTGGCACCCGGCGGCGTCGTCCTGGTCAGCGGCCCCCTGCTGCTCGGCGGCGGCCTGCCCTTCGACGTGACCGTCCACCTGGAGCTGTCCCCGGCGGCACTGCGCCGGCGTACCGAAGCAGCCCAGGAGTGGGCGCTGCCGGCCTTCGACAGGTACGCCGAGGAGGTCGTCCCGGCGAGCTTCGCCGACGTGGTGGTACGCGCCGACGACCCCCGCCGACCGGCGCTCGTGGAGCCCGACCAGGACGGCTGACAACAACCGAGAATCTGTCGGTTTGCGCGGCTGATCGGGCGGGTACTCGCCCGGCTCACAGAGCGCGGGTGATCGCCCGCGCACCGAACGCGACCGTGACCGAGGCCCCGTGCCGCCGGCATCCGGTTCAGCTTGAGGCAGAGGCCCAGAAAGGCAGGCAGCGATGCTCGTCCACGACACGGTCGGTACGACCCGGTCCCAGACGGAGATCGACCAGATCCGGCAGTCGCTCCAGGCGCGCTACGACGAGCTGACCGGCGAGTACGACCAGGCGGTGCTCCAGAGCCAGGTGCTGCGGCTGGTGGAGGTCGGCGACACCGCCGGCGACGACCAGGCCGACAGCGGCACCAAGACGGCCGAGCGGGACACCGCCCAGTCCCTGTTGCGCACCATCCTCGACCGCCGCGCCCAGTACGAGCACGCCCTCGGCCGGCTCGAGGAGGGCACCTACGGCTGGTGCGAGGGCTGTTCGGCGGCGATCCCGGTGGAGCGGTTGGAGATCTTCCCGTCCGCCACCACCTGCGTGACGTGCAAGCAGACGCGCGAGCGGCGGGCGGCCTGAGCCACGCCAGCGGTTGCCGGTCGGTCCGCGACGCGATGGACTGCACCAATGGGTGACATCCTGGTGGGCACCGCGTCCTGGACCGACCGCACACTGCTGGACTCGGGGTGGTACCCGCAGACCGCAGACACCCCGGAGAAGCGGTTGGCGTACTACGCCCGGCAGTTCCCACTCGTCGAAGTGGACGCCACCTACTACTCCCCGCCGGCCGAGGCGACCGCGCGGCTGTGGGCCGAGCGCACCCCGCCCGGCTTCACCTTCAACGTCAAGGCGTTCAGCCTGCTCACCGGGCACCCCACCCGGGTCAGCGCGCTCTACAAGGACCTGCGCCCCGAGACCGACAAGAAGAACGTCTACCCCGACGACCTGCCCGCGCAGTCGTACGAGGAGGTGTGGACGCGCTTCCTGTCCGCGTTGGACCCGCTGGTAGAGGCCGGCAAACTGGGTGCGCTGCTGTTCCAGTTCCCGCCCTGGTTCACCATCAAGCGGGCCAACAAGCAGTACCTGCTGGAGGTGGCGAAGCGCTGCGCGCCCCTGCGCCCGGTGTACGAGTTCCGGCACGCCTCCTGGTTCGACGGTGACAACGCCGACGAGACCCTGGCCTTCCTGCGCGAGCACCACCTGCCGTACGTGTGCGTGGACATGCCGCAGGGCCATCGTTCGTCGCTGCCGCCGGTGCTGGCCGCCACCGCGGACCTCGCGGTGATGCGTTTCCACGGCCACAGCGACAAGTGGACCAGCAAGGACATCCACGAGAAGTTCGGCTACCACTACTCCAAGCGGGAGTTGGCCGACTGGGCGCCGAAGCTGCGCGAGCTGGCCGACGAGGCCGGGCAGACCCACGTTCTCATGAACAATTGCTACCGCGACTATGCGCAGACCAACGCGAAGACCCTCGCCGGTCTCCTCGACGTGGACTGACCTCACCCGATTCGGGTGGTGCCGCATCACCCGCCGCGCGGCGAGGGTGGACGCGTGGGTACGGCCGTCCGCGGACGGTCGACGCCGGAGACGACACGGAGGTGACGGGGATGACGGTTCGACTGGTGACGGATCGACGGCGTGGTGCCGTCCTGCACGTGGTCGGCTCGGCCGACAACGCCCGGCGAGCACCGCAGGGCAGCCCGGTGCGGGCCCGCCGTGGGCCGGCGGGGCCGCCGCGCCGCGCCGATGACCGACGGTGGGACACCACGGAACGGGGGTCGACCAATGGCTGACTCGATGATCTCGGCGTTCGAGTCCTCGCTGGACAAGACGAACATCATTCTCAAGGACATCGAGGACGCCTACGGTTGGCCGAAGGAGCGACGCAACCAGTCGTACGCGGCCCTGCGCACGGTGCTGCACCTGCTGCGCGACCGGCTGCCGGTGAACGAGAGCGTGGAGTTCGCCCAGCAGTTGCCGGTGCTGGTCCGGGGTATCTACTTCGACGGCTGGGTGCCGTCGGACGTGCCGATCAAGCTCAACCGCGACGACTTCCTCTACGAGGTGCGGCAGGGCTTCCCGTACGACGCGGAGGGTGGCCCGGAGCGGGTGACGCAGGTGGTGCTGGACACGCTGCGCCGCCACGTCACCCAGGGTGAGTGGCAGGACGTGAAGGACACCATGCCCAGGGATCTCGCGGTGATGATGCCGTGACGGCCTGACAGCGTGGGCCCGCCCGACCGTCGTCGGGCGGGCTCAGTCGTCGGTGCCGGCCGCCTCGGCAGCGGTGGGCACCCGCGACACCGGGTGCCCGGCCCGGCGGGCCAGCGCGGCGAACGCGACAGCGTCCACGACCGCCGCGCCGCCCGGATCGTCGTTGAAATAGACGTACGCCGGCTCGTCCGGGCCGAAGTCGTCGGTCAGCCGGCGCACCCAGGACCGTAGCGCGGCGCGACCATAGCGGGGCCAGGGCCGCGCCCGCCCCTCGTGCAGCCGCAGGTAGCCGAAGTCGGTGGTGCGCCAGCGGGGGGCGACCGGCCGTCCGAGCCGGTCCGCCCACACCAGCGCGGCCCGACGCCGTTCCAGCACCGCCCGGGTGGCGTCGGTCCACCAGGAGGGGTGCCGGGGCTCGACAGCGACCCGCACCTGCGCCGGGAACAGTCGCAGCGTCGCGTCCAGCGCCTCGACGTCCGCCCGCAGGTTCGGTGGGAGCTGCAGCAGCACCGGGCCGAGCCGGTCACCGAGCGCGGTGGCCCGGTCGAGGAACCGGGCCACCGGTTCCGCCGGGTCGCGCAGTCGCTTGATGTGGGTGAGGTAGCGGCTCATCTTCACCGCCACGCAGAAGTCCGCCGGGGTCCGCGCCCGCCAGGCGGCGAAGGTGTCCCGCTCGGGCAGCCGGTAGAAGGCGTTGTTGACCTCGACAGTGGCGAACCCGGCCGCGAAGTGCTCCAGCCAGAGCCGCTGGGGCAGACCCCGCGGGTAGAAACGGCCGCGCCAGTCCCGGTACTGCCAGCCGGACGTGCCCACCACGATCACCAGCCCATCCTGGCACTCTGCGCCGCCGCTCGCGAACCGCCCGTGTCGCCCCGGTTCGGCGTCTACGGTGAGGGTTAGAGAAGATCGCGCGTGGGGTACCACCCGCAGCACGACGGACCCCGGCGCACGGCGGGGCGGCACACCCGAGGGAGTACCGATGGCACTCAACGATGACGACATGCAGACCACTGGCGGCGGCGGCGTGGAGGGCCCGGCCGATGGTGGCGCGACCCCCGGTCAGCACGACGGTGGTGCTGACGGTGGCGCGGAGGGTCCCGCTGACGGTGGTGCCACCCCGGGTCAGCACGACGGTGGCGCTGACGGCAGCGCGGAGGGTCCCGCTGACGGTGGTGCCACCCCGGGTCAGCACGACGGTGGCGCTGACGGCAGCGCGGAGGGTCCCGCCGACGGCGGTGCCACCCCGGGCCAGCAGGACGGTGGCGCTGACGGCAGCGCCCGGTAGCGGCACGCCATGACGTACCTCGACCCGCCGGGCGGCCACCACGGCCGCCCGGCGGTTCCGTCCGCCGAGGCCACCGCCGCGTTGGCCCGCTGCGTCTCGGTCGAACCGGCCAAGTTCGCCGCCGCGCACTGGGGGCACACCCCGCTGCTCTCGCGCGCCGCCGACCTGCCCGACCCGTCCGGCTTCACCGACCTGCTCAGCCCCGCCGACGCCGACGAACTGCTGAGTCGGCGCGGTCTGCGTACCCCGTTCCTGCGCGTGGCCAAGGACGGCCAGTTGGTCGCGGCGTCGCGCTGGACCGGCGGCGGCGGTGCGGGCGCCGAGATCGGCGACCAGGTCCTCGACGAGCGGGTCCTGGAGCAGTACGCCTCCGGGGCCACCCTGGTGTTGCAGGGTCTGCACCGGATCTGGCCACCGCTCGTCGACTTCGCCCGCGATCTGGGCCTCGCGCTCAACCAGCCGTTGCAGATCAACGCCTACCTGACCCCGGCCGGCAGTCAGGGCTTCGCCACCCACTACGACACCCACGACGTGTTCGTGCTCCAGGTCGACGGCCGCAAGCACTGGCGCATCCACCCGCCGGTGCTGCCCGACCCGCTGGAGAAGCAGCAGTGGGGTGGCCGCGCCGACGAGGTTGCCGCCACCGCACAGGGCCCGGCCGCGCTGGACGTGGTGCTCGCCCCCGGTGACGCCCTCTACCTGCCCCGGGGGTGGCTGCACAGCGCGCAGGCGCAGGACGCCAGCTCGCTGCACCTGACCGTGGGCATCCGCGCGTTCACCCGCTACGCCCTGGTCGAGGAGTTGTTGGCGCTGGCCGCCGAGGACCAGCGGCTGCGGGCCAGCCTGCCGTTCGGCATCGACGTCGCCGACCCGGACGCCATCGAGCCGGAGCTGACCGAGACCGTGGAGGCGTTGCGGGACTGGCTGCTGCGCGCCGACCCGGGCGCGGTCGCCGCGCGGCTGCGCCAGCGCGCCTGGCCGGCCGCCCGCCCGGCGCCGATCCGGCCGCTCGCCCAGGCCGACGCGCTGGCCACCCTGGACGCCGACTCCCGGCTCACACTGCGGCCGGGCCTGCGCTGGCAGCTGGTGCCGCACGATCCGGAGACGGTGGCGGTGCGGCTTTTGGTTCGCACCATCACCCTGCCGGCGAGCTGCGAGCCGGCCGCCCGCGCCCTGCTCACCGGCACCGTCACCCGGGTCGGTGACCTGCCGGGTCTACCCGACGACGCCGACCGGGTCACCCTGGCCCGACGGCTGCTCCGCGAGGCGGTGCTCGTCCCGGCTCTGACCGGCTGATCGAGCGGTCCCGGCCGTGATCGAGCGGTCCCGGCCGTGATCGACTCGCTTTTCAGGAAGTCGCGGTGTCCGGGAGGCAGGGACAGCGCGGTTTCCAGGAAGCCGAGTCGATCACGACGGGGCGCGCACGGCGGGAGGCCCCGCGCCGGCGGGACCGCCGCACGCGGGGTCAGCGGCCGAGGACCAGCAGCAGCACGGTGGTCAGCAGACCGGCACCGAAGACCACGGTGATCGGCCGGGGACCGAGCACCGCGTGCCGGCGGTCGGCCAGCACCCGCGCCGGCACCAGACCCACCAGCGGGCCGAGCAGCGTCACCACCAGCGCCAGCACCGGCAGACCGACCGCCAGGTCGCCGCCGTAGCCGACACCGAGCGCGCGGGCACCGGCACCCAGCGCGTACGCCAGCACCCCGCCGGCCACCCCGCAGAGCGCCAGCAGCGGGTTGACCGAGCCCGGCAGCTCGCCCGGCTGACCGGCCCGGTCCAGCAGGTCGCGGGCCTTGGCGAGCAGCAGCACCGGGTCGGTGGCCCCGACGCCGTTGGCCGGGGCGGGCGGGCCGCCCAGGCGACGGGCGCCGAGGCGCGAACGCACCAGCTGCCACAGGTGGGCCACCTCGGCGTCGACCCGTTCCTGCAGCTCACGGGCGGCGACCAGCTCCTCCTCGGCGCTGCGGAGCTGCTCGGCCGCGTCGGCGACGGCCCGCTCGGCGGCGGCGCACTGCCGCTCGTGCCAGGTGTGCGCCTCGGCGCGCTGTTCGCGCACCCGCGCGGTGAGGTCGGCCAGCCGCCGCAGCTGCGCCGCGTACGTCTCGCTGGTCACCGGTTCGTTCATCGTGTCGGTCCATACGGGATGATCACCTGTCCGGTGCGGTGGACCGCCCGGTCGAAGAAGAGGCCCCGCCACGGGCGGGGATACCAGTCCGGGCCGCCGGTGCCCGGGTAAAGCGAGGAACCCAGCTCCCCGCCGTGCGCGTCCAGGGCCACCCACGCGCCGATCTGGTCCGTGCGGGCGGCCGGCCCACCCAGGTCGGCGCGCATCCGGGCGACACCCCGCCACCAGGCCAGCACGTGCGTGCGCCGCTCCGGCCCGTCGTGCAGGATCCGGCGCAGCTGCTCCAGACCGGTCCGCCGACCCGCCCGGACTGCCAGCGCGCCCGCTGCCGCGTCGACTGCGAACAACAGCAGGTAGTGCGGGCTCCCCGGGCCGCCGCTGAGCCCGTCGGCCGTCTCGGCCATCAGCTCGCCGACGGTCTCCTCGTCGTACCAGGCGGCGTCGTCGGCCAGGTCGTCGTAGAGGGCGCGGGCGACCGGGTCGGCGTCCGCGTCGAGGCAGGCGATGGAGAACCGGGCGGTGCCCGGCGGGTGCTGGCGGGCCAGCGACCGGGCCGCCGCGTCCAGCACCGCGCACGCCTCGTCGACCCGGGTGCCGAGCACCGCGAGGTTGCGGCCCGGGGCGCGCGGCAGCCGCAGCGCCGCCGAGCGGGACTGCACGTCGATGATCTCGCCGAGCAGCGCCACCGGGTTACGCGGCGCGCTCCCGTCCGGCGGCGCGGCCAGCGCCCGGAAGTCCGGGGCGTCGCCCAGCCGGGGGATCGCGTCGCCGTCGAAGAGCCGGGCGGGCGCCGCGTCGGGGGCGCGCATCCGCCACAGCCGGTGCTGCAACCCGCTCCAGGTCTCCCAGTCGCTGGCGGACGGGATGCGGGCGACCTCGTTGCCCTCCACCATGCCCGACTCCGCGTTGACCACCGCGTGCCAACGCGGCAGGGACTGCGCGGCGTCGTTGCGCTCGGCGAGGATGCGCAACGCCTTGGGCAGGGCGATGCGCAGGGTGAACTGGGCGACCAGCGCGGGACGGCCCCACAGCGCCTCGATGCCCCGTACGTCCTGCGAGGCGAGGACCAGGTGGATGCCCTGGGACCGGCCGCGCCGGGCCAGGTCCTCCAGCAGGTCGGCCGCCTCCCGGGCGACCACGTCCCGGCCGGCCAGCAGCATCTGGAACTCGTCCACCACCGCGACGATGCGGGGCCAGTGCCCGGTCGGGTCGACCGCGCGCAGCTCGGCCAGCTTGGTCACCTCGTGCTTCTTGGCCGCGTCGGCGCGTCGGCGCAACTCCTCGGCGAGGAAGCGCAGCAGCGCCAGCCCGAACTCCCGGTCGGTGTTGACGTTGATGCCGACCAGGCGCATGTGCGGCAACCAGCTCGGGTCGCGCCGGCCCTGCGCGAACCGCGCGAAGGAAACCCCCTCCTTGAAATCCAGCAGGTAGAACTCCAGCTCGGCGGGGGAGTAGCGGGCCGCCAGGGCGCCGATCCAGGCGAAGATCAGGTTGGTCTTGCCGGTGCCGGACGGCCCACCGATCAGCGCGTGCGGTGGATAGTCGCCCAGCGTCACCCGCACCGGCCGGCCGTGCGGGCCCTCACCGATCGGCGCGGTCAACCCGTCGGCGGAGTCCTCCCGCCACATCAGCTCGGGCGGGGGCAGCAGGTCGGTGAAGGGGGTCGGCGGCGGGCCCGCGTTCACCCGGGCGGCCACGTCCCGGCAGGTCTCGGTGACCAGCGTCGCCGGTGGCGGTGGGTCCAGCCGGACCGGCAGCCCGGCCGAACCGCCGATCCGCGCGCCGGACGCTTCGGCCACCACCCGGGTCACCGTCGGGTCCTCCGGCAACGGCGCACCGTGCACCACCAGGTGTACGCCGCAGGCGGCGCCGGCACGCACCACCCGGTCCAGTTGCCCGCGCTCGTGCCGGTTCAGCTCCTCCCCGCCGAGCAGCACCGCCACCCGCCACGGTTCGGGTCGTCGACCGGTCGCCGCCGCCAGTTCGCGCAGCGACGCGTACTCCCCGGCGAGGACCGTCTCGTTGATCCGGCGGATCTGCTCCACCAGGTCGTCCAGCAGCGGACCCAACCCGCCCGGGCCGACGAAGGTGAGCAGCCCCGCCGTGCCCAACGGGGCGAACCCGGCCAGACCACCGCCGAGCTGGTCCGGGTCGTACCCGATCAGTCGTACCGCCCCGGGGTCGGCGCGACCGACGGCCCGCAGCAGCAACGCGGCCACCACCGCGTCGCAGCCGGCGCGGTCGTTTCCGGAGAGGTGGACGTGCCCGGCGTCGAGCAGCGGCACCAGCGCGGGCACCGGGTCGACGCCGTCGATCCCGACCGTGCCGACCCGCAGCGCGCCGGGCGGCTCGGCCCGGCGGGCGGGCGTCGGCGCCCACCCGGCCCAGTCGGCCCCCGCGCAGCCGGGGGCCTCCTGCCGGGCCGCGTCGGCGGCCCGCCGGGCCAGCTCCGCGATCCGGGCCGAGTAGCGGGCGTCGATCTCGGCGATGCGGCGGTCGCGTTGGGCGCCCACCCGCTGCGGTACGGCGGCGGCCGCCCGCTGGACCCGGGCCAGTCGTTCCCGGCCGGCGGTCAGCTCGGCGTGGGCGGCGGACAGCCGGGTACGGGTGGCGCCGAGCGCCTCGGCGAGGGTGTCCCGGACCCGGCTGGCCAGCTGACCGCGCCGGTCAGCCATCAGAGCCCCGACGCGTCGGCGCGTCCCGCCACGGGCTGCCCGAGCGCGGGGGTGGCCCGCCGGGGCGCGGCGACAGCCCGTCCGGGCGCGGCGGCAGGCCACCGGAGCGCTGCGCGGCGGGCGTGCCCGGCCGCTGCACCGCACCGCCGGGGCGGGGAACCCCGACCGCTGGCCGTCCGGTCCCACCCGGTCGCTGCGCGCCCGCCGGTTGCCCGGTGCGCGCCGGCTGCCCCGCGTCGCCTCGCGGACCCGCGCCCGCCGGTTCTCTCGCGCCGCCGGCTTCTCTCGCGCCGCCGGCCGGCAGGTCCCGCCCGAGGCGGGCGAGCAACAGCCCGGTCGCCACCCCGGCGGTCACCGCGGAGTCGGCGGCGTGCGGCGGCTCGCCGGAGGAGCGCGGCGGCGGCATCCGGCACACCCGGGTCAGCAGCGTCTCCAGCACCGGCGGCGGCAGCCCGGGCAGCAGGTCACGGACGCGCCCGTCCAACTCGCCGCGCAGCCGACCGAGGTCGCTGGCGCGGGGCGGGTGCCCGAGCAGCTCACCGGCCAGCTCGCGCAGCAGCGGTGGCGCCAGCGCCGCCATGCCCAGCCCCACGTCGGCGGAGGCCCGGCGCAGCTCCGTGCGGAGCCGGTCCCGGTCGCCGGAGCGGACCCCACCCGCCACCCGGCGCAGCAACTCCTGGGAGTCGCCCACCCGCTCGTCGGGTTCGTCGTCGGTGCCCTCGCGCCCGCCGGTCAGCTCGGCCACCCGCACCGACCACCAGCGGCGCATGCGCACCTGCTCGGCCGGCTCCGGTGCCACGGCGGTGGGCCCGGCCGCCGGTGGCGTGTCGTGTCGGGGAGCGCGTTGCTCGGGGCGGGGGGCCGGGCCGCCGTCCGCGCCGAGCCCGATCGCCGTCAGGTAGGCCGACAGCTGCTCCTGCGCCACCCGCAGCGCGTAGCCGGCGCTCTCGGCGTGCTCGGTGGCGGCGGACAGCTCGGGCACCCCCATCGGGTTGGCCGACTCCTGTCGTACCCAGCGCAGCCGCTCCGCGGCCAGGCCGAACTTCTCCAGCGCCTGCCCGAGCAGGGCGTGCGGGAACTCCTCGGTGGCGGCACGGACCTGCCCGCCGACATCCTCGATGATGGACATGACGGCCTACAGGGTGGAGACGTAGAGCTGCGCCTGCTCCACCGCGACAAGTGTCGCGGCGAGACACTCCTCCAGCTCCTGGCTGGCCTGGGTCAGCGAGGCCTGGGCCGCCTCGACGGTCTCGTGCCCGCTGCCCTCCAGCGCCCCGGCCAGGGTCTGCTGGGCCTCGGACAGTTTCTCGCCGGCCGCCTGCACGGCTGTCTGTCCGTCTCCGATCTGTTGGAGGGCGACATCGATGGCAGCCTTCAGCTCGGCGACGCTCGCCACGGCGAAACCTCCTGGGGGCGGGGAGATCTCCATTAGAGCCTATCGGCGGTCGGGAAAGAACATCCGCCCTGTCGGTGTTCCTGCCCGCCTGTCCGGAAGGCCCTCGGAAGTGCCGGGAGTCCGATCTGTGGGAGTCCCAGTGCGAGAATTTCTCAGTTGCTGGTCGGGTTCTCGCGAAGCCAGCGCGGCCCGTACACCTCCGCGCCCAGCGCCGTCACCCGCCCGCGCAACTCCCGGTCGGCGGTGACCACCAGCCGACGACGCCGCGGCTCCGCCTCCACCAGCTCGACCACCGTGTCGTCGCCGGAGCCGGCCGCGGAGACCACCCGTACGCCCTCGGTGCCCGGCACGTCCCGCGCGGCCCCCTCGACCACCAGGACCACCTCCACCGGGGCGGGCAGCCGGGCCGGTAACCCGACGGTCGCCACCGGGGCGAGCGAGTCGCGCAAGCGGGCCGCGGCACCGGCACGGTCACGCCACCACCCGTTCGGGCGGGAGCCGACCACGTTGGCGCCATCCACGATCAGCAGCGGGGTCTCATCCATCCCGCCAGCCTGCCACCACCGTGCGGCAGTGGCCCGACGCCACTCCCGGAATGCCGGTGCACCGTCACCTGCGGCGTTTGTCGGGGCGCGCGCCGGGTAGCCCCTGCCGACCGTGCCGAGCCCTACCGCGGAGGACAGACATGATGGGACCCGGTGACATCGGCTCCGACCCGTGGGACGAATTCCTGGCCAGGTACTTCGGCCGGGGCGAGGGAGGGCGCCGACCGCCGCACCGGGTCGACATCACCCGACTGATGACGGCCGACGCCCGGGAGATGCTGGCCGACGCCGCCCGGCGGGCCGCGCAACGGCACAGCAGCGACCTGGACACCGACCACCTGCTCTGGGCGGCGCTGCAACGCGAACCGCTGCGCGACCTGGTACGCCGGGCCGGGGCCGACCCGGACACCCTGCTCAACGCCCTCGGCGGAAAGGGTGACGGCGCGCCGCGCGGGGAGGTGCCGCCCAACCTGTCGTTGACCCCGGCCGCCAAGCGGGCGCTGCTCGACGCCCACCAGCTGTCCCGGGCGATGGGCGCCAACTACATCGGCCCGGAGCACATCCTGATGGCGCTGCCGCTCAACCCGGAGTCACCCGCCGGGCGGATGCTGGCCGCCGGCCGGATCCAACCCGAGTCGTTGCAGGCCGCCAACGCCGAGCGCGGGCCGATGGCCGGGCCGAAGCCGGACCGCGGCACCCCCACCCTGGACCAGTACGGGCAGGACCTCACCGACCTGGCCCGCAACGACCAGATCGACCCGGTGATCGGGCGCGCCGACGAGATCGAGCAGGCGGTGGAGATCCTGTCCCGGCGTACCAAGAACAACCCGGTGCTGATCGGCGAGGCCGGCGTCGGCAAGACCGCCATCGTCGAGGGGCTGGCCGAACGGATCTGCGACGGCGACGTACCGCAGACCCTGCTCGGCAAGCGGGTCGTCCAACTCGACCTGGCCGGCCTGGTCGCCGGCACCCGCTACCGGGGCGACTTCGAGGAGCGGCTGAAGAAGGTGATCGACGAGATCCGGGCGCACCGGGACGAGCTGATCATCTTCATGGACGAGATCCACACCCTGGTCGGTGCCGGCGGCGCCGGCAGCGAGGGCGGGATGGACGCGTCCAACATGCTCAAACCCGCCCTCGCCCGCGGTGAGTTGCGGGTGATCGGCGCGACGACGCTGGACGAGTACCGCAAGAGCATCGAGAAGGACGCCGCCCTGGCCCGACGCTTCCAGCCGGTGCTGGTGCCCGAGCCCAGCGTCGACGACACCATCGCCATCCTGCGGGGGCTGCGCGACCGGTACGAGGCCCACCACCAGGTGCGCTTCACCGACGAGGCGCTGGTCGCCGCCGCCGAGCTGTCCGACCGGTACGTCACCGACCGGTTCCTGCCGGACAAGGCGATCGACCTGATCGACCAGGCCGGCGCCCGGGTGCGGTTGCGCACCCGTACCCCCGCGTCCGACGTGCGGGAGCTGGAACAGGAGCTCGACGAGGTACGCCGGGACAAGGAACAGGCGGTCACCGACGAGCAGTACGAGCGGGCCTCCGCGCTGCGTGACCGGATCGCCGAGCTGGAACAGCAGATCCGCCAGGCCAACGGCGAGGACGGGATGTCCTCCTCGCAGGTGCCCGAGGTGGGCCCGCAGGAGATCGCCGAGGTGGTCTCCCGGGCCACCGGCATCCCGGTCAGCCAGCTCACCGAGGAGGAACGCGACCGGCTGCTGCGCCTGGAGGGTCACCTGCACCAGAAGGTCGTCGGTCAGGACGACGCGGTCACCGCGGTCGCCGAGGCCGTCCGCCGCTCCCGGGCCGGGCTGGCCGACCCGGAGCGGCCGATGGGCAGTTTCCTGTTCCTCGGCCCGACCGGTGTCGGCAAGACCGAGTTGGCGCGGGCGCTGGCCGAGGCGTTGTTCGGCGAGGCGGACCGGATGGTCCGGGTGGACATGAGCGAGTTCCAGGAACGGCACACGGTCAGTCGGCTGGTCGGCGCGCCGCCCGGATACGTCGGCTACGAGGAGGCCGGCCAGCTCACCGAGGCGGTGCGTCGCCGCCCGTACGCGGTGGTGCTGCTCGACGAGATCGAGAAGGCCCACCCGGACGTGTTCAACATCCTGCTCCAGGTGCTCGACGACGGGCGGCTCACCGACAGCCAGGGTCGCACCGTGAACTTCAAGAACACCGTACTGATCATGACGAGCAACCTCGGCTCCGAGCTGATCACCGGCGCCCAACGCTCGGTCGGCTTCGGCACCGGGGACGTGGGCAGCGAGCAGGAGAGCAACGAGCTGCGGGAGCGGCTCATGCGCCGGCTGCAGGAGAACTTCCGCCCGGAGTTCCTGAACCGCATCGACGAGGTCATCATCTTCCGCCGGCTGGAGGCCGAGCAGCTGCGCGACATCACCGCGCTGCTGCTGGAGGAGACCCGCCGCCGCATGCACGCCCAGGACCTCCAGGTGGAGTTCACCACCGCCGGCATCGACTGGCTCGCCGAGCACGGCTACCAGCCGGAGTTCGGCGCCCGCCCGCTGCGCCGGGTGATCCAGCGGGAGGTGGACAACCACCTGTCCCGGATGCTGCTGGAGTCGGCGATCTCGCCCGGGCAGAAGGTCACCGTGGACGTCCGCGACGGCGCGCTCACCTTCGACGTGACAGCGGGCGAGCGGGGGTACACCGCCGCCACGACCACCCACCCGCGATGAGCGGGCCGGCGCGAAGGGACGACCACGAGGACCCGCACGAGCCCGCGGAGGCCGCGAAACCCCGGGACGAGGACGACGAGCATCCCGACCCGATCCTGGCGCCGCCCACCGCCAATCCCCGCCGGACACGGGTGCCCGCGGAGGGCCTGCATCCGAAGACCGACCAGGACGACCCGGAGACGTCCGGGCCGCCACCCGAAGAGGAGACCTGATGGTACGCGAAGCGCGGCTCGACCCCGAGGTGGAAGTGCTCTGGGAGGACTTCCACGCCGAGGTCAACGTCCCGTCGGAGCAGCTGCGGACCTGGCTGCTGACCCGGGGCTCGGGGGAGGACTCGTTCGGCCCGAACCCGAACCTCGACCTGCCCCAACCGGGCCGGGAGATCCTCAAGGTGCTCAACAAGCGCAAGGTGGACCTCACCCCGGAGGACATCGAGGTGATGCGGGAGGCGGTCGAGCGCATCCGCGAGCTGATGGACGCCAAGCCCTCGCGCGGCAACGCCGACGACACCTGGCGGCACTCCCTGCTCGACCTGGGGCACGACCCGCTCGTCGAACGCTGAACGAAGCTCACCCACGACGGTGCCGTCCCGAGCCGGGGACGGCACCGCCGCGGTGGTGCTACTGACCCTTGTCGGACTCCAGGCTGCCGATGGTCAGGCCCGCCGCGTCGGCGGCGGCGTCCCGGTCACCGCGGGTCTGGTCCTCCCGGGTGAGCAGGTTCGCGTACTCGGTCACGTCGGCCGGGTCGGGCACCGTCGGCAGGCGGCGCAGGAACGCCTCCACCGCACGGGTGGCGGCGGTGTGCGCGGCAGCCGCCTGGCGCAGCAGTTCGCGGTCGTCGGCGGGCGGGTAGAGGTCGGTCATGTCCGCCAGATACCCGGCCCACGGCGGTTCGCACCGCCAGCGGCCGGGAATACCGGCAGCTCAGCCCGGTCGGACCCCGGTGGGTTGCCGCACGCCGAACCCCGGGTTGCGCGGCAGCCAGGCCAGGTACGCCGGATGCGGCGCCAACGAGTCGACGTACGCCGCCTTCGCCGTCTCCAGCACCAGCTCCGCGCCCTGGGCGGCGGGGGAGTCCGGATGCCAGCCGAGCAGCAGCCGCCACCGCAGCGGCGTCCCGGCGAGTTGTCGGGTGACCAGGCCGCTCACCGGGCGGAATGTCGCCTGGCACAGGGCCACCGCCACGCCGGCCTCCACCAGGTCGACGCAGCCGCGGATGTCGGTCTCGTACACCTTGCGGGGGGTGAAGCCGGCGCGGGCGCAGGCGGCGGCGAAGCAGTCGGCGAAGCAGCCGTCGCCCGGCGCGGCGACCCACTGCTCGTGGCGCAGGTCCGCCAGGCGTACCTCGTCCTGCGCCGCGAGGGGATGGGTCTCCGGCAGCAGCACCAGCACCGGGTCGACGGCCACCTCCTGCCAGCTCAACCCGAACCCGGCCGACGGGCTGGCGTCGCCACACACGCCGGCCAGCGCGAAGTCCAGTCGACCGCCGGCCACCAGCTGCGCCAACTCGTCGACCGACCAGGACGCGTACGTGGTGATCTGGGCCGGCGGCTGCTCGGCGGCCAACCGGTGCACCAGCCGGCCCAGGATCGGGCTGTTCACCCCGCCGAAGCGGTAGCACGGCGGCGCGTCGCCCGCCCCGGCCAGCCGGGCGGCCTCGTCCTGCAACCCCTTCATCGCCGGCAGCAGCACCCGGGCGCGGGCCAGCACCAACTCACCGAGCGCGGTGGGCCGGGCCCCACGCCGGTCCCGGTCGAACAGCGGGCCGCCCAGCGTCCGCTCGATGCGTTGAAGCTGGGCGGTGAGCGCTGGCTGGGCCAGGCCGAGCGCCGACGCCGCCTTCGTCACACTTCCCGTCTCCGCGATCGCGCAGACCACCCGCAGGTGACGCAGCTCCAGGTTCATAGGGTGACGGTAGGACTACGGGGTCTGCTGGCGGAATAGCCCGAGCGGATCGGTGATAATGAATGCATTGCCGGTGGTCGCCGATCACTGCTCGCGCGGTGCCTCCGGCAGGTCCGCCAGGTACGTCGGGCGTCCGGTCACCGCGTCGAGGACCTTGTCCACCACCCCGACCGCCGGCTCCACGATCCGGTTCCACGGTGGGGTGGCCGGCGTGCCCGGGTGCGGTCGGGTCGGCGCGGCCTCCTCGGCGATCTCCAGCCGGTTGCCGAGCCGGATCAGCTCCTCCTCGGTGGCCACCGCGCGCAGCTCGGTGATCAACCCGCCCACCCCGTCGACGTGCCGGCGAACCCGTTCGGCGACCTCCGTCAGCGACTCGTCGGTGAGCCCCTTCAGGGCGCCGAGCAGCGCCGCATCGGCGTTGATCTCCGCGTCCACCCGCTCGGTGGCCGTCGGCAGCGCCGCCCGGACCGCCGGCAACAGGTACTGCTCCTCGGCGGACAGGTGCCGCGACAGTGCGGCGGTGAGCACCGCCAGCCCCTCCTGTGGCGTGCTGTCCGGGCCGGCCAGCTGGTCCAGCAGCGCCAGCAGTTGCCGGTGCTCCCGGTCCACGATGTCGGCGATGCTGCTACCGGCGGGCCGGTAGCCCTCCTCGGGTGCGGGCGTGGGCGGCAGCGGCGGCAGGGGAACAGCGGACATGGTGCCCTCCTCGACTGGCGGGCGGAAGCTCCGGCAGGGACGTACGGTCGTCGGCGGCGGTACCCGAACGCGGCCACGGCGAAACCGACCCGTCGATGCGTCCACCCGCGCCGGCCTGTCCACCGGCTCGGGCTGGTATGAAGAGGCGATGACGAGCGACGCCGCCTCCGCCCGACCCGACCCCACCGCAGAGGTCGTGGACCTCTGCCGCGACCTGCTGCGCATCGACACCACCAACACCGGTGACAACGACACCAGCGTCGGCGAGCGCCGCGCGGCCGAGTACGTGGCGGAGAAGCTCGCCGAGGTGGGCGTGGAGTCCGTCCTGCACGAGTCCGCGCCGGGCCGGGCGAACGTGGTGGCCCGCATCCCGGGCACCGACCCGAGCCGGGGCGCGCTGCTGGTGCACGGCCACCTGGACGTGGTGCCCGCCGACGCCGACGAGTGGTCGGTGGGCCCGTTCTCCGGCGAGCTGCGCGACGGCTACCTGTGGGGCCGGGGCGCGATCGACATGAAGGACTTCGACGCGATGGTGCTCGCCGTGGTCCGCCACTGGCAGCGCACCGGCGTACGGCCCCCGCGCGACATCGTGCTCGCGTACACCGCCGACGAGGAGGCCGGCAGCGACTACGGCGCGCGCTTCCTGGTGGAGAACCACCGCGACCTCTTCGACGGCTGCACCGAGGCGATCGGTGAGGTCGGCGGCTTCTCCTACTCGGTCAACGACAACCAGCGGCTCTATCTCATCGAGACCGCCGAGAAGGGCATCGACTGGCTGCGGCTGCACGCCAAGGGCCGCCCCGGGCACGGCTCGATGGTGCACGACGACAACGCCGTCACCGCGCTCGCCGAGGCGGTCGCCCGGATCGGCCGGCACCGCTTCCCGGTGGTGGTCACCGACACCGTGCGGGCCTTCCTGACCGAGGTCTCCGACCTGCTCGGCATCGAGTTGGACCCGGACGACCCGGAGACGGCCATCGCCAAGCTCGGCCCGATCGCCAACATCATCGGCGCGACCATCCGCAACACCGCCAACCCGACCCGGTTGAGCGCCGGCTACAAGGACAACGTCATCCCCGGCCGGGCCACCGCCACCATCGACTGCCGCAGCCTTCCCGGCCAGTCCGAGCTGCTGGAGCGGCAGCTGCGCGAGCTGGTCGGCCCGGACATCGCGATCGAGTACGTCCAGCGGCAACCGGCGCTGGAGACCACCTTCGACGGTGACCTGGTCGAGGCCATGTCGGCGGCCCTGCGGGCGGAGGACCCGGGGGCGCGGCCGGTTCCGTACATGCTCTCCGGGGGCACCGACGCCAAGGCGTTCTCGCAGCTCGGCATCCGCTGCTTCGGGTTCGCCCCGCTCCGGCTGCCCGCCGACCTGAACTTCTCGGCGTTGTTCCACGGCATCGACGAGCGCGTTCCGGTGGACGGACTACAGTTCGGCGTGCGGGTTCTCGACCGGTTCCTCCGCACCTGCTAGTCGTGTCCGGCCCTGTCCGCCGGCGCGCAATCTCCCCATCGTGAAGGGACTGCCCCACATGACCGACCAGCATGGTGAGCTGGACGCCGCTCTCGAGCGGGTGATCGAAGCGGCCCGCCACCACCTGGCCGCCGTACGCGCCGCCCAGGGCCGCGTCGACGACGACGACGTCTGGCAGGCGTACGTGGCGTTGAACAACGCCTCCTTCGCGTACGACGAGCGGCTGCTCGACGCCTTCGGCGAGGTGACGCCGTGGGATGTCGACTCGATCGACCCGGACGAGGCCGACGAGCGTTTCGGCGGCGGCGAGGGCGCCGAGGCCAGCGACCCGCACCCCCGGGTGATCTCGGTTCGTCAGCGTCGCGACTACCGGGTGCCGAGCGTCTCCGCGCTGCTGCGGGCGGCCGAGGCGGCCCGTCGGGAGGGCACCCCGGAGGACGACGAGCCGGCTCCGGTGGAGGGCGTCGGCGAGGCGGTGCTGGAGCTGCTGCAGAGCGGTGACGGCTCGCTCGGCGCGTTGGACGTCCCCGAGTTGGAACCGCTCGACGGGGTGGTCATGGTCAGCGAGGTCGGCACCCCGGTCGACCTGGAGTCGTTCGACGACGACGACGCTGTCGGCCCGTTCCAGCCGGCGGCCGACGACCGGCTGGTCGGTCGGCTCGACGAGCACCCGTTCCTGGAGCTCGACGACGACCACGACCACGCCGGGCACCAGCACTAGGCAGGGTGCCGCCCGGGGCCGAACCCGGCCCTGGGCGGCACCGCCCGGTCGTCAGTACGACAGGCCCGGCTGCGGCTGGTTGATCCGCCGACGGCGCAGCACCACCTGGCGCGTGCCGTCGCGGTACAGCCGCACCCGGGCCAACTCCCATCCGGAGAACTCCGCCTGGATCGCCAACTGCGCCGCGGCGGTCAACCGGTCGACGTTCGGCGGCAGCCGCAGCGGCGCGTACTCGTAGTCCATGCCATCCATGCTGCCCAGCCCAGCGGCCGTTCGCCACCCCCTCCCGAGTGACCAACGACGCCCCCGGGGCGGTTCGTGCCGCCCCGTGCCCCTCTCCCGCCGATCGAGCGGTTCCGATTGCCGGAATGGGCGAGAAGCCCGCTGTGCCACGACAGCAAGCGCAAGATCGCCGAAGAGGGCCTCGGGGCGTTAGTTCGTGGGGAGGTTCGCGCTCAGGAGAGCGGTGAGGGCTGGCGCGGCCAGGGCCACCGCCCGGGTGCTGCCCGGGTCGACCGCCAGCCCCCAGGACGGGTCCGGCCAGTCCTCGAACAACTCGACGCACGGCAGCGCGATGAACGGCACCCCGTCGCCGGTGAACGCGGCGAGCGCCCCGGGCGAGGTGAAGACCGGCAGCAGCGGCGCGCCGGTCGCGTCGCCGATGACCGCCCACGGGAAGTCGGCATCCGGCGTCGGGTCCCCGGCCAGCGGGACGCACACCGTGGCGCCGGCCAGCACGGCGAGATAGCCGGGCAGGTCACGCCGGTCGGCCGCCGCCGCGAGCACCGCCACCACCGCCGGCTCCGCCACCCCGGCGGGTGCCGCCTCGGCGGGTGCCGCCCCAGCGGGTGTGGCCGCAGCTGGCGTCGGCCCGGCTGGCGTCGGCCCGGCTGGCGTCGGCCCGGCTGGCGTCGGCCCGGCTGGCGTCGGCCCGGCTGGCGTCGGCCCGGCTGGCGTCGGCCCGGCGGGTGCCGTCCCGGCCGGTGTCGGCTCGGAATGGATCACAGGGACCGGTGCGGACCCGACCGGTGCGGGCCGGTCGGGCGTCGATCGCGTGGCCGGTCCTGGCCGGGCGGCCGGCGGCACCGCCCGGCAGGAGAGCGCGCCGGGCTCGTTGGTCAGCACCTCGGCGGCGGTACGGGTCACGAAGACACTGAGCCGTTCCAGCTGCTCCGGGGTGCGCGGCGCCTCGTACCACCAGCCCTCGTCCCCGCTCGGGCGGTGCCAGCCGAGCGCGGCCAGGCGGGCGTGGTCGGGGCCGGGGCAGACCACCCGTACCACCTGGCGGCGCACCAGCAGCCGGATCCCGCGCGGACCCGCGGTGAGCTCCAGGTCGGTGTCCCGGTCGCAGCGGGCCACGGTGTCCCGCAGCCGGGCGGCGATCTCCGGCCAGGTCGGCGACGGCGACGTCACGCCGGTGCACCCGGCAGGCGGTCGTCCAGCCGTCCGAGCCGGGCCACCGTCTCCTCCAGCCGGCCCAGCGCCGAGAAGTCTCCCGGCGTGCCGAACAGGTCGCCGAGCCCCGCGCCGAGCGCGACGTCCAACCCCTCGGTGTGCTCGTCGACGTGCGCGGAAGCGACCTCGCGAGCCCGCCGGTACGCCTCCAGCACCAGTTCGGCCACGCCCTCCGTGCCGGCGCGCAGGGCGGCGGGCGCGAGGGTGAGGCCGGTCAGCGCGCCGGTGGCGTCGACTGTCGCCGAGACCAGTCCACTCTCGTCGGCGGCGGTGCCGGACAGGTCGGCCAGATCGTCGCGGAGGCCGGCGAACCGGCGCTCGATGTCGGCGATCCGCCCGGCGAGCGCGTCGAACGCCGACGTCGGGTCCGTCATGAGATTCCTCCCCGTGGATCGTGCGACCGGGTGGTGCCCGGCGGCCGGGAGATCGTATCGTCGGTGCGCTCGACTCATGGGGGGAGGAACGGCATGGCACCGGATATCGATGTGGACGTGCTGGCGGTCCGTCGACTGGAGACAGCCGCCAAGCAGGTCGCCAGCTCGCTCGCCGCGCTGGAGGGGCAGATCGTCTCGGCCGGCGACGTGCCGTCGGACGCGTTCGGTCATCTGCCGTTCGCCAGCGACATGCTCCGCGACAAGTACACCGAGCAGGTCACCGGCGGCAAGGAGCTGTTCGCCGCCGCGAACGCCGCGTTCGGCCGGGTCGCGAAGGCGCTGGCCGACACGGTCGAGGCGTACGAGGTCAACGAACGGGACCTGGACGCCGGGTTCAAGGCCATCCAGGCGGGACTGCCCGGATGAGCGGCCCGGCTGGCAGCGCCGTTCAGCTGTGGAACGGTCTCGACAGCGCGCTCTCCGGTGTGCAGGACGCCGTCGACAGTGTCTGCCGGACCCTGGCGTGGCCGCTGATCCAGCTCGTCGACCTGGTCGACGGTGAGCCCGCCGTGTTGCGCGCGAAGGCCGCCGAGTGGGACGCGCTGGCCACCCAGGTGCGCGACCTGGCGCAGGGCCACCGCGGCACCCGGGAGTCCGCGCAGGTCGGGTGGCGCTCACCCGCCGGTGTGGCGTACGGCCAGCGGTTGGCCGATGTGGAGCAGCAGCTCCTCGACGTCGCCGAGCAGTTCGCCGCGACCGCGGAGTACCTGCGCAGTGTCGCCGACGGCCTGCAGACCGTGCACGACGTGCTCGTGGACCTCTGCGTGGAGTTCGTCAACTTCATGCTGGTGACGCTGGTGACGGCGTTGCTGATGGCGCCGGTCACCATGGGCGCGTCCTGGGCGGCCGGGGTGGGCGTGGCCGTCACCAGGGGCCTGATCGTGGTCACCCGGATGCTGAAGGTCATCCGGCCGCTCGCGGTGCACCTGCAGAAGGTCATCCGCCTGCTCCAGCGGGTCCTGCTGTACCTGCGCAAGCTGCGGACGCACCTGGACAAGCTGGTCGACATGCAGAAGGCGCTGCGCACCGGCAAGAAGTACGCCGACAAGCGCCGCGCCGCCGGCAAGCTCGACAAGTGGCACCACAAGTTCCTCGACCCCACCAAGGGCACCTACAAGCTGGGCAAGTCCGGTTCCCCGTTCGACATGGGCGCCCTCGACCGGGCCGCCGCGTTGCGGGCGCACGGGGTCGCCGACGGCGCCCGGGTGATCGCCCGGGACTGGGCGACCAACCTGCCGTGGAACGTGCCGAACTCGGTCGTCCACGGTGTCACCTGGGGAACTGTCGCGTTGACCAGCGGGCTCTCCGTTCCCGGCAGCGAGCAGGTCGGCGACCAGATCGACCAGGCGGTGCAGAGCGGCGCGGACTGGATCGACCAGAATGTCTTCGGGCAGCCGCCGGCAGACCAGCCGGCGGGCCGCTAGGGAGGCGACGGGTGATGTCAGGGGAGCGCGGGCGGCTGGGTCGGTTCACCGACGCGGTCCTCGGCGGCGCGCGGGCCGCCCGGGACAAGGCCCGCGAGCTGCGCGACGAGTTCCGCACCAGCGACGAGCCGGAGCGCGCCCTGGTGGCGCCGCTGCTGACCGGGCAGGAGCTGCGGTACGTGGGGCTGGGGCCGGTGCGCATGTCGCAGACCCACCAGGCCGGTCGGCAGCTCGCCGACGACGTCGGCGCGGAGCTGGCCGACGCGCTCGACCCGAAGGTGCTGTTCGGGCTGCTCAACATCGTCAACCCGGTGGTCTGGGTCGACGCGGTGCTCACGCCGGTGCGGCTGGCCGCTGGTGTGCTGATGCTGCCCGGCAGCGCCGGCGCCCTCGCCGCCGGTGTGTCGGAGTCGGCAGCGCCGGAGCCGAACCTGCCGCAGCAACCCGTGCAGCGGGAGCCGATCCCGCTCACCGAGGAGCAGGAGGCGTTCCGGGCGTTGTTCCGGCTGAGCCAGTACCGTCCGCTGGCCGAGCAGCTCGCCGAGATCGCCTACCGCCGCCGGTATGTCTTCAGCGGCGACCTCGCCACCCTCGCCGGCAGCCTGCTGCTGTTCCTGGAGCGCTACAGCGGCACGCCGCTGGCGGTGACCGACACCCACCTGCACCTGCTGCGGATGGGCCCCCGCCCGGACGCCGACCGGCCCGACCGGCGTCAGCCGCGGGTGCTGTGGAGTGTGCGCCGCGACCGGGTGATCCGGGTCGACTCCGAGCGGGGTGCGAGCGGCCTCGTGCAGCTCGCCTCCACCGTCTTCTTCGACGACGGCTCGTGGATCCGGCTCACCCAGCCGGCGCTGCGCGACGACCAGTCGCGTTTCCTGACCGCGATCCAGGACCTCCCCGGCAACCGCCCGACGCCGTGACCCGGCGCGCTGATCAACGGTGACCCGGCCGGCGGGTCAGCAGTGACCCGGGGGCAGGCGAAGCCGGGATTCTCCGGCGCGTCGGGCGCCGGTCAGCCGTCGCGTTCGGGGTAGCCGACCGGCACCGCGGAGACGTCGTCCAGCGCTGTGGTGATCTCCTCGGGCAGTGTGATCCGTTCCACCTGGAGCGCGCCGAGCAGCTGCCCCACCGTCCGGGCGCCGAGGATCGGCGCTGTCACGCCGGGCCGGTCCCGGATCCACGCCAACGCCACCTCCAGCGGCGACACCCCCAGCCCACCGGCCGCGGTCGCCACCGCCTCCACGATGCTGGAGCAGCGCGGCTCCAGGTACGTGGCGACGAATGGTTCGAAGTGCGGCGACGCGGCCCGGGAGTCGGCCGGCCGGCCGTGCCGGTACTTGCCGGTGAGCACCCCCCGGCCCAGCGGCGACCAGGGCAGCACGCCGAGGCCGAGCGCGTCGCACGCGGGCAGGACCTCCCGTTCCACGCCCCGCTCCAGCAGCGAGTATTCGACCTGGGACGCGACCACGGGCGCCCGCCCCGGCCAGGCGGTCTGCCAGGCGGCGGCCCGCGCGGTCTGCCAGCCGGAGAAGTTCGACACCCCCACGTAGCGGACCTTGCCGCTGGCCACCGCGTGGTCCAGGGCGGCCAGGGTCTCCTCCAGCGGGGTGTCCGGGTCGTACCCGTGCACCTGGAACAGGTCGACGTGGTCGGTGCCGAGCCGGCGCAGCGACGCGTCCAACGTCCGCAGCAGGTGCCCCCGGGAGCCGTCACGGCGTCGGCCACTGCCGGGGCGCAACCCGGCCTTGGTGGCGATCAGCAGCTCGTCACGGGGGACGAGGGAGCCCAGCAGCGAGCCGATCACCGACTCGGCGTCGCCGTCGCCGTACACGTCGGCGGTGTCGATCAGGTTGCCGCCGGCGTCCAGGTAACTCTTCAGCTGGGCGGCCGCATCGTCGGCGTCGGTGTCCCGGCCCCAGGTCATGGTGCCGAGCGCGAGCCGCGAAACCGCCAGCCCGCTTCGGCCGAGCGGTCGCTGTTGCATGGGTGAACCTTATTTCGAACCTGCCGCCACGGATATCCTCGCTCCCGTATCTCTGCCGGTTCTGCCGGTTCCGCCGCCCCGGGCTGCCCCGACGGAGGGGGGATCAAAGGTGTCGAGCCGGTGATCGAGGCCGTTATCGGCATTGCGTAACCTGGTGCGACCTGTGCCACGGATGGGGGAGGACCAGTGCGACTCGGGCTCAGTCTCGGATATCAGACGGCGTGGAGCACACCGGCCGACCACCTGGCGCTGGCCCAGGAGGCGGACCGGCTGGGCTATTCGGTGGTGTGGGCTGCGGAGGCGTACGGCTCCGACTCGCCCAGCATGCTGGCGTGGATGGCCGGTCAGACCGAACGGATCGACGTCGGCGCCGCGGTGATGCAGATCCCCGCCCGTACGCCGGCGGCCACCGCGATGACCGCCGCGACCATCGACGCGCTCTCCGGCGGCCGGTTCCGGCTCGGCCTGGGCGTCTCCGGCCCGCAGGTGTCGGAGGGCTGGCACGGTGTGCGGTTCGCCAAGCCGCTCGCCCGGACCCGCGAGTTCGTCGACATCGTCAAGCTGGCCATCGCCCGCAAGGAGGTGGCGTACGACGGCGAGCACTACACGCTGCCGCTGCCGGACGGCCCCGGTAAGGCGCTGCGGCTGGGCTTCCACCCACCCCGCGAGCACATACCGATCTACCTGGCCGCGGTCGGCCCGAAGAACCTGGAGCTGGCCGGCGAGATCGCCGACGGCTGGCTGGCCGTGTTCTACGCCCCGGAGTTCGCCGAGGAGCAGCTCGCCTCGGTGCGCGCCGGGCGGGCCAAGGTCGGCAAGGAGCTGGCCGGGTTCGACGTGGTGCCGTCGGTGCCCGTGGTGATCGGTGACGACGTGGCGTCCTGCGCCGAGCTGGTGCGCTGGTACGCCGCGCTCTACGTGGGCGGGATGGGCAGCCGCCAGCAGAACTTCTACAACCAGCTCGCCACCCGGATGGGCTACGGTGACGCCGCCCGCGAGGTGCAGGACCTGTACCTGGCCAAGCGGCAGCGCGACGCCGCCGCCGCGGTGCCGATGGAGTTCATCGACCGCACCTCGCTGCTCGGCCCGAAGGAGCGCGTCGCCGAGCGGATGCGCGAGTACGCCGCCGCCGGCGTCACCACGCTGTCGGTGACCCTGTTCGTGGCCGACCGGGACAGCGGTGTGCAGACCCTGCGTACCGTCGCCGAGGCTCTGGACCTCTCAGGAGTCGGCGAGTGACCTGGGTCGAAGCCATCGTCCTGGGCATCGTCCAGGGACTGACCGAGTTCCTGCCGGTCAGCTCGTCGGGGCATCTGCGGATCACCTCGGCGATCTTCTTCGACCGTGACGCGGGCGCGTCGTTCACAGCGGTCACCCAGCTCGGCACCGAAGCGGCCGTGCTGATCTACTTCGCGAAGGACATCTGGCGGATCACCCGGACCTGGCTGGTGGGCATCCGGGACAGGTCGGTGCGCTCCAGCCTCGACTACCGGATGGGCTGGTACGTGATCGTCGGCTCGATCCCGATCGGGCTGTTCGGGTTCCTCTTCAAGGATCAGATCAAGACGGCTGGACGCAACCTGTGGTTGGTGGCGACCACCCTGATCGTGTTCGCGTTCGTGCTGGCGTTCGCCGAGTACTGGGGGCGGCAGACCCGGACGTTGGAGAACTTCCGGATGAAGGACGGCGTCGTGATGGGTTTCGCCCAGGCCATGGCGTTGATCCCCGGGGTGTCCCGTTCCGGCGGGACGTTGACCGCCGGTCTGCTGCTCAACCTGACCCGGGAGGCGGCGGCCCGGTACTCGTTCCTGCTGGCCATCCCGGCGGTGGTGATGTCCGGCGTGTTCAGTCTCGGTGACGTCTTCGAGCCGTCCGCGCCGGGCACGTCCACCCCGTCGGTCGCGCAGATGATCGTGGCCACCGTCATCGCGTTCGGCATCGGATACGCGGCCATCGCCTGGTTGCTGCGTTACGTCGCCCACCACACCCTGTACGTCTTCGTGCTGTACCGGGTCGCGCTGGGCACCCTGGTTCTCGCGCTGCTGATGACGGGCACGATCAGCGCCACCTGATCCGCCCGCGCCCGCACCGGCCTCCGATCCCCGCAGTGGGGTCGGAGGCCGGTGCGTGTGCGGCGTCCACCGGATGCTGTCGTACTTCATTGCATTTGGGGTGAATGGTCGTAGAACGCACCTAGTCTTTCCCTGTCGGGGATGACGTCCCGGCCCAGACGCGCGGGAGAGGGGCGAGGGTGACCGCCAGCGGCGCGCAGCGCGGGCGGGACCGGCCGCCACGGCGCAACCTCGTCGCGGTCCTCGCGATCGTCGCGCTCTCCGGCGCGTTCTTCGGCTACGACCAGGGCGTCATCAGCGGGGCGCTGCGCGACATCCGCCAGACCTTCGACGCGAACACCTTCGCCGTCGAGGTGGCGGCGAGCTGGGTGACCCCCGGTGCGCTGGTGGGTGCGCTGCTCGGTGGGCACCTCGCGGACCGGATCGGCCGCCGGGGAGCACTGTGGGTCGCCGCCGCCGCGTTCGGGGTGGGCACCCTCGTGCAGGCGTTCGCGCCGATGATCGGGGTGATGTTCGGCGCCCGGCTGATCCTGGGTCTGGGCATCGGGGTGGCCTCGGTCGCCGGCCCGATGTACGCGGCGGAGGCGGCGCCGGAACGCATCCGGGGCAGCCTCCTGGCGCTGTACCAGTTCTCCACCACGTTCGCGATCTTCATCGGGTACCTCGCCGACGAACTGTTCGAGGCGGGCAACTCCTGGCGTTACCTGCTCGCCGCCGCGGTGCTGCTGGGGGTGGCCCTCGCCCTGGTCACCACGGTGATCCCCGACTCGGCCGTCTGGTACGTCGGGCGCGGGGACAAACGCCGGGCGGAGGCGTCGCTGAGGGCGACCGTGCCAGCGGAGAAGGTGCCCCAGCGGCTGCACGCCGTGCAGGAGAGCCTGGCGGCCGGCAAGGCGGGTTGGCGCGAGGTGCTCTCGCCCGAGTGGCGGCGTCCGTTGGCGCTGGGCGTGGGCCTGGCCCTGTTCCAGCAGCTGACCGGGATCAACGGGATCATCTACTACGCCGACGAGATCTTCTCCGCCGCCGGATTCCACACCCCGCAGGCGCAGTTGACCGCCACCACCTGGGCGATCGGCGCTGTCGACTCCCTCTTCACGCTGGTCGCCGTCGCCTTCCTGGACCGGCTGGGCCGCCGTCCACTGCTGCTGGTCGGGCTGCTGGGTATGGCGGTCTCGCTCGTGGTGGTCAGCGTCAGCTTCGCGAAGATGGATCCGGGGGCGCAGGCGGCCGGAGCGACCGGGCACCACCCCACCGACGCGGGCATCTTCCTGCTGGTCGGCGTGGTCATGTTCGTGGCGTTCTACGCGATGTCGATCGGCCCCACCGCCTGGACGGTGATCAACGAGATCTTCCCGGGCCGGATCCGGGGCCGATGTGTGGCGATCGCGTCCGCCACGCACTGGGGCACCGAGTACCTCATCACCCAGTTCTTCCTGAGCATGCTCGACGCCCTGGGGCGCTCGGGCGTGTTCGCGCTCTTCGCCGGCACCTGTGTGCTCGGCTTCCTGTTCATCTGGCGGTACCTGCCGGAGACCAGGGGCAGGACCCTCGAAGAGATCCAGCGGATGTGGCAGGCGGACGCCCGTGCTCGGCGTCCGCACCGTGCCGGCGACGGATCCCGCTGATTCGCGGCTTCTGACCCGTGACGCAGGGGCAGGGCGTACGGTCGACCCGAAGCCGCCTAAAAGGGACCTGTTGGACAAACAGCTCATTCGGGGTGACCGTCAGCGCTCCCCGGGAGGCGAACCGTTCGGCGGGATGGCGGCCCCGACCGACCGTCGCAGAAGGACCAGGACAGTGCATCTGACACCACGGGAATTCGACAAGTTGACGATCCTCTCGATGGCGATGGTCGCCAACGCCCGCAAGGCCAGGGGGATCAAGCTCAACCACCCCGAGGCCGTCGCGGTCATCTGCGCCGCCGCCCTTGAGGGCGCCCGCGAGGGCAAGACCGTCGAAGAGGTCATGAACGAGGCCCGCAGCACGCTGAGCGCCGAGGACGTGATGCCGGGCGTGGCGGACATGGTGCCCATGATCCAGGTCGAGGCGGTCTTCACCGACGGCTCGCGACTGGTCACCGTGCACTCACCGATCCGATAGGGAGCAGGACATGGCCAACCAACATCCCGGCCCCAACTCGAAGCACGTGCGACCCATCGGCGGCTACGTGCTGAGCGACCAGCCACTGGAGTTGAACGCGGGCCGACCGGTCACCGAGGTCGTCGTCCACAACACCGGTGACCGGCCGATCCAGATCGGTTCGCACTTCCACTTCTTCGAGGCCAACCGGATGCTCGCCTTCGACCGTGAGGCCGCGTTCGGGCGGCGACTGAACATCCCGGCGACGACGTCCATCCGCTTCGAGCCCGGTGACAAGAAGACGGTGCAGCTCATCCCCTTCGGCGGGCAGCAGCGCGTGTACGGCTTCAACGGCCTGGTGCAGGGGTGGAGCGGCAGTGAGTCGACCCCCAGCTACCGGCCGGACCGGACCGAGGCGATCCACAACGCCAAGACCCGCGGCTTCAAGTTCGGCCCCGAGGAGCAGGACCAGCCCAAGGGCAAGAAGAAGTAGATCGACTAACCCGCAGGGCTGTGTGCCTCGGGCAGGAGAGATGATTCGATGAGCCAGATTTCCCGGCAAGAGTATTCCGGCATGTACGGCCCCACGACGGGCGATCAGATCAGGCTCGGCGACACCGACCTGTACATCGAGATCGAGAAGGATCTCCGGGTCCTCGGCGACGAGGTGATGTACGGCGGTGGCAAGACGCTGCGCGACGGCATGGGCGTCAACAACCAGTACACCAACGCCCAGGGTGGCCTGGACCTGGTCATCACGAACGTGACCATCCTGGACGCGACCCTCGGCGTGGTGAAGGCCGACGTCGGCGTCAAGGACGGCAAGATCGCCGGCATCGGCAAGGCGGGCAACCCGAACGTGATGGACGGGGTCACCCCCGAGCTGATCACCGGTCCGGGCACCGAGGCGATCTCCGGTGAGCACCTCATCCTGACCGCCGGGGGCATCGACACGCACGTGCACCTGGTGACGCCGCTGCAGGCGTACGCCGCCCTGAGCAACGGGGTGACCACCCTGTGGGGCGGCGGGACCGGCCCGACCGACAGCACCAACGGTGTCACCATCACTCCCGGCCCGTGGAACATCCACGCGATGATGCGGGCCTTCGAGACCATCCCGATCAACATCGGTCTGATGGCGAAGGGCAACAGCACCGGCCGCGCGCCCCTGGTGGAGCAGATCATGGCCGGCGCGCCGAGCTTCAAGATCCATGAGGACTGGGGTGCGCCGCCGGCGGTGATCCGGGCCTGCCTGGACGTCGCCGACGAATTCGACGTGCAGGTCAGCATCCACACCGACACCCTCAACGAGAGCGGCTACCTGGAGGACAGCATCGCCGCGTTCGAGGGCCGGACGATCCACACCTTCCACACCGAGGGTGCCGGTGGTGGGCACGCGCCGGACGTCATCAAGGTCGCCGGTCAGATGAACGTGCTGCCGAGCTCGACCACGCCGACGGTGCCCTACGGCATCAACAGCCAGTCCGAGCTGTACGACATGATCATGGTCTGCCACAACTTCAACCCGCAGGTTCCCTCGGACGTGGCCTTCGTGGAGAGCCGGATCCGCACCGAGACCATCGCGGCCGAGGACGTCCTGCTCGACGAGGGCGTCATCTCGATGATGCAGAGCGACTCGCAGGCCATGGGCCGCGTGGGTGAGACCTGGTTGCGGACCATCCAGCTCGCCGGCCAGATGAAGACCGCCCGCGGCAAGCTCGCCGAGGACTCCAGCGCCAACGACAACTTCCGGGTGCTGCGGTACGTCGCCAAGATGACCATCAACCCGGCGATCACCCAGGGAATCTCGCACGTGCTGGGCTCGGTCACGCCGGGCAAGATGGCCGACCTCGTGCTCTGGGAGCCGGCGTTCTTCGGCACGAAGCCGAAGCTGGTCCTCAAGGGCGGCATGATCGCCTGGTCGATCATGGGTGACCCGAACGCCTCCCTGCCGACGCCGCAGCCCGTGTACTACCGGCCGTCCTTCGCCGCGTACGGCAGCCAGCTCGGCAAGACCTGCGTGACCTTTGTGTCCCGGGCCGCGCACGAAGCCGGCATCGCCGAGGAACTCGGCCTGCAACGGCAGGTCATGCCGGTGTACCGGACCCGGGGGCTCACCAAGCGGGACATGGTCCGCAACGACCGGCTGCCCACGCTCGAAGTCGACCCGGAGACCTTCGCCGTGAAGATGGACGGCGTGCACGCGACAGTGCCGCCGGCCCGGAACCTGCCTCTGAGCCAGCTCTACTTCTTCAGCTGACCCCCCCCGGACGCCCGCGCCGCCGTGTGCGGCGCCGGCGCACCCATGGAAAGGAGACGCCCGTGCTCGTCGAATCGGTGCTGGGCAACATGAACGAGCCGGACTGGACACTCCGGCTGAAGGAAGCGCGCATCGACGACCTGGTCCTGGACCAGTGGGACGCCCAGAAGAGCCGGATCCGCAAGATGACCAGCTCCGGCGCGGAGCTGTCGGTGGCGCTGGCCCGGGGGGTCCGGCTGCGCGACGGCGACATCCTGGCCTGGGACGACCTGACCGCCACGGCCGTGGTGGCCCGCGTCCAGCTGGGCGAGGTGATGGTGGTCCACCTCGACCAGCTGCGCGGCGAGTCCGCCGAGCTGCTGATCCGCTCGGCCGTCGAACTCGGTCACGCGATCGGCAACCAGCACTGGCCGGCGGTGGTCAAGGGCACCCGGATGTACGTCCCGCTGACAGTGGATCGCAAGGTGATGGACTCGGTGATGCGGACCCACGCGTTCAGCGGGATCACGCACGAGTTCGTTCCGGGCACCGAGATCATCGCGTACCTCGCCCCGCACGAGTCGCGGCGGCTGTTCGGTGGCGCCGACTCGACGCCGCACTCCCACCTCCCCGCCGACCTCAACTGAGCGGGGCCGGGCGGTGCGCACCATGGCCGAGACCCTGAAGCTCCTGCAGTTCGGCGACTCGGTCTTCCCGGTCGGTGCCTTCTCCTTCTCCAACGGGCTGGAGATGGCCGTCCAGCACGGTGTCGTGCACGACCGGAGCACCCTTCAGGACTTCGTCCGGACGGTCACCCGGCTCGCCGCCACGGGGGACGGGGTGGCGCTGCTCGCCGGTCACCGGGCGGCCCGGGCCGGCGACCTCGACCGGATCCGCCAGGCCGACGAGGCCGTGCACCTGCGCAAGATCAACGAAGAGATGCGCACCATGTCGGTCCGGATGGGCCGCAAACTGGCCGAGGCCGCCACCCGGATCGTCGGGGAGACGCTGCTCAAGAAGCGGATCGACGAGTCGGCGAACGGGGTGCCGGTCACCTACCCGGTCGCGCTCGGCGTGGTCTTCGCCGACCTCGGGGTCGGCGAGCAGGACGCGTTCGCGGCCCACCAGTACGGCGCGGCGTCGACGGTGCTCAGCGCGGCGATCCGGCTGATGCCGGTGGACCACCTCGACGCGCAGTCGATCCTCTTCGCGGTCAACGAGCGGGTCGCCGACGACTACCGCGAGGTGCACACCGCGAACCTCGACGACATGCAGACCTTCGGACCGCATGCCGACGTGCTGGCCGCCGCGCACCAGCACGTGCACGTGCGGATGTTCATGAGCTGAATCCGCAGTCCGCGCAAACGAACCCAGGAAGGACAGGCACCGCATGAAGTCGGCAAGTCGTATCGGAGTGGGCGGCCCGGTGGGCAGCGGCAAGACCGCGATCATCGAGGCCGTGGTGCCACGGCTCGTGGAGAACGGGCTGCGGATACTGGTGATCACGAACGACGTGGTCACCACGGAGGACGCGAAGCACGTCCGGCGGGCGCTGACCGGGGTCCTGGTCGAGGAGCGGATCATCGGGGTGGAAACCGGGGCCTGCCCGCACACGGCCGTGCGGGAGGACCCGAGCATGAACCTCGCCGCCGTGGAGGACATGGAGTCCAAGTTCCCGGACAGCGACGTGGTGCTGATCGAGAGCGGCGGTGACAACCTCACCCTGACCTTCAGCCCCGCCCTGGTGGACTTCTTCATCTACGTCATCGACGTCGCCGCCGGTGACAAGATCCCGCGCAAGAACGGCCCGGGGATCTCCAAGTCCGACATCCTCGTGATCAACAAGACCGATCTGGCGCCCTACGTGGACGCCGACCTCGACGTCATGGCCCGCGACGCGGAGCTGATGCGCAACGGCAAGCCGGTCGTCTTCACCAACTGCAAGACGGGCGAGGGCGTCGACGAGCTGGTCTCGCTGGTCCGCCGCAACGCGCTCTTCGACGCCGAAGTGGTCGCATGATCTCACTGGACAGTGCCCGTGAGCTGGCGCCGTACCAGGACCAACCGGCGCAGCTGCCCGCCGCCGCCAACGGCAAGGTCGGCATCCTGCGCCTCGGGTTCGAGCGGCGCGGGGACCGCACGATCCTGCACGACCTCTACCGGCAGTCGCCGCTGCTGGTGCAACGCGCGCTCTACTGGGACGAGGAGATGCCGCAGCTGCCCTGCGTCATGATCCTCACCACCTCCGGGGGCGTCCTGCAGGGCGACCGCCTGCACATGGACGTCACACTGGCGGCCGGCAGCCAGGCGCACCTCACCACCCAGGCCGCCACCAAGATCCAGGAGATGGACGCGAACTACGGGACGCAGGTCCAGCGGTTCATCCTGGACGAGGACGCCTACCTGGAGTTCCTCCCGGAGCCGACGATCCCCTACCGGGCCAGCCGGTTCGCCACCGACAGCCGGGTGCGCCTGCCGGAGAGCGCCACGTTGCTCTACGGCGAGATCCTGCAACCCGGCCGCAAGTACTACCGCGACGGTGAGCTCTTCGCGTACGACCTCTTCTCCTGCTCCCTGCGGGCCGAACGCCCCGACGGCCGGCAGTTGTTCGTGGAGAAGTTCGTGGTGACCCCCCGGCAGTTCGGCGTGGAGAGGGTCGGGGTGATGGACCGCTTCCACATCTTCGGCAACGTCGTGCTGCTCACCAGCCCCGAACGGGCGGCCCGGGTCTTCGACCGGACGTCGACGCCGGTCTGGGACGAGCAGACCCCCCTGGCCAGCGCCGTCGGCCGGCTGCCGAACGACGCCGGGCTCATCTTCAAGGTGCTCGGTCAGGAGACCGAGCCGGTCCGCGCCGCGGTCCGCGCCTTCTGCGTGGCCGCCCGGGAAGAGGTGACCGGCCGGACCTTCCCGCCGGCGTTCAGCTGGCGTTGATCTGGCGAGGAGACGTTCCGTGACCGCAGTGGCGCACCGTTGGGACCGGCTCGGTGACGGCAACCCGCTTGTCGGGTTCGTCGACGCCTGCCTGCGCGGGCCGGCGCAGGTCCTGCTGCAGAACAACCCGCTCACCGGGCTGCTGGTCCTCGTCGCGGTCGCCTGGGGGGCGGTCGAGAACGGGCAGCCACGGATTTTCGGGGGAGGGGTCGTCGGCCTGCTCGTCGGCACCGCCACGGCGGTCGCCCTGCGGGTGGACGAGCCCTCCCTGCGCAAGGGACTGTTCGGCTTCAGCCCGTTCCTCACCGGCATCGCCGTGCCGACGTTCCTCGACGACCGGCCGCTGATGTGGCTCTACCTGGTGCTCGGCGCGATCGGCACGACGGTGGTCACGCTGGCCCTGAACACGATCTTCAAGACCTGGGGCCTGACCGCGTTCACCATGCCGTTCGTGCTGACGACGTGGGTGCTGCTGCTGGCCGCGTACCAGTTCGACCGCTTCACGGTGCTGACCAACCTCAAGCCGATGTTCCCCGGTGAGGGGCAGTTGACCGGTGGCCGTTTCGACTGGGACCTGATCCCGACCTTCCTGCGCGGGGTGTCCCAGGTCTTCCTGATCGACAGCTGGGTCACCGGGCTGATCATCCTGGTCGCGCTGCTGGTCAACTCCCGCTGGTCGGCGCTGTTCGCGGTGATCGGCGCGGTCGGGGCCACCCTGCTGGCGCTCTGGTTCGGCGCCGACTCGGCCTCGCTGGACAAGGGACTGTTCGGCTTCAACGCGGTGCTGACGGCGATCGCCGTGGGCGCGGTGCTGCACCGCCCCGGCGCGCTGGTGACCCTCTACACCCTCTTCGGCATCGCCCTGACGCTCTTCGTCCAGCTGGCCCTGGCGAGCGTGCTCACCCCACTCGCCATCCCGGGGCTGACCGGACCGTTCAACATCACCACCTGGCTGTTGCTGCTGCCCAAACGGCACTTCGCGCCGGTGCCCAACCACGAACGCGTCAAGGAGTCCGTCGTCACCGCGGTGCGACACACCGTCTGACGTCCCGACAGGAGAGGTGAGCCCCCATGCTCGCTCAGGAAGCGGTGAACTCGGGCGACACCGCCTGGGTGCTCGTCTGCACCGGCCTGGTGTTGTTCATGACCCCCGGCCTGGCCGCCTTCTACGGCGGTATGGTCCGCACCCGCAACGTCCTCGCGATGTTGCAGCAGAACATGGTCGCGCTGGGCGTCGTCAGCCTGACCTGGGTCCTGGTGGGATACACCATCGCCTTCGGCGACGACGCGGGCAGCGGCCTCTTCGGCAACCTCGAACTCTTCGGACTGACCGACCTCAAGACCCCACCCGCACCCCACCTGCACGTGGTCGCCGGCCAGGTGACCATTCCGACGCTGGCCTTCGTCGCCTACCAGATGATGTTCGCGGTGATCACCCCCGCGCTCGTCACCGGCGCCACGGCCGGTCGGCTGAGGTTCGCCGGCTGGGTGGCGTTCCTGGCGATCTGGTCCATCGTCGTCTACGCGCCGATCGCGCACTGGCTCTGGCACCCGGACGGCTGGTTGGCCGCGTTCGGCACCCAGGACTGGGCCGGTGGAATGGTGGTGCACGCCTCGGCGGGCGCCGCCGTGCTGGGCACGTTGCTGGTCGTCGGACGCCGTCGTGGCTGGCCACGCACCGCCTCCCCACCCAACTCCATCCCGCTGACCATCCTCGGGGCGGGCATCCTGTGGTTCGGGTGGTTCGGTTTCAACGGGGGAGACGGACTCCAGGCCAACGGCCTGGCCGCCCAGGCGCTGATCAACACCCACCTGGCGGCCGCCGCCGGAATGATCGTCTGGCTGGTGGCGGAGCGGCTGAAGGACGGCCACAGCACCGTCGTCGGCGGCGTCTCCGGGGCGGTCGCGGGGCTCGCGACCGTCACCCCCGCCGCCGGGTACGTCAACACGCTCTCCGCCATCGCCATCGGCGCGATCGCCGGGTTCGTCTGCCACTTCGCGCTGCGGCTGAAGTACCTGCTGCGGCTCGACGACGCGTTGGACGTCCTCGCGGTCCACTTCGTCGGCGGCATGCTCGGCTCGCTGCTGGTCGGCTTCTTCGGCGACAGCGGTGTCAACCCGCTCGGCAAGGACGGCCTCTTCTTCGGCGGCGGCGGATCCCTGCTCTGGCACCAGGTCGTCGGCGTGGTCACCGTGGTGGTCTTCTCCTTCGTGCTCAGTTGGGCGATCGCCGCCGGCGTGCAGGCCACGCTCGGGCTGCGGGCCCGCGCCGAGGTGCAGGACAACCTCGACCACGCCCAGCAGGACGCCGACGCGTACCACCTGGGCGGTGTGGCGGGTCTCAACGGCAGCGGCGCGCCCCAGCGTCGGCGCGAACCCGAACGCGGGCGCGACGCGCAACGACCGGCCCGGCCGCCGCAGGACGCCCGACTGGTGACCGCGACGGTCAACCCGACCCTGCTGCCGACCACCCGGGAGCTACGCGACGCGCTGGTCGGCGCCGGCGCCACCGCCATCGTGCTCTTCGACGCCACGGTCTCCACCGCCGAGCCGGCCGCCCGTTCGCTGCCCCGAGGATTCTGGCAGGACCAGGACCTGGTGGGCCGGGCCCGGGTCGAGGTGGTGGTGGAACGCGCGGCGGTGCCCGCGGTGCTGGACGTGCTGGTCCGCTACGGCGCGGACCGCTCCGAGTGCTTCGTGCAGGACGTTCAGCTCGCGACGGACGTGCGCTGAACAGGTACGCCCCGGCGCGACACCGACCACCGTCACCGGCCGGTACGCAGCAGCAGCGACAGGCTGGCCAGGGCCAGCGTTCCCCAGGCCGGCACCCAGAGCGGCTGTTGCTGTGCCACGGTGCCGAGGCCGCCCCCGGCGGCGTAGCAGGTCAACGCCAGCAGCCCCAGGAAGGTGCCCTGCCGGGCCCGCGATCGGACGGTGTCCGGTCCGACCAGCCACCGTCCGATGCGTTCACCGAGCTTGGCCACCGTGCCCGACTGGTAGGTGACGGCAGTGGTGATCCCGGCGGTACGGGCGAACAGCGTCGCCAGCGCGCCCATGGCGAGACCGCCGGCGGCGGCCAGCCCGACCCGCGCCGGCCCGCCCTGCCGGCCGTAGTCGAGCAGCACGTTGAGCGCCGTCCAGAGGGCCATGGCGAGCACGGCGCAGGCGAGCCCCCGCGAGGACTGCGACCACCGGCCCGGTGCCGTTCGGACCTGCGAGACGACGCCCGTCCCGACGGCGAACGCGACCAGCGAGGCCGCGGACTCGGGCCAGGCGGCGTGTCTGCCGGCCAGGCCGATGCCCAGCAGGACGGCGTTGCCCGACTGGTTGGCGACGAAGGCCCCGTAGTGCAGGAAGGCGAAGGCGTCGACGAAGCCGGCGGTGCCGGTGGTGAGGGCGAGGACCAGCAGCGGATGCCGGAACTCCCGGTACACGTCCTGGGGGTCCGCGGTGAACGACGGCCGCGCGGATGCCGAGTCGCCCATCGCGTTGCACACCCTCCGACAGCGGCCCCGAACACGCCAGGCACAACGCACTGTACCGAACCGGTCACGCGGCTCAGCCCGCTTCGCGGCGGATCGACGGTTTCACGCCCGGTCGGCGCTCTCGCGCGGGTCGGCCTGGGCGACGCGAACCCGGCCGGGGCGGCGGGCGACGACCCCGGTCGGGCGCAGGTCATAGGGTGGTCCCCGTGGCGACCCTCCTGCTTCTGCGACACGGCCGGACGACAGCGAACGCGGACGGCGGTCTGGCCGGCCGCCAGCCGGTCGAGTTGGACGACACCGGGCGCGCCCAGGCCAGCGCGGTCGGCGAGCGGCTGCGGCAGGTGCCGCTGGCCGCCGTGGTGACCAGCCCGCTGATCCGCTGCCGGCAGACCCTGGAGTTGGCGCTCCCGCAGGCCACCCCGGTCGTCGAGGACGGCCTGATCGAGTGCGACTACGGCAGTTGGGAGGGTCAGCCGCTGAAGAAGCTCGCCAAGGAGCCGCTCTGGCCGGTGGTGCAGCAGCACCCCAGCGCGGCCGTCTTCCCGGGCGGGGAGGCGATGGCGGCGATGGCGGCGCGGGCCGTGGCGGCGGTGCGCTCCTGGGATGCCCGGGTGAACGCCGAACACGGGCCCGAGGCGGTCTGGCTGGCCTGCAGCCACGGCGACGTGATCAAGGCCATCGTGGCGGACGCGCTCGGCGTACACCTGGACGCCTTTCAGCGGATCGTGGCCGACCCGGCGTCGGTGACGGCGATCCGGTTCACGCCGCTGCGTCCGTTTCTGGTGCGTCTCAACGACACCGGCGGCGACCTGACGGCGCTGGTGCCGCCCCCGGCCAAGCGGCGTCGGCGCGCGAGCCGGGTGGCCGACTCGGACGCGGCCGTCGGCGGCGGGGCGGGTGCGTCGCGGTGAGGCGGGTCACCACCCCACCCCCGGCCGCTGCGTCAACGCCCGCCACGCCCGGGTGCAGCCCCTGGTACGCCGGGCGCGCCGCCCCTGCGGCGATTCGCGTCGGTGGGGTGCGCGGTGCCCAGGCGGGCCGGATAGGGTCGTGGGTATGACCCACCAGGTGCACGCCTTCGAACCGCCGGAGCGGTTCGTCGCCGGGACTGTCGGGCCGCCGGGGGAGCGCACGTTCTTCCTGCAGGCCCGCGGCGGCGGCAGGCTGGTCAGCGTCGCGCTGGAGAAGGTCCAGGTGTCCCTGCTCGCCGAGAAGCTGGAGGAGCTGCTCACCGAGGCGCAGCGTCGCTTCGGGGTGGACCTCCCCGAGCTGGCGCCGGTGATCGGCGACAACGAGCCGCTGGACACTCCGGTCGACGAGGAGTTCCGGGTCGGGACCCTCGGGCTGGCCTTCGACGTGGACACCGCGACCGTGGTGATCGAGGCGATCGCGGCGGGCGAGGTGGAGCCCGAGGTCGAGCTCGGCGACGAGGACGACGACGAAGACGACGAGGACGACGACGAGCCGGACGAGGACCTCGATCGCCTCCGGGTCCGGCTCACCCCGCAGGCGACCCGCCAGTTCATCGAGCGGGCCCGGCGAGTGGTCAACGCGGGCCGGCCACCGTGCCCGCTCTGCGGCCAACCGTTGGACCCCGCCGGGCACCTCTGCCCGCGGCACAACGGTTACCACCGGTGACCTCGTCCGGCCTCCAGCCTCGCCAGGACGGCGACGCCGCGCTGCGGCTGCTGCGTGACGGCGTCCTCGACCTGGAGGGTCGGCTGGTCGACGCGTCGAACACGACGCTGCGCGGCATCCTGACCCTGGACGGGATGACCGCCCGCTGCGTCTACAAGCCGGTCCGTGGCGAGCGCCCCCTCTGGGACTTTCCCGACGGCACCCTGGCCGGTCGGGAAGTGTCGGCGTACCTGGTCTCCCGGGCCACCGGGTGGGGCCTGGTGCCGCCCACCGTGCTGCGTGACGGCCCGCTCGGCCCCGGCTCCTGCCAGCTCTGGATCGACGAGCCGGAGGACGCCGAAGCGCTCGTCGGTTTCCTGCCCGCCGGGGAACTGCCGCCGCGCTGGATCCCGATCGCCGCGGCCCGGGACGACGACGGCGCCGCGTACGCCCTGGCCCACGCCGACGACCCACGGCTGGCCCGGCTCGCGGTGCTCGACGCGGTGCTGAACAACGCCGACCGCAAGGGCGGTCACGTGCTCGTCGGCGCCGACGACCGGATCTACGGCGTGGACCACGGGGTGAGCTTCCACGTGGAGGACAAGCTGCGCACGGTGCTGTGGGGTTGGGCCGGCAAGCAGTTGCCCCCGGACGCCGTGGAGATGCTCGACGCGCTGGCCGGGCAGGTCGCCGGGCCGCTCGGCGCGGAGCTGGCCGACCACCTGACGATCAGCGAGGTGGCCGGGGTGGCCGCCCGGGTCGACCGGCTGCGCGAGACCGGCAGCTTCCCGCTGCCACCGGAGGACTGGCCGGCGATGCCCTGGCCACCCATGTGAGTCGCTGTCATCTTGATCACCCGTGGGGTGCTCCGGCGTCGTCGCCGGGCTGGCTAGGCTGATCCCATGGAGTCTTGGGCGGGACACGAGGTGCCACGGCTGCCGGGCAGGGGCGAGCCGCTGGCGTTGTACGACTCGGCGCGGCAGGGTGTCCACCCGAGTGAGCCGGCCGACGCGGGAAGCATGTACGTCTGCGGCATCACCCCGTACGACGCCACCCACCTCGGCCACGCCGCCACCATGATCACGTTCGACCTGGTGCAGCGGATGTGGCGCGACTCCGGCCGCCCGGTGCGCTACGTGCAGAACGTCACCGACATCGACGATCCGCTGCTGGAGCGGGCCACCCGCGACGGCGAGGACTGGGTGGTCCTGGCGATGCGCGAGACGGCGCTGTTCCGGGAGGACATGGAGGCGCTGCGGATCATCCCGCCGGCGCACTACGTGGGCGCCGTCGAGTCGATCCCGGACATCGTCGAGAAGGTCGAGGTGCTGCTCAAGGACGGCGCCGCGTACCGGCTCGACGACGGCACCGGCGACGTCTACTTCGACATCTCCGCCACGCCCCGCTTCGGCTACGAGTCGAACCTGACCCGCGAGCAGATGCTGGAGATCTTCCCGGAGCGCGGCGGCGACCCCGACCGGGCCGGCAAGCGGGACCCACTGGACCCGCTGCTGTGGCGCGGAGCCCGCGAGGGCGAGCCGTCCTGGCCGGGCGGCGAGCTGGGCCCGGGCCGCCCCGGCTGGCACATCGAGTGCGCGGTGATCGCGCTCAACCTGCTCGGCGACCGGATCGACGTGCAGGGCGGCGGCAACGACCTGCTCTTCCCGCACCACGAGGCGTCCGCCGCGCACGCCGAGCGGCTCACCGGTCAGGCGCCGTTCGCCGAGCACTACGTACACGCCGGGATGATCGGCCTGGACGGCGAGAAGATGTCCAAGTCCCGGGGCAACCTGGTCTTCGTGTCCCGGCTGCGCGCCGACAAGGTCGACCCGATGGCGATCCGGCTGGCGCTGATCTCCGGGCACTACCGCAGCGACCGGACCTGGACCGACGAGCTGCTCGCCGCCGCGTACGAGCGTCTGGACCGTTGGCGGCGGGCCGCCGCCGCGCCCGCCGGGCCGTCCGGGGCTGAGCTGCTGGCCGAGGTACGCGCCCGACTGGCCGACGATCTCGACACCCCCGGCGCGCTGGCGGTGGCCGACCGCTGGGCCGAGGCGGCCCTGGCCGGCGCCACGGACGACCCGGAGGCCCCCGCGCTCTTCGCGAACACGGTGGACGCTCTCCTGGGCATCCGCCTCTAGCCCATCGGCCCCGGCGGCGGACACCCGCGCCGCGCTGTGCCGTGCGCCATGTCGCGGCGGGAGGATGATCGACTCGGTTTTCAGGAAGTCGCGGCGTCCCGACCAGTGCGATGCCCCGACTTCCCGAAAGCCGAGTCGATCACCCCAAGACACCCGATCGACCCCGACAAGACGCCGCACAGTTGACCCCGACCGCGTTGATCATGAGGTTGGCGGGCATTTCGATCTCTGCCGGACCCGTCAACCTCATGATCGACCGGGGTGCGCGCGGGTGCGCGCGGGGGCGCGCGGGGTCGCGCGGGGTCGCGCGGGGTTGTGGTCCGTGGGGACCGTCAGCCCAGGATTAGGCCGGGGTCGGGTTCTGGGTCCGGGCTTGGGCCGGGGATCTTGTACTCCTCGGTGAGCGTGGTCATCGGGCCGGGCCAGGTCGCCTGGGACACCTCGATCGGCTTGCGGTGCGCGTCGTACGCGACGTGCAGCAGGTGCAGCACGGGGGTGTCGGGTCGGATCTGGAGGATCTCGGCCTCCTCCCGGCTCGGCTGGCGGGCGCTGATCGTGTCGGTGGCCGAGACGTAGCGCCGCCCGGTGGCTTCCTCGGCCTCCTGGTAGAGCGGCCGGCCGAACGCCTCGGTGCGCTCCAGGGAGGTGCCCGCGGTGTCGCGGGGCAGGAACCAGGAGGCGCCCACCTCGACGGGGGAGTCGTCGGTGCGTACGAGGTGCCGGCGGCACAGCAGGCTGGTGCCGTCGGACACGCCGAAGGCGTCGGCCACCTCGGCGGGGGCGGGGGCGGGCCCGACGGAGACGAGCTGCTGCCGGTACCGGGCGGCCAGGTCGGTGTGGTAGCCGCGGAAGCCGCCGTAGCGGCCCCGGGAGAGGCGGTTGAGTCGGCGGCGGGTGCCCCGGACGTACGTACCGGAGCCGGGTTTGGTGATCAGGATGCCCTCGACCCGCAGCTGGTCGACGGCGCGTTGCACGGTCTGCTTGGCGACGCCGAACATCTCGGCGATGGCCGGGATGGACGGCAGCCGCTCGCCCGGCCCCCAGTCGCCGCGGCGGACCTGGGCCTTGAGCTGCGCGGCGATCTGTCGGTGCGGGAACTCGGCGGCCCCGGGGTTGATCTGCACACCCGCCTCCTTGATCACATCTAGGTTCCTAGGATGCCCTAGCGGGTGTGACGGCGCCACCCCGGACACGCCAAAACGGGCCCCCGGACCACAAAGGTCCGAAGGCCCGCAGAGGAGCGGCGGCTACCAGGAACCGGCGGTGGGGCCGGCGGAACCGCCCCGGCGGCGCAGGTACTTCTCGAACTCCTGGGCGATCTCATCACCGGTCAACGGGGTGATGCCCTCGTCGCCGACCCGTTCCTCCAGCTCGCGGACGTACTCGCCCAACTCGGCGTCCTGCTCGGCGGCGCTGCGCACCCGCTGCTCCCACTCGGCGGACTCCTCGGCCAGGTCGGCCATCGGCACCGGCAGGTCGACGACCTCCTCGACCCGGTGCAGCAGGGCGAGGGTGGCCTTCGGGCAGGGCGGGTTGTTGGCGTAGTGCGGCACGTGCACCCAGAACGAGACGGCGTCCACCTCGGCGCGGGTGCACGCGTCGTGCAGCACGCCGACGATGCCGGTCGGGCCGTCGTACCGGGTGGGGGTGAGCTGGTAGCGCTCGGCGGCCTGCGCGTCCGAGGCGCTGCCGCTGATCGGCAACGGCCGAGTGTATGGAACGTCGGCCAGCAACGCGCCGAGCAGCACCACCCGTTCCACCTCCAGGCTGTGGCAGATCTCCAGCACCTGCTCGCAGAACGTCCGCCAGCGCATGCTCGGCTCGATGCCGCGGATCAGCACCACGTCGCGGTCGGTGCCCTCCGGGCTGGCCACCATGAACCGGGTCGTCGGCCACTCCACCCGCCGGGTCTCCCCGTCGGCCATCGTGATGGTGGGCCGGCTGACCTGGAAGTCGTAGAAGTCCTCCGGATCCAACTCGGCGATCTGCCGGGCGTTCCAGACCTGCTCCAGGTGCTCGACAGCGGCGGTGGACGCGTCGGCGGCGTCGTTCCAGCCCTCGAACGCGGCGATCGCCACGGGGGACCGCAGCACCGGCAGTCCGTCGAACTCGGTCACGCCGTCACCTCACCCTGCTCGTCGCGGCTGGCGCCGGGACCGCGCCCGGTCGTCATGCCGTGGTGCACGGTGGCGTCCCTGTTGTCCTTCACGTCCGTCAGCCTACGTGCAGGGCGGGGGCACGGCCCGTCGGCCGCGCCGGTCGGCCGCTCCGACAGCAGGTCATACCCGAACGAACCAGACAGGGTGATCCCCGTGACACAATAGGGGATCGCTCGAGGATGGTCGTGGAGTCCGGCCGAATCGCACTAACCTGAACGGGTGCGGACTTCATTGATGGATGTGCTGGCTGAGCGGGTTCTCATCGCCGACGGTGCGATGGGCACGATGCTCCAGGCCGCGGACCTCACGCTCGACGACTTCGACGGGCTCGAGGGGTGCAACGAGATCCTCAACGTCACCCGCCCGGACGTGGTGCGCGGGGTGCACGACGCCTACCTGGCCGCCGGTGCGGACTGCGTGGAGACCAACACCTTCGGCGCCAACCTCGCCAACCTCGCCGAGTACGACATCCCGCAGCGCATCCGCGAGTTGTCCGAGGCGGGCGCGCGGATCGCCCGGGAGGCCGCCGACGCGGCCAGCACCCCGCAGCGGCCCCGGTTCGTGCTCGGCTCGATCGGGCCGGGCACCAAGCTGCCCACCCTCGGGCACGCCGACTACTCGACCCTGCGCGACGCCTACCAGGAGAACGCCGCCGGTCTGATCGCTGGCGGCGCGGACGCGCTGATCATCGAGACCTGCCAGGACCTGCTCCAGGTCAAGGCGGCGGTGGTCGGGTCGAAGCGGGCGATGGCCGAGCTGGGCCAGTCGGTGCCGATCATCTGTCACGTCGCCGTGGAGACCACCGGCACGATGCTGGTCGGCAGCGAGATCGGTGCGGCCCTGGCCGCGATCGAACCGCTGGGCGTGGACCTGATCGGGCTCAACTGCTCGACCGGCCCGGCCGAGATGAGCGAGCACCTGCGGTACCTGTCGCAGCACTCCCGCATCCCGCTGTCGGTGATGCCGAACGCCGGCCTGCCGGTGTTGACCGCCGACGGGGCGTACTTCCCGCTGACTCCCGTGGAGCTGGCCGAGGCCCTGGAGCGGTTCGTCACCGAGTACGGCGTGGGGCTTGTCGGCGGCTGCTGCGGCACCACCCCGGAGCACATCCAGGTGCTGTCCGAGCGGCTGCACGGCGTGACCGCCCCGGCCCGCGAGCCCCGACACGAGGCGGGTGTGTCCTCGGTGTACCACCCGGTGCCGTTCGCCCAGGACGCGTCGGTGCTGATGGTGGGGGAGCGGACCAACGCCAACGGCTCGAAGGCGTTCCGGGAGGCGATGCTCGCCGGTGACTGGCGGGCCTGTGTGGAGATCGCCCGCAGCCAGGCGCGCGACGGCTCGCACCTGCTCGACCTCTGCGTGGACTACGTCGGCCGCGACGGCACCCAGGACATGCGGGAGCTGGCCGGCCGGTTCGCCACCGCGTCGACCCTGCCCATCATGTTGGACTCCACCGAGCCGGCGGTCGTCGAGGCCGGGCTGGAGATGCTCGGCGGGCGGTGCGTCGTCAACTCGGTGAACTTCGAGGACGGCGACGGCCCCGAGTCCCGGTACGCGCGGGTGATGCCGATCGTCCGCGAGCACGGCGCCGCGGTGGTGGCGCTGCTCATCGACGAGGAGGGCCAGGCCCGTACCCAGGAGTGGAAGGTCCGGGTCGCGACGCGGTTGATCGACGACCTGACCGGCCGGTGGGGGATGGACCGCTCCGACATCCTGATCGACGCGCTGACCTTCCCGATCGCCACCGGGCAGGAGGAGACCCGCCGCGACGGCCTCGAGACGATCGAGGCGATCCGCGAGATCGCCCGTCGCTACCCGGGCGTCAACTTCACCCTGGGCATCTCGAACATCTCCTTCGGCCTCAACCCGGCGGCCCGGCAGGTGCTCAACTCGGTGTTCCTGCACGAGTGCGTGCAGGCCGGCCTGACGTCGGCGATCGTGCACGCCAGCAAGATCCTGCCGATGTCGAAAATCCCCGACGAGCAGCGCGAGGTCGCCCTGGACCTGGTCTACGACCGGCGTCGCGAGGGATACGACCCGGTGCAGCGGTTCCTGGAGCTCTTCGAGGGCGTCGACGTGACCAGCGCCCGGGCCAGCCGGGCCCAGGAGTTGGCCGCGCTGCCGCTGGACGAACGGCTCAAGCGGCGGATCATCGACGGTGAGCGCAACGGCCTGGAGGCCGACCTGGACGACGCGATGGCCGGCGGCCGGTCCCCGCTGTCGATCATCAACGACATCCTGCTGGACGGCATGAAGGTGGTCGGTGAGCTGTTCGGCTCCGGCCAGATGCAGCTGCCGTTCGTGCTCCAGTCCGCCGAGGTGATGAAGACCGCGGTGGCCTACCTGGAACCGCACATGGAGACCGCGGAGGACGGCGGCAAGGGCCGCATCGTGCTCGCCACAGTGCGCGGCGACGTGCACGACATCGGCAAGAACCTGGTCGACATCATCCTGTCCAACAACGGCTACGAGGTGGTGAACATCGGCATCAAGCAGCCGATCAGCGCCATCCTGGATGCCGCCGAGCAGCACCGCGCCGACGCGATCGGCATGTCCGGGCTGCTGGTGAAGAGCACCGTCATCATGAAGGAGAACCTGGCCGAGATGGCCACCCGCGGGGTCGCCGAGCGGTGGCCCGTCCTGCTGGGTGGGGCGGCGCTGACCCGCGCGTACGTGGAGGACGACCTGCGCGCGATGTTCCCCGGGCAGGTGCACTACGCGCGGGACGCGTTCGAGGGTCTGTCCCTGATGGACAGGGTGATGACCGCCAAGCGTGGCGGCGCGCCGGTGATCGACCCCGAGCGGGAGGCGGCCCTCGCGGCCCGGCGGGCGCGCCGGGAACGGCAGCGCTCGGTGGTCAGCACGTCGCTGCCGGAGCTGCACGACTCCTCGGTCCGCTCCGACGTCGCCGCCGACGTGGCGGTGCCCACCCCGCCGTTCTTCGGCACCCGGGTGGTCAAGGGCGTGCCGATGGCCGACTACGCGGCACTGCTCGACGAGCGGGCCACCTTCTCCGGGCAGTGGGGCCTGCGCGGCGCCCGGGGCGGCAGCGGACCCTCCTACGAGGAGCTTGTCGAGACCGAGGGCCGCCCGCGCCTGCGGTACTGGCTGGACCGGTTGATCGCCGACCAGGTCCTTGAGGCAGCCGTGGTGTACGGCTACTTCCCGGCGTACTCCGAAGGCAATGACCTGGTGGTGCTCGACGAGAACGGGCACGCGGAGCGCGCCCGGTTCTCGTTCCCCCGGCAGCGGCAGGAGCGGCGGCTCTGCCTGGCGGACTTCTTCAAGCCCCGGGGCGAGCAGCTCGATGTGGTCGCGTTGCAACTGGTCACCGTCGGCCAGCCGGTCAGTGAGTACGCGGCGAAGCTGTTCGCCCGCAACGAGTACCGCGACTACCTGGAGGTGCACGGGCTCTCCGTGCAGCTCACCGAGGCGCTCGCCGAATACTGGCACCAGCGCATCCGCGCCGAGATGACCCTGCCCGACGGCCGCCCGCTGGGGCACGACGACCCGGCGGACCTGGCCGGCATCCTGCACAACGACTACCGGGGTTGCCGGTACGCGTTCGGCTACCCGGCCTGCCCGGACCTGGAGGACCGGGCGAAGATCATGGACCTGCTCGGGGCGGACCGGATCGGGGTCGAGCTGTCCGAGGAGTTCCAGCTGATGCCGGAGCAGGCCACCGACGCGATCGTCGTCCACCACCCGGAGGCCAACTACTTCAACGCCAAGTAACGGTGCAAGTGCCCTGACCTGCATGTGAGGTCGTCCGAACGGCGGCTGAGTCATGATCATGCCGCGGTCAGATGTGCTGGTCCGTTTGCCGCGATCGATGCTGCTCGCACCACGGCAGCTGAGGCAAGGCCCTAGCATCGGCCCCATGATCGAGGACTTCGCGGGTCGGCTCCTGCGCGACATGGCCGGCCTCGACCCGTGCACAGCGGTCGTCGACGCCGGCGAGCAGGATGTCGACGGGCTTACCGACTACAGCCCGGAGGGCCACCAGGCCCGCGCCGACCTCGCGGCCCGCGCCCTGCACGAACTCGAGACCGTGGGTGACGCACTGCCGGCCGCGACCGCGCTGCACGCCCACCTCGCCGAACGGCTGAGTGCGCGGATCGCCGTGCATGACGCCGGGGAGGACCTGCGCGAACTGCACGCGGCGGCCACCGGTCCGCTCCAGCTCATCCGCCAGGCCGTCGAGGCCGCGGTTCCGGGCCACGGCGCCGAGGGCGCGGCCTTCGAGGAGGGTTGGGCTCGTGTCTGCGCACGCCTGGCCGCGATCCCCACGGCCCTGGACGGGTACGCCCGCAGCCTCCTGCTTTCCGCGGAGCGCGGCAATGTGCCGGCCCGGCGTCAGGTGGAGCTGGTCACGCAGCGCTGTCGCACCTGGATCGACGACGATGTCGCCTTGGTGGATCGCTACGGCGATGGGCGTCAGCGGGCGTCGTTGCAGGCCGCAGCGACGGGCGCGCGAGCGGCGTACCAGAGACTGGCCGAGATGCTGACCGCAGACCTGGCACCACGGGCCGTTGAGGAGGAGGCGTTCGGTCAGCAGCGGTACGCACTCTGGGTGCGTACCTTCCTCGCGGCCCGCCCTGATCTGCGCGAGTTGTACGACTGGGGCTGGGACGAGTTCCGAGCGACAGAGGCAGAACTGATCGCGGAAGCGAAGGCCCTGGGCGGGAGCGTGCCCGAGGTGCTCGCCTGGCTCGCCAGCCCCGACGCGCCTGGCACGCTGCACAGCAGGGAGGCATTCGGCGGGTGGTTGCAGGAGCTGTTGGAGGCCACCACCGAGCGACTGGACGGCGTACATTTTGACATTCCCGCCCCGCTGCGGCGCATCGAGTCGCGGTTGACCACGTCGTCCGGTATTGCCTACATCGGGCCGTCGCGGGACGTGGCGCGGCCGGGCCGGGTCTGGTGGTCCGTCCTCGAGGACGCGACGAGTTTCCCCACCTGGTACGCGTACAGCACCGCCTATCACGAGGGCGTTCCCGGGCACCACCTCCACCTCGGCTCCGAGGTCTGCCGGGGAGGCCTTGGGCAGCGGTTGAACCTGCTCGGCGGCCTTGCCGGCAGCCAGGAGGGCTGGGCCCTGTACGCCGAGCGGTTCATGGACGAGCTCGGGCTCTACGACCAGCCGGGTGCTCGACTGGGCTATCTGTACATGCAGCTCCTGCGGGCGGCACGGGTCGTGCTCGACATCGGTCTGCACCTGCGGCTGCCGGTGCCGTCTGGTGACGGAGCAGTGTGGACGCCGGATGCTGCGCTGCAGCTGCTGCGGGACCGCTGTCATCAGGGGCCGTACGCGTCCGCCGAGCTTGCGCGTTACCTGGGCCGGCCAGGGCAGGCGCTGGCTTACAAGGTGGGTGAGCGCGTGTGGCTGGCAGGCCGCTCGTCCTTCCCCGGCGACCGGCGCGCATTCCATCGCTACGCGCTGGGGCTGGGTTCGCTGGGGCTGGATCAGTTGACGGCGGCCCTTGAGGTTGGCCGTGCGCCGTAGGGCGATCGCCAGGGGTGGTCAGGTGGTGTGCACGCCGCGCGCTCTGGCATTGTGATAGGTACCTTGCCATGACAAGGTAGTGGTATGCAGCCCGATCCGAAGCTCGTTGCGTTGCGGCGCGGCCTGCTCGAACCACTCGTCCTGGCTGCCGTCGAGTCCCAGCAGCGGTACGCGGCCGAGATCCTCGCCGCTCTACAGCAGGCAGGTTTTCCCGCCCAGGAGGGCACGCTGTATCCGCTGCTGAGCAAACTCCGTCGAGACGGGCTCGTGCACCACGAGTGGCGTGAGTCGCCGTCCGGGCCACCCCGGAAGTACTTCTCCCTCACGGATGCCGGCAGGGGGCAGCTCACCGCGTTCCGCGACTACTGGGGCGAACTGACCCTCATGATCAACACGATTGGACGATGATTCATGAACGAGCCGGTATCCACCCGCCTCACCGGGTATGTCGCGGCCTTCCCCGCCACCCCCGGCGCGCGCGACGCCCTGCGGCAGTACCTCGACGACGCGCGACGCGCGCTGCGCACCGACCCGGACGCTGACGAGATCGTCCGAGACCTCGAATCAGCGATCGGCGACCGGCTGAGCGCTCGCACGGCCTCGGGCGACGACGCGGTGACCGGTGCCCGGATGACGGCGATCCTGGCCGAGCTGGGGCCGGTGAGCCCGGCACGCCCCGCGCCGCCGTCCGTCCAGGGGAGGTCGCGTGGCCGGTTCTGGTGTCGGATCAACGAGGGCAAGTGGTTCGGCGGCATCTGTCTCGGCGTCGCGGCGTACGGCGAGTTCCGTGTCGACTGGGTACGAACCGTCGTGCTGCTGCTGACCCTGGTCACCGGTGGGCTGCTCGGCGTGGCGTACCTGGTCCTGCTGCTCGTGCTGCCCGTCGTCCCGACGGTCACCGACTACGAGCGCCAACGGGACGCACCGCGATACCCGTGAACCGACAGCGCACAGCCGGAAGGGACAGTCCCGCCCGGGCATGCGGCGCCGGCCCTTCAGGTGCGACGCTGCCGGGATGCGACAGGTCACAGTGCTCGGAAGTTGCGGTGGCTTCCCCGAACCCGGCCGCGCCTGCAGCGGTTTCGCCGTGGACTGGGACGGCTACCGCTTGGTGCTGGACCTGGGCTATGCCACGCTGCCGCGGCTGCTCAGACACTGGCCGGACGGCGTGCTGGACGCTGTCGTCGTCACCCACGAGCACCCGGATCACTGCGTCGACCTGCACGGTCTGTTCAGGATGCGGTTCTACGGTCAACCCGGGGGGCCACGGCTGCCGTTGTTCTGCCCGCCCGGCGTGCTCGACCGGCTCAGCGGCTTGGAGCCCGATGTCGATCTACAGGCGGTCTTCGACCTGCACCCGTTACCCGGCGGGTACCGGGTCGGGCCGTTCGACCTGACCGGGCTGTCTCTCCCGCACTTCGTGCCCAACGCCGGCGTCCGGATCGCGGCCGACGGGATTGTCCTGGCCTACTCCGGGGACACCGGGCCGACTCCCGCGCTGGCCGAGCTGGGACATGACGCTGACCTGTTCATCGTCGAGGCGACGGACCGCGACGGCGAGACGAGCCGTCCCACCCGAAACCTGTTGACCTCCACCGAGGCTGGTCGGTGGGCTCGTCGGGCGGGCGCCCGCCGCCTGATGCTCACCCACTTCTGGCCGGGCAACGACCGGGAGGTGGCGGTGGCGGCCGCGCAGGTGGAGTTCGGCAGTGCCGTTATGGCGGCTGAGGAAGGGCTCACGCTGACGCTCGGGACGCCAGACAGCGGATGCGCCTGTCGCCGCTGCGGCTGATCAGCCCCGTTTCTGCCCATGGTCAGTCCGCATCGTCGTCATCAGTCAGGTAGCCAACGCCATCACAGGTGGGACAGGGCCCGAAAACGCTTCCCATTCCCTTGCCCATGCCCGTCGTCTTCACCATGCCCGGGAGCCGCGCGACACCACGGCATTCCGGGCATCGGCGGTGGACGCCTGTGGGGCGAGGCGGGGGTGCCTCGGTGTCCTGACCTCCTGGCTCCACCGTGCGAGGGTAGCCGTAGGGGGCTGATGGGTATCTGGACCATGCCCGGAGTCAGGGCTCGACAGGGAGTAGGTAGGCGCGCCGCGATTGTCGCTTGAAGGTCAAGGGGTCGCCGGGCCACACGGGCACCGGCAAGATGGTGGCGTGGAGACTGAGCCCGTCACAGCTGGCCGGGCGGTGTTCGTGGACGGGCTGGAGGGCTTGCCTGGCAGCTCGGGCGGCTGTCGCCTTGCCCTGACGTTGGCATGTCCGGTTCTTCTTCGTGCCGCTGACGTCTGGTGGGTTGAGGATGATGTGCTGTACGTCCAGCGCGGTGACGCCCCGGCGGTGGCGCATCGGGGTGGCCTCGAATGGCGTCGGCACTGGTAGCGCGCAGGGGCCTGGTTCCCGCTACGGTGTCGCTGTGTCTCGATTCAGCATGATGGCCCGCGTCGACATCCCCAGCGAGGTGGTCGACGCCGAAGCCTGGATCGCGCGATATCGCGAGTCGTTGACCTCAATCGCGGAGAGCGGCTGCGGCTGCTGCGTACGTGCGTGGCAAATCGAGGGACCGCAAGAGTTGGTCGACACGATCCCGCTGGTGCTCACGGCCTCGACGGAGTGGGACCGGGACTAGTCACCGCAGGGCCGCAGCTCGGCCAAGGGCCACAGGTTTGCGGCGTACTGGTCGACGTCGAACGTCAACGTGCCACGATCTCCAACGTCGGGCAGCTGGCGACCGATGTCGGTCCACTGCACTTGCCGCTCCCTCGCAGCAGCCGGGCAGACAGCACGCCGCAGCCCCCAGTTTCGCAACTGGGGCAGGATGTTAGAGCCCTGGGATGCCGTAATCGGGGGTGTCACGCTCACGGTTCGGTGGATCGTGCCTCTCCCCGTGCTCATCGGACGGCATCATTCTATCTATTTCTTCTAAGAGTTCTTGGTAGGGCGGGCGTTCCGTCGGCACCTGTGTAAATCTTATCTCCGGACCCATCAGTAATTGTTTGCCGCGCGTCGACGGTGTCTCGCCTGCGGGGACAGTGGGGTCAGGAGTGTCACCGGGAGGCGGTGGGGACTCTTCCGACGCTGAAGGCATTGAGGACAGGTTGCCAGGTTCTCTGCCCGCTGGTTCCGGTGCGTGCGCGCGGTCTTTCTCGGGTTGCGCGGTTGACCGTTGACGTGGAGAGTCCCCGTCGGATCGTTTCGGTGGTCGCGGCGCTGGCGGGACATGTCGTGGCGGGACGGGTCCTGTCCCCTGTTGTTCGCTGATGTCCGGGCCTCGCTTTCTGCGCGATTCGTTCCACGCCGAGGGCATGATCGACAGGATCATCTCGATCAGGCGCAGGATGTGCGCGAGCAGCGCAGGGGTTTCCACATCACGTCCGTTCCTCCTCGCCTCTTCGGTTTGGAGGTGATAAATATGATAAGTTACGAAAATTGCTGCCAGGCTCATCAGAAGGCCGCCCGCGGTGCCTGCCAGGGCTATCCAGTCGGATATCTGCATGGATCTATTCTGCACGCCGGCCGCAACTGCCGATCTTGCGGTATCTCCCTGGTCGACAGCCCGGTTGCTGTGGCACACCAGATGCGGTGACCGCACGTCACCCGGCGAGCGTGTCGTCCGCATTCATGATCTGGTCCCGTACCAGCGGTGCGACAGCCGCGACGCGGCAGACGGTCTGCTCTGAATGTCGAAGACCGCCGGGTGGCTCCGTCCTCGGGGAGGATGCGGTCATCGTGATCGCAGCAGAGCAGGGAGATCCGGCATGGCGATCCAGCGGATGGACAACGTCCTCATCGTGGTCGAGGACCTTGACGCGGTCATCGCGTTCTTCGTCGAACTCGGCATGGAGGTGGAGGGGCGGGGGCCGGTCGAGGGGCGGTGGGTGGAGCGGGTCATCGGGATCGACGACGTCCGGCAGGAGGTGGCGATGCTGCGGACCCCGGACGGCCACGGCAAGGTCGAGTTGGCGATGTTCCACCGACCAGCGGCGATCATCACGGCACCGAGGGACGCGCCGGCGAACACGCTGGGCATTCGGCGGATCATGTTCGCCGTCGACGACATCGAGGACGTGGTCGCCCGGCTGCGCGGCCACGGCGCCGAACTGGTCGGCGAGGTGGAGCGGTACGAGGACATCTTCCGGCTCTGCTACGTCCGCGGCCCCGAGGGCATCGTCGTCGGCCTGGCCGAACAGCTCCGCTGACGCCGCCGCCGGTCGGTCCCACCCGCACCACTTCACTGTTGTCGGGGCCTCGCGAGCGGCGCAGACCACTACATCAGTGAAGTAGTGCGGCCCTTGGCGACGCCACGCCACCGCCGACGGCGGGCTCAGGAGATCAGGGTGCCGCCGTCCACCGTCACCACGGTCCCGGTGGCGTAGGTCGCCCGCAGGAGGTAGACGAACGCCTCGGCGACCTCCTCGGGCTCACCCACCCGACCGAGCGGAAGGGACTCGCTGAGCTGCGCGTACATCTGCTCTCGGGTTTCTTCGGGCAGGGAGTCCCACAGCGGTGAGCGGATCACGCCGGCGGAGACGGCGTTGACCCGGATCGGGGCGAGTTCGACGGCGAGCGCGCGGACCAGCGCGTCGATCGCCCCGGTGATGCTGGCCGCTACCGACCAGCCGGCGTTGGGCCGGTGGTTGGCGGTGCCGGTGGTGAGGGTGATCGACCCGCCGGGGCGCAGGTGCGGCAGTGCCGCGTTGACCGCCGACAGGGAGCCGAAGTAGCGCAGGTCGAAGGCGGTCCGGGCGGCGTCGAGGTCGAGGGCGTCGACGGCCATCAGCGCGAGGGGTTCCCCGGCGGTGTAGACGAGGTGGTCGAACGAGCCGAGGTCGCGGAACAGCCGGGACACGGCACCCGGATCGGTGAGGTTGGCGACGTACCCCTGGGTGGTGGTCGGCAGGGTCGTCAGGGCGCGGTCCACGCTGCGCTGGTTGCTGGAGGCGACCACGACCTGGGCGCCCTCGCGGGCGGCGCGGGCGGCGGTGGCGAGGCCGATCCCCGAGGTTCCGCCGAGTACGACGACGCGCTTGTCGATGAGGGTCATGATCGTGTCCTTCCGGGTCGGGTGATGGAGACGGCTACCACCGTGCTCCGCCGGGAACGTCCGCGTCCAAGACCTCTTTCACCTCCTGTGATGCCCGTTGGGCATCACTCCACTCATACCCGTCGGGTATCGTGGAACCGCCCGGAGCGGCAACCGGACGGGGGCGCTGTGGACGTCGATCTGCGCAAGCTCCGCTACTTCGTGGCGGTCGCGGAGGAGCTGCACTTCGGTCGGGCCGCCGCCCGGCTGCACATCGCCCAGCCGGTCCTGTCACGGCAGATCCGGGCGTTCGAGCACGAACTGCGCGCCGAGCTCTTCGTTCGGGACCGCCGCTCCACGGTGCTGACCGAGGCCGGTCGGCAGCTGCTGACCGACGCCCGTGCGCTGCTCGCCTCGGCGGAGGCCCTACGGCGGCGGGTGCAGCGGGCCGCCCACGGCAGGCCGACGTTCACCATCGCGTTCATGCCCGGCCTGCTCGTCACCGCCGACGCCCGCGCCATCGGCCAGCGACACCCCGACCTGGCCGTCAACGTCGTCCGGACCTCCTTCGACGACCAGGCCGACATCGTCCGTGACGGGCGCGCGGACGTCAGTTACGTCCGGCTTCCGGTCGACCAGCGCGGCCTGCGCCTGCGGCCACTGTTCAGCGAACCCCGCGTCGTCGTCCTGCCCACCGATCACCGGCTGGCCGGCAAGGAGTCGGTCGACCTCGCCGAGCTGGCCGGGGAACGGCTCTTGCAGGACCCGGACGCGGTGCCGGAGTGGCGGGACCTGCCGAACCGTCCCATCGACAGCGACCCTCGCCCTCGGCCCGCGCTGAACTCCGTCGAGGAGAAGCTGGAGCATGTCGCCGCGTACGTCGGGACGGTGATCCTGCCGCTGTCGACGGCGACGTTCTACACCAGACCGGACGTCGTTCACGTGCCCGTCGCCGACCTCGGCCCCAACCAGGTGTGCCTGGCCTGGGCCGAGGACAACCGGTCACCGCTGGTGCACGAGTTCGTCGACCTCGCGGCGCCACCACCGGGTGATCGGCGCCAAGGAGGGTCAGGCGCTCCGGAAGGTCTCGCGTAGCGCCGGGTCCAGCGGGCGGCCACTCGTCGGCTCGATGAACAGGTTGGCGAGCAGGAGATCGCCCAGGTAGGTCGGGTTCACTCCGGACTCCTTGCGGCCGAGGGCCTGCGCCGCACCGCCGAGTCGCAGGGCGGCCCGCGCCGCGCCGGCCGGCAGGCGGCCGACCCGGCGGGGCCGGCCGACCGCCGCGGCGATGCGCGCGAGCATGTCGTGCCAGCTGAGGTTCTCGTCGGCGACCGGGAGGTCGGCGCCGCTGGCCTGCTCCAGGGCGTCGACGGCGACCTCGGCCACGCTGCGCGCGGAGGCCGCGGCGCTGCCGCCGACCGGGGCGACCAGCGGGGTACGCGAGCGCGCCCACCGGTCCAGCGGACCGGCCCAGTTGGGCAGCCGGTCGCCGGCCCGACCGAAGACGAAAGGCAGTTCGAGGACGGCGACCGGCAGGCCCTCGCCGGCGGCGGCCCGCCCCTCCCGGGCCTGCTCCAGGCGACACCGGATGTACGTGTGCCGCTCGGCCAGGCGCCACTGGGGGTGGAGCCGGTCGAAGTAGGTGTAGTAGGAGCCCATCACCACGCCCCGGGTGAGACCTTCCAGGCGGGCGGCGGTGAACAGGCGTACCACCGGGTCGACGTTGTCGCGGCGGAACTCCGGATAGATCGGCTTGGGCAGCGGCCGTTGCTCGTCGGTGCGGGTGGCGTACACGACACCGTCGTGACCGGCGAGCACCTGCCGCAGGTCCTCGATCGAGGCGGACCCGACATCGAGCAGATGGTCGACGCCCGACTGGGCGGTACGCGCCACAGTTGTCGCGGCGTGGCCACGCTCCCGCAGGACGTCCACCACGTGAGCGCCGATCAGGCCGCTGCCACCCACCACGAGAATGCGCACGGTGCATCGTCCACTCTGGAACCCACTCCTTGTCAAGCGTCTGCCGCTGCGGCGGCGGCAGCCGACGGGCTGCTCCGGCGCGGGGTCGACAACCGGCGAGGATGCCGTCCACACCCCGACATTCGCCTAGATTCGAGGGTGCGGGACACCATCACTGGCGAAACGGGGTTGAGGATGCCGGATCCGCGCGCTTTCTGGCTGGACGAGCAGTTCGACCGCGAGCACGGCGTCGAGGGGCGCGGCCGGTACGAGGCCGAGGTGCTGCGGCGGATCGACGACTTCGCCGACACCTGGGGCGACTTCGCGCCGGTGGCGTTCGCGGTGACGGCCTGGCGGCTGGCCACCGAGCTGTCGCCGGGCTTCGTCCGCTGGCACCGGCGGATCATCTCGGCGACCTGCGCCCGCAGCCCCTGGGACGGCAGCCTGGTCTGTGCGGTGACGGTGGCCTCCCGCTGGCCGGCCGAGCTGACCTGGACCAAGCAGTGGCAGCGCGACCGTGGTTGGCAGGACTGGCCCCAGATGTTCGGCCAGTTCACCACACCCACCGAGCAGGACCAGACGCGCCGCCCGCACCTGCGCGCGCTGCTGCAGGTGGAGGCGCCGGTCCCACTCGACGATCTGCCGCCGACGCCCGACGGTCCGGACGACGACGACGTCGCCGCGGCGGCACGCCGGGCCGTGGTGGTGCTGGCCCGGGAACTCAACGACCTCCTCGCGCCGATGATCGGGCAGCTCGACGCCGGAGTGCCGGCGGACTCCTGAGATGCCCGCCGGGCGGTAGGTTCGTCGGCGTGGATCTGGACGACATCGCTGCCCGGCTCGGCGTGCCCGTCGAGGAGGTCGACCGCGTGCACCGGCTCGCCGGTGACGGGCCGTCCGCCCCGTTGCCGCCGAAGGCGGACGCGCCCGCGATCCTCGACCGGCTCGCCGTGCCGCCGGACGACGCCGCCGAGATCATGGCGGGCTGGCCGGAGCCGGGCTCACCGCTGTGGACGGCGGAGCTGCGCTGGCTGCTCGACCGTTCGATCGCCGCGGTCCGCGCCGACCTCGGGGGCTACGACTGGCTGCCGCCCGGCCCGGAGCTGCCGCGCGAGCGGGGGCCCGCCTGGCGGCACCTCTACGTGTACGCGTACCTGGCCCTGGTCGACGTGGTGCGGGGGTACCACAGCGACCACGGCGTCCCCGATGCCGTGTCCTGGGTGACCCTCGCCGACCTGGGCCGCAACCTCGCCGTCGACCGACGGATGCGCGGTGACGGCTGGCCGGTCATGCAGAGCTGGCTGACGCTGCACTCGCGCGGTGGCCTCTACGAGCTGGGCCGGCTGCAGTACCAGCGCGGCGACGGCGCCCTCGGCCTGCACGTCCCCGAATCGGGGCCGTTGACCCCACAGGCGGTGACGGCGTCGCTGGACGAGGCCCGCGCGTTCTTCCCCCGGCACTTTCCCGACGAGCGCTACACGGTGTTCTCCTGCGGATCGTGGCTGCTCGACCCGCAGCTGCGGGAGTACCTTCCGGAGGACTCCAACATCCTGCGGTTCCAGCGCCGGTTCGAGCTGGAACCCCACCAGGAGTCGGAGGGGCCGGACGCCGACATCGAGATGCTGCGGTTCGGGTTCCGCACCCTGACCACGCCGCTGGACGAGCTGCCGCGCCGCACCGTGCTCCAGCGCGCGATCATCGACCACCTGCGGGACGGCGGCCACTGGCACTGGCGTCGCGGCCACTTCCCGATCTAGACGGCCGGGTTCCACCACGTCCCGTTGGCGGTCGCGTGGGCCGCCGGTTCGATGACCTCCCACGCCTCCACGATGGCCCCGTCGGCGATCCGCAGGACGTCGACCACGACGATCTCCGGCCCCGCGTCGGGTAGGCGGCGTCGCGAGTGCACCACGACGTGGTCACCGTCGGCCAACAGGTGCAGGATGTCGACCCGCATGCCGGCGGTCGGGCCCAGCGCGGCGCGGACGGCGGCGAGCCACTGCGTCCTGGTCGAGGTCGTCGAATCCGACCGGTGGTGGATGAAGTCCTCGCTCAGGAACGAGGCGAGCGTGTCGACGTCGCCCGTGTCGACCAGCCCTGCCAACGCGCGTGCGACGATGCTCTTGTTCTCGGTGGTCATGGGCGCAAGTGTTTCCCCGGCCCGGGTGGTTGTCGATGACATCGCACTTCATGGCGTCCGCACCGACGATGAGTAGGCTCATGATCGTGTATGCGGTCGGGGAACTCCTACGGCAGTGGCGCAAGCGCCGGGGGCTCAGCCAACTCGACCTGGCGATCGCCGCGGATGTCTCGGCCCGGCACGTCAGTCTGGTCGAGACCGGCAAGTCCACGCCGAGCGCCGACATGATCCTGCGGCTCGCCGACCAGCTGCACGTGCCGCTGCGTGATCGCAACCAGTTGCTGCTCGCCGCCGGCTTCGCACCCCGGTACGCGCAGCGTCCGCTCGACGACATCGCCCTGTCCGGTGCCCTCGACGCGGTCCGCCGGGTGCTGCGGGCGCACGAGCCGTATCCGGCGCTGGTCTTCGACCGCCGGTGGAACATCGTGCTGACCAACAGTGCTGTGGACCCGTTCTTCGCGTACGTGGCCCCCGACCTGTTGCGGCCACCGGTGAACCTGATCCGGCTGGGCCTGGACCCGCGCGGGCTGGCCCGCCTGGTGGTCAACCTGGCCGACGTGCGGGCGGTGTTCCGCAGCCGGATCTCGCGTCAGCTCGCCGCCGCTCCCGACGCGGAACTGGCGGCGCTCTACCACGAACTGCTGGCTCCGCTGCCGGAGGAGCCGACGGGTCAACGGGTCGACGCCGACGTGGTGATCCCGATGATCCTGCGGATCAACGGGCGCGAGCTGCGGCTGTTCTCGACCATCACCACGTTCGGCACGCCGACGGACATCACGATCGAGGAGATCGCTGTGGAGTCCTACTACCCGGCGGACGCGCAGAGCGCCGCCTACTTCACGACGTAGGGCCCGACCTGGTCGGTCACCAGGCCGGGCCCCACGTGCACTCACCCCCCGGTCAGCCGGTGGTCAGGATGAATTTCTCCCAGGCCCCGACCGACGTACGGTTGGCGATCAGGGATCCGGCCCCGGCGTTCTCGGCGCACACGATCTGGTTGTTGACAGTGGCCCGCAGACTCACCGTCCCGTCCGTGTTGGTGATGAGCTGGAATCTCTCCCACGACCCGATCGCCGTGGCGTTGGCGACCAAAGCTGCGGCGCCCGCGTTCGTGGCCGAGACGTAGAGCCCGTTGGCGCGCGACCGCAACGCGATGTCGCCGTTGCCAGCGTCCACCCGGTCGAACTGCTCGGTGCTGCCGACGCTGGCCTTGTTGGCGATCAGCGCGGTGCTGCCGACCGCCGACACGTACTGGCTGTTGATCTGCGCCCGCAGCGTGCTCACCGGCGTGCTGCCACCGGTGCCGGTGGTGAAGGTGAACGCGTCGACATCGAACAGGTAGCCGGACCCGCCCTTGAACACCAGGTACAGCGTCGTTGACGCGGTGGGTGGGTTGCTGATCGTGCCGGACACCTCGGTGAAGGTCTCCCAGTTGCCGGTCACCGGCACCGAGACGGTGCCCAGCAGCGTGCCGGTGGCCGACCCGGCCCGTACCTCGATGGTGCCGCCGGCACCGGCCGACGACGCCCGCACGGTGATGCGGTTCGCGTTGGTCAGGTTGTACGGCTGGTACGAGATCCAGTCGTTGTTCTCGATGAACCCGGCCGTGCGGCCACCCTCGGCGTTGGTGTGGTCGGTGGCCTGGACGCCGGACTGCGCGCCGAAGTGCTCACCCTGGCGGTGCTTCGGTTGCAGGGTTTTGATGCTGTGCGTGGTGAGCCCACCGTTGTCGGTGTAGGCGGCGTCGAAGACCCCGTAGATGTTCGCGGCCGAGTCGTGCTCCCCGTCGGTCGGGACGGTGATCGAGCCGCTGCACCCGTTCTTCGAGGTGATCTGGTGGGCGTGACTGTCGTGGCCCAACGCGTACGTCAGGCTGACCTTGGAACAGTCGATCGTGCCGTCCTGCGGGTCGCTCACGCTGATCTGGTACGACACGGTGTCACCGAAGCTGAACAACTGCCCGTCGGCGGGCGACGTGAGCGTCACCGTCGGGGCCGTGTTGCCGACGGTGATGACCAGGCTCGCCGTGCCGGTCAACCCATTCGGGTCGGTGACCCTCAACGTGGGGGAGTACGTGCCGTTCGTGGTGTACGTCTTGGTGGGGTTGGCCGCCGTCGACGTGGTGCCGTCCCCGAACGTCCACAGGTAGCTCAGCGCCCCACCCTCCGGGTCCGAGCTGCCGGCCGACGAGAAGTTGACTGTCAGCGGGTTGGCCCCCGACGTCGGGTTAGCCGAGGCGACAGCGATCGGGTTGCGGTTGCCGCCGCCGATGTACTCGATCCGGAACAGCGCCTGGTTGTTCGAGCCGGTGCCGTAGTCCAGCACGTACAGCGCCCCGTCCGGGCCGAAGGCCATGTCCATGACCTGGGTGCCGGACCACGGGAAGTTGGAGATCTCCCCGCGCGAACCGTCGGAGTTGACAGCGATCGCCTTGATCCAGCGGCGGCCGTACTCGCCGGCGAAGAACTGGCCGTTGAGTGACTGCGGGAACTTGATGCTGGAGTTCAGCGACGCGTCGTACCGGTAGACCGGTCCGCCCATCGGCGATTCGGAGCCGCTGCCGAACTCCGACGGTGAGCCGGAGTCGCCGGCGTACTTGATCCAGGCCGGCTTCGCCGCGGGCAGCGTGCCGAGGCCGGTGTTGCGGAACGAGTTGTTGGTCGGCCCGCCCGTGCAGTTGTACTTCGACTGCGACGGCCCGGACGGGAAGGTGTATTCGTTGTATGTTTCCGTGCTGGTGTTGGTGCCGGTGCAGTACGGCCAGCCGAAGTTGCCCGGCGCGGTGATGCGGTTGAACTCCACCTGACCCTGCGGGCCCCGGCTGGAGTTGGTGCTCCCCGCGTCCGGGCCGTAGTCACCGAGGTAGACCACGCCGGTGGCCTTGTCGACGCTCATCCGGAACGGGTTGCGCAGCCCCATCGCGTAGATCTCGGGGCGGGTGTTGGCCGTGCCGGGCGCGAACAGGTTGCCCGACGGGATGGTGTACGTCCCGTCCGCCTGCGGCTTGATCCGCAGCAGCTTGCCCCGCAGGTCGTTGGTGTTGCCCGCGGTGCGCTGGGCGTCGAACTGCGGGTTGCGGTTGGTCCGCTCGTCCAGTGGGGCGTAGCCGGACGACTCGAACGGGTTGGTGTCGTCGCCGGTGGTCAGGTACAGGTTGCCGGCGGCGTCGAAGTCCAGGTCACCGCCGACGTGGCAGCACTGCCCACGGTCGTTGGCGACCTGCAGCACGATCTTCTCGCTGCTCAGGTTGAGCGTGTCGTCGGAGTTGAGGGTGAACCGGGACAGCCGTAGGTGCCCCTTCCACCGGTCCCAGTCGGACTGCGAGCCGGTGGTCGGGGCGTCCCCGGACGGGGTGCTCAACGTGGGCGAGTAGTACAGGTAGACCCACCGGTTGGTGGCGAAGTTGGGGTCGACGGCGACGCCCTGCAACCCCTCCTCGTCGTGCGTGTAGACGGACAGGGTGCCGGAGACCTTCGTGTTGCCGGCCACGTCGGTCACCCGCAGCACGCCGTTTCGGGCGGTGTGCAGGACCGAGCGGTTGGGCAGCACGGCCAGGGACATGGCCTCACCCAGCTCGGCGGAGCCGGTGGCGAGCTTGACCTGTTGATAGTCGGAGGCGGGAATCACCACCGCCTGGGCGGTGGACGGTGCAGCCACAGCGAGGGCCGCGCTCGCGACGGTGAGCACCGCCGCGAAGAGCGCCCGGGGCCAGCGCCGGGGGTACGAGGGCATGATCGTCCTTTCTCGACGACCGGGGGACGGGCGCGCGGGGGCGCACCACGACCAGGTGGGGTGGTGGAGAGCGAGCGGGGGATCAGGTCAGTTGGTGGTGACCAGGTCGAACTTCTCCCACTGGCCGATGGAGGTCCGGTTGGCGATCAGCGGGGAGGACCCACCGTTGTCGGCTGCGACGTAGCGGTTGTTCACAGTGGCCCGCAGGCTCACCGTGCCGTCGGAGTTGCGGACGAGCTGGAACGTCTCCCAGGCGCCGGCGGTGGCCCGGTTGGCGATCAGCGCGGAAGCGCCCGCGTTCTCGGCCGCGACGAACTGCCCGTTGCCCTTGGCGCGCAGCGCCACGTTGCCGTTGGCGAGGTTGACCAGGTCGAACCGCTCGGTGGTGCCGACCGAAGCCTTGTTGGCGATCAGCGCGGTGGTCGAGTTGGGCGCGCTCACGTACTGGTTGTTCGCGCGGGCCCGCAGGGTCGAGCCGGTGGCGGTGGGCGGCGGGGTGGTCGTACGCGGCGAGCAGTCGGCGGTCACCGAGCCCGCGGCGACCTGGAGGCCGCCGAGCAGCATCCGGGTGAAGTTCGGGTCGGTGTACGACGCCTCGGTGTGCCCGAGGCCCGTGTACCAGGCGCGTCCGCCGCCGTACGCCTTGCACCAGGTGATCGGGTGGTCGCCGTTCATGTTGCCGCCGCTGTAGGACGACTCGTCGAGGCTGGCGAGAACCCGTGCGCTGGAGCGGGGGTTGGTGCGGTAGTTGTACCACTCGTCGGAGCGGACCCAGGTGGTGCCGAGGTGCGCGGTCGACGGGTTGGTCTGGTCCTCGATCTTCACCGTGGCGTTCTGGATCGCCGGGTGCGAGTCGAACCACGCGCCGACCAGCGCGCCGTACCACGGCCAGTTGTATTCGGTGTCGGCGGCGGCGTGCACGCCGACGTACCCGCCACCGGCGGCGATGTACGACTCGAAGGCGGTCTGCTGGCTGGCGTTGAGGACGTCGCCGGTCGTCGACAGGAAGACCACCGCCTGGTACTGGGCCAGGTTGGAGGTGGTGAACTGGGCCGCGTCCTCGGTGGACGTCACGGTGAAGCCGTTGGCGGAGCCGAGCTGCTGGATCGCGGCGATGCCGTTGGGGATCGACGAGTGCCGGAAGCCGGCGGTCTTGCTGAACACCAGGACCTTGGTCAGTGGTGCCGCCGATGCGGGGGTCGGCAGGGCGACCAGGCTGGCCAGCATGACGGCCAGCCCGGTGACGAGTGCCAACAGGCGGGGACGGGAACGCATGATCTTGCTCCTCTGCTGAGCGTCGGCCCAGGCGCGCGTCACGGAGCTGTGGGCTCGCCGGGCCGAGGTTGGCGGTGGTACGGAGCCGGGCCGCCGACGCTCGGCTGAGATGGTTCGGGGTGGTGCCGTACCTGTGGGGATCGTCCTGCGGGGAGCGCGACGCTGCGCCGTGCGGGTTGCCGTGCCGGTGCTCCCCGCCCGCCGAGGGGGGAGCGTCGCTACCGCCAGCGCCAGGAGACGGCTGGCTCAGCAGTGGCGACCAGTGGCGATCGCGTCGCCGAGGTGCCCCACTTACCACAAAGGATGGTCAAGGCGCATCGACTGCTATCGCTGACGCAGTAAACCTCCGATGTCTGCGCTCCGTCAAGACCGCGCCCGTTGGCTACCACTCACTGGGCCCTGGGGGATTCTGCGGGGATCGGAGGGCGGTGCCAGGTGCCGGTGCTGGTCCGGTGGCCTCCGGGGGGCACCGCGGGCGCGGCCGCGACGAGCGCGGTCCGGACGGTTTCCGTCATCGGCTCGCCCGGGTGCTCGATCCAGTGCTGGACGGCGACCCGCAGGATGGTCAGGAAGGTCGCGGCCAGGAGGCGGGAGCGCAGTGCCACGTCGTCGCCGGTCAGCCGGCGGGCGAGTTCCGCGGCCAGCTCGCGCTCGATCGCGGCGTACGCCGCCACCTGGTGTGGGGCCAGGCCGGGGTGCGCGCGTAGCTCCCGGCGTTGGGTCAGCCAGGAGGGCTCAGAACCGCCGAAGACCTCCTCGGTGAGGCGCTCGGCTGCCCGGCTCAGGACGGTCCACGGCGCCTCGTCGACGGGCTGTTCCCGGATCAGCTCCAACAGCCGGTGCAGGCGCATGGTGTCGCCGTGGAAGAGGGCCTGCTCCTTGCTGGAGAAGTAGTTGGAGAAGGTCCGCCGGGAGACGTTGGCGGCGTCGGCGATCGCCTCGACCGTCACCGCGTCGATGCCCTCGTCGGCGGCGAGGCGGAGGGCCGCCTCGTGCAGAGCGAGGCGGGTGGCCGCCTTCTTGCGCTCCCGCAGACCGGTCGTCTCGTCCATCGCACCGAGGGTACGTGCGGGTGAGGGACTTCTCAATGAGCAAACTTGCGCAGTGGGAAAGATCGGTAGATGCTTGCTTGAGGCAACCAACTCGGGTGGGGAGCGGATGTGGAAAGCGATGCCGGTGAGCTCGGCCTTCGCCTGTACGACCTGGTCAGAAGCGTTCGACTGCTGAAACAACGCCGGGCCGACGAACACCCGGCGATCCCGGCCGGCATGCTCGGCATGCTCGTGCAGATCGAACAGCTCTCCGGCGACTGCCACGCCCGCGACCTGGCCGAGCGCACTCGGCTGGACGCGTCGACCGTCAGCCGCTCCGTCGCGGCGCTCGTCGCGCACGGGCTGGTCGAGCGGCGGCCAGACCCGACCGACAAGCGGGCGACCATCCTGGCGGTCACCCCGGCCGGCCGTGCCGCCCTGGCCGACAGCCACCGCTGGTACGGCGAGGTGCTCGAACGGGCGCTCGCCGACTGGACTCCCGGCGAGGTGGCGGCGCTGAGTGCCGCCCTCGGCCGGTTCACCGGCGACATCGAGATCGCCCTCGGAAACAACGACAACGACAACCTGGAGGCCGCGCGATGAGCGCACCCACCATCACGGCCGGCGCTGAGCCGATGACCCATCGGCGGACCCTGGAAGCGCTCAGTGGCCTGCTGCTGGTGCTGTTCGTCGCGATGCTGAGCAGCACTGTCGTCTCGACCGCGCTACCGAAGATCATCGGAGCCCTGAACGGCTCGCAGAACCAGTACACCTGGGTGGTCACCGCGACCCTGCTCACCGCGACGGCAACCACCCCGATCTGGGGCAAACTGGCCGACCTGTTCAACAAGAAGATCCTCATCCAGGTCGCCATCGTGGTCTTCCTGGTGGGCTCGGTCGTCGCCGGCTTCTCGCAGAGCGCCGGCCAGCTCATCGCCGCCCGCGCGTTCCAGGGCATCGGGGTCGGCGGTCTGCAGGCGCTCGTCCAGGTGGCGATCGCGGCCATGATCCCGCCGCGCGAGCGCGGCCGCTACAACGGCTACCTCGGTGGTGTCATGGCCGTCGCGACGGTCGGCGGCCCACTGCTCGGCGGCCTCATCGTCGACACGTCCTGGCTCGGCTGGCGCTGGTGCTTCTTCGTCGGCGTGCCGGTGGCCGCGATCGCGCTGATCCTGCTCCAGGCCACCCTGCACCTGCCGACCGCACGGCGTGAGAATGTCAAGATCGACTACCTGGGTGCCGGCCTCATCGCCGCTGGCGTCAGCGTGCTGCTGATCTGGATCTCCTTCGTCGACGGCTCGTTCGCCTGGGCCTCCTGGCAGACCGCGGCCATGGTGGGCGGTTCGCTCGTCCTGCTCGCCCTGGCGGTCTGGGTCGAGTCGCGCGCGGCCGAGCCGGTCGTCCCGCTCGGTATCGTGCGCCAGCACACCACCGCGCTGGCCATCCTCGGCAGCCTCGCGGTCGGCATGGCCATGTTCGGCGGTGCCGTCTTCCTCGGTCAGTACTTCCAGATCGGCCGCGGCTACAGCCCGACCGAGGCAGGCCTGCTCACCATTCCGATGATGGCCGGAGTCCTCGGCTCTTCCATCGTCGCGGGCCGGCTGATCACCAAGAGCGGAAAGATCAAGCCGTACATCGTCGCGGGTTCGATCCTGCTCGTCGCCGGGTTCGCGCTGCTCGGCACCATCGACCACGAGACGTCGCTCGTCCTGGTCGGCGCCGCCATGTTCACCGTCGGCGTCGGCGTCGGCATGACCATGCAGAACCTCGTCCTCGCCGTTCAGAACACGGTCTCGCTCAAGGACATTGGCGCGGCCAGCTCCAGCGTCGCGTTCTTCCGGTCGCTCGGGGGTACCATCGGCGTCTCCGTGCTCGGCGCCGTCCTCGCACGCCGGGTCGGTGACCAGATCACCCACGACCTCACCGCCGCCGGGATCCCCGCCTCCGGCGGCTCGGGCAGCAGCAACCTCAACATCACCGCCCTGCCCGAGCAGGTCCAGGAGATCGTCCGGGCGGCGTACGGCGACGCCACCGGACACATCTTCCTCATCTCCGCCGCCATCGGGGTCGTCGGCATCATCGCCGCGCTCCTGCTCAAGCCGATCACCCTGCGGACCAGCCTCGACCTGCCGGACGCCGCCACGTCGGCGGCCGTCGCCGCCGACGCGGTCGACGGCGCTCCCGCCTTCGACCAGGTGCGCGTCGACACCACGCAGGACGGACCGACCCGGTCACGCTGACGTCGGGCCATCCGACCCGGGGCCGGTACGAGCGAACGTCACCGAATCGAGGGGTCTGTGGATACCGCGGAGCTGCCAGCGGCACCCGCCCGGCGAGCCGTAGCACTGCGCCGGGCCATGCGTGAGCTGGGGCTCGTCGCCACCCTGTTCCTCGTCTACAAGGCGGCGCGGGTGGCGGGGGCCGACCGGGCGTCGACAGCGGTGGGAAACGGGGAATGGATCTGGCGGGTGGAGCGTCTGTTCCACCTGCCCGACGAGGCCGCCTTCCAACGTCCCGTGCTCTCCCACGAGCTGTTGGTGCACCTGGCCAACGGCTACTACGCGTACGTGCACTTCCCCGCCACGATCAGCTGTCTGATCTGGCTGTACGTGCGACACCCCGTGCGCTATCTCTGGACGCGTCGCATGCTCGCCGGGCTCACCGCGGCCGCACTGGCGCTGCACTTCCTGGTTCCGCTGGCGCCGCCGCGACTGACCGCCCTGACCGGCATGGTGGACACCGGTAGCCGTTACGGGCCCGCCGTCTACGGCCCGCCCGACACGGACGCGTTGAGCAACCAGTACGCCGCCATGCCCTCCCTGCACGTCGGCTGGGCGCTCGCCGTCGCCGTCGCGCTCATCGCCGTGACCGGCGGGCGCCTGCGGTGGCTGTGGCTGGCGCATCCGCTCGTCACCCTGCTGGTTGTCGTGACCACGGGCAACCACTACTGGCTCGACGGCATCGTCGCGGCGGTGCTGCTCGCCGTCGTCTCCGTCGGGCTGCCGAGGCCCGCACAGCCGACCAGCCCACCCACCCGCGGGCGCGGCGCCCGGACCGGATGGCCCCGCCAGCGCCTACGGGCTCCGCACGCACCGTCTGGTCACCCACCCGCGCGAGCCGACGCCGGTGACGTCGTGAGAACGAGCGGCGCCGAACGGGCTTGTCAACCGGTCGGCTCCGGTTCTCCTGCCTGCCAGTTCAGCTCTGCCGTTCGGTCCAGACGTGACCGGGGCCGTCAGCGACCGAGGACGAGGTAGGCGAGGCCGAGGACACCTCGGTAACCGCCCACGTACTCGCGCAACCGGTCGTCGAGTTCCGCGCGGACGTCGGCCGCACGAGGATCCTCCGGGTACGCCAGCAGCCACTCCTGCCGGCCGGCCAGCCAGCTGGATTCGAAGTCGTCCCATTCCCGCTGGTCGGCGGTGCTCAGGTGCAGCAGCCGCCAGCCGCGTTCGCGGGCGGCCTCGACCAGCCCGGGGAGGGTCGCGACATCCGGGCCGAAGACCTCGGCGATCTCCGCCGTGGGGGGCCGTTCCCAGTAGGCGTCGCCGAACAGCAGTCGCCCACCGGGTCGTACCACGGCGGCGAGGGCGTCGAGGGCCGCCGCGGTGTCGCCGAAGGCGTGTGCCGAACCGATGCAGAGGACCCGGTCGGCCGGCTCCTGCCAGGCGGCCGCTTCCCCCGTCACGAACGCGACGTGCCGGTTCAGCGACCGATCCGCGGCGAGTCGCCGCCCTCGGGCGAGAACGGCGTCGTCGGTGTCGACGCCGACGCCCCGGGTCGCGACCGGGCCGGACACACCGCCGGCGGCGACCGCCCGCAGCAGCAGCTCACCCCAGCCGCAGCCGAGGTCGAGCACGCGTGAGCCGGGGCGGACGTCGAGCCGTTGCAGCAGCAGCGCGGCGTGCTCCGGTGAGAGCGGAGTGTTCCAGCGCATCCGGGCGTAGCGGCTGGCGGCGAGGTGGTCGTCGGACTGCATCGGGTCACTGTGTCAGAGCGCGCGCCGGTGCCGGCGCCGGGCGTACGGCAGGATCGGTGCTGTGGACGCGGAGCGTGCGGGGCCGCCGCGACGGCCGACCCGGCAGGAGGTGGCGGATGCCGCCGGCCGAGGTCTGCCGGACGTGATCGGCCCTGGGCTGCGCGTGCTGTTCTGCGGTTACAACCCGGGCCTCTACTCGGCCGCCGTGGGGCAGCCGTTCGCCCGCCGGGGCAGCCGCTTCTGGCCGGCCCTGCACGGGGCTGGCTTCACCGACCGCCAGCTGCGTTCGTGGGAGAGCGACGAGCTGCTGCGGCAGGGCCTGGGCATCACCAGCCTGAGCAACCGGGCCACTGCCCGCGCCGCCGAGCTGACGTCGGAGGAGCTGGTGGCCGGGGTCACCGGGTTGGCGATGAAGGCCGAGCGCTACCGGCCGCGGTGGGTGGCGATCCTCGGGGTGACCGCGTACCGGGTCGCCTTCGCCCGACCGACGGCCGTCCTGGGTCCGCGACCGGAGCCGCTCGGGCCGGCCCGGGTCTGGGTGCTGCCGAACCCCAGCGGCCTGAACGCGCACTTTCCCCTGCCGGCGCTGACCGCCGAGTTCGCCAGGCTGCGGCGGGAGCTGGACCCCTAGCCGGCCGTCGCGGCGGCCAGCCCCTGGTAGTACTGCTGCATCGCCGGGTGGTAGTCGTCGAACCGCGGGCGGGGCGAGCCGTCGCGGGAGGCGACCAGCAGGTCCAGGTAGTACTCCCAACCGGCGCCCACCTCGGCGATGCCCGCCACGCTGCTCAGGTGCTGCACGAATCGCAGCTCGGTGGTGCCGTCGGTCTCGGTCAGCGACAGCTCCAGCAGCCAGTTGCCGTGTTCGTCGATCATCGACACGGCGAGGCGCAGTGGCGGTTCACACACGTCGATGCGTACCGCACACCAGGGCTGCTGCTCCTCGTACGCCATCTGGACCTGGATGGTCCGTCCGGGCCCGGCCTCGCCCTCCCACGGGCCGAACCAGCGGGCGGTGCGCTCCGACTCGGTCAGGCTGGCCCAGACGTCCTCCACTGGGGCGCGGAAGGTCCGGGTGAGGACGAGATCGTGCCCCGTGGCGGTGCGAAACAGGCGTCCTGCGGGTGTGCGGGTCATGCCGTGTGCTCCCTTCGGTGCTCCGCCGGGCCACGGCTGCGGCGCTCTCGGCGGGTGCGATAGACCTCGGTCTCCAGCGCGTCGAGGTGCCGCTCCCAGCGGTCGACGGTGGCGAGCCCGGTGAGCCAGTCGAGCAGCGGGGCGAGCGGGCCGGGGTCGAGCCGGTAGATCCGCTGCCGTCCGACCAGCTCGTCACGGACCAGCCCGCTCTCCCGCAGCAACCGTAGGTGGCGGCTGATGGCGGGTCGACTGATCGTGAACCGCGCGGCGATGACGCCAGCGGAGAGGGGCTCGTCGCGCAACATGCTCAGGATGCGCCGGCGTACCGGGTCGGCGATCGCGACGGCCACCTCATCCACCCCGAAAGAGTAACCTACAGGTTACGGGTTTGCTCGTTGTGGACCTCGACACGGCAGACGCTGCGTCGATGGTGGGCACATGATCACCTGGCCTGGCACTCTGTACGGCATGGCCGCCCTGCTTCGCTCCCGCCTGACCGACTGGACCTTCGCCGTACCCGTGCTCGCTCTGCTGGTGTTAGTCGCCACCTGGGGGCGGGACCTGCCCGGCCTGCTCATCGTGGTGGTCGCGGTGCTGCTAGGCGGTGCCGTGCTCGCGGCCGTGCACCACGCGGAGGTGGTCGCCCACCGGGTGGGGGAGCCGTACGGGTCACTGGTGCTCGCGGTCGCGGTCACCGTGATCGAGGTCGCCCTCATCGTCACGCTGATGATCAGCGGGCCGGAGAAGACCCAGTCGCTCGCCCGGGACACCGTCTTCGCCGCCGTCATGATCACCTGCAACGGGATCCTCGGCCTGTCCCTGTTGCTCGGGGCGCTGCGCCGCCGCGTCGCGGTGTTCAACCCGGAGGGCACCGGCGGGGCCCTGGCCACCGTGATCACCCTGGCCACCCTGAGCCTGGTCATTCCGACCTTCACCACGGCCCGGCCCGGCCCGGAGTTCAGCCCGGCCCAGCTCGCGTTCGCCGCCGTCGCCTCGCTGGCGCTCTACGGGCTGTTCGTCCTCGTGCAGACCGGTCGGCACCGCGACTACTTCCTGCCGGTCGACAGCAAGGGCAAGGTGATCGACGCGGAGGAGCACGCCAAGCCGCCGAGCACCCGGGCGGCCCTGATGAGCCTGGGCCTGCTGCTGGTGGCACTGATCGCGGTGGTCGGCGACGCCAAGACCGTCTCCCCGACCATCGAGGCCGGCGTCGCCGCGGCGAACCTGCCGCACGCGTTCGTCGGTGTGATCATCGCCCTGCTGGTGTTGCTGCCGGAGACCCTGGCCGCCGCCCGCGCCGCCCGCCGTGACCGCGTGCAGATCAGCCTGAATCTCGCGCTCGGCTCGGCGATGGCCAGCATCGGCCTGACCATCCCGGTCATAGCGGTCGCCTCGATCTGGCTGGAAGGCCCGCTGCTGCTCGGCCTCGGCGGCACCCAACTCGCCCTGCTCGCGCTCACCGCGGTGACCGCCGTCCTCACCGTGGTGCCCGGCCGGGCCAACGTGTTGCAGGGCGGCGTACACCTGGTGCTGCTGGCGGCCTTCGTCTTCCTGGCCGCCAGCCCGTGACGCCTCCTGGCAGCCCCTGACGCTTCCTGGCCGCCAGCCTGTGCCCCGGCACGGCCCGCTGGTTCAGTCGGTGGGGGGCGGGTCGCCCGCGAGACGGTCCGCGCGGGCGTTCAGGTAGCGCTGCTGTGCCAGGTTCGTCGAGCGCGCCGCCGCCATCCGGTACGCCTCGCGCGCCGCGACCCGCTCACCCTCCCGCTCCCACAGGTGGGCACGGGCGGCCGGCAGTCGAGGGTCGTCGGCGAGTCGACTGTCGTCGGCCAGGTCGGCGAGCAGCGCCAACCCGGCCGGAGCGCCCCGGCTCATCGCCACCGCCACCGCGTGGTTGAGCGCCACCACCGGGTTGTCGGACATCCCGAGGAGCACCTCGTACAGGGCGGTGATCTGCGCCCAGTCGGTGGCCGCCGCGCTGGGCGCCTCGTCGTGCACCGCCGCGATGGCCGCCTGGAGCTGGTACGCCCCGACGACCCCGCGCGGCAGCGCACCGGTGATCAGCTCGACTCCTTCGGCGATCTGGTCGGCCCGCCACCGCGTGCGGTCCTGCTCGGCCATCGGCACCAGCTCGCCGTGCGCGCCGATCCGCGCCGGAGCGCGGGCGTCGGTGAGCAGCATCAACGCGAGCAGCCCGGTGACCTCGGGATCGTCGGGCAGCAGCCGGTGCACCAGGCGGGCCAAGCGGATCGCCTCGGCGGTCAGGTCGGCCCGCAGCAACCCGGGCCCGGCGGTACGGGCGTACCCCTCCGTGAAGACCAGGTAGAGCACGTGCAGCACGGCGGCGAGCCGGTCGGCGCGCTCCGGGCCGGTGGGCGGCGCGAACCGCAGTCCACTGTCGCGGATGCGCTGCTTGCCCCGGCTGATCCGCCGGGTCATCGTGGCCTCCGGCACCAGGAACGCCCGCGCCACCTCGGCGGTGCTCAACCCGCCCACCGCACGCAGCGTGAGCGCGATCTGTGAGGCCGGCGAGAGCGCCGGATGGCAGCACAGGAACAGCAGGATGAGCGTGTCGTCGGCGTCCGCCGCCTCATGGTCGGCGGCGGGCGCGTGCCGCTGCTCGGGCAGCGTCCACCGCGCCACGGTGTCCTCCCGCCGCATCCGGGCCTGCTCGCGCCGCAGCAGGTCGGTCAGCCGGCGGGACGCCACGGTGATCAGCCATCCCCGGGGGTTGTCCGGTACGCCGTCGCGCGGCCACCCGTCGGCCGCGGCGATCAACGCCTCCTGCACCGCGTCCTCCGCGGTGTCGAAGTGCCCGAAGCGGCGGACCAGCGCGCCGAGGACCTGCGGCGCCAGTTCGCGCAGCAGGTCCTCGGTCGGGGTTTCCGGCACGTGTCAGCCGGCCAGGTCCTCGACGCCGTCGAGCACCGGTCGCACGTCCACGTACCCGCCGGGGGCGTCCGGGTCGACGAGGCCGGCGGCGATCTCGGTGGCCCGATCGAAGCTGGCGCACTCCACGATGGTGTAACCGGCGAGGACCTCCTGCGTCTCCGGGTACGGGCCGTCGGTGACCACCGGCGCTCCCTCGCGTACCTGCACCCGGCGGGCGTGTACCGGCTCGCTCAGGCCCCGGGCGTCGACCAGTTCCCCGGACTCGGCCAGCGCCTGGTGGAAGGTCTCCATGTGGTGGTGCATCGCCGCGATCTGCTCGGCCGACATCGCCGGCCGGTCGGAAGCCCGACCGGACAGCACGTCATAGTCCTGCTGCGACCCGTAGAGCAGAATCATGTACTTCACAGTGGCCCTCCTGTCTCCGGTGCCGCCCTCGGCACCGTCCACCGGAAACGTCGAACCCAACCCCCGCTCCCGGACACTCCCACCCCACCCGATCTGGTGATCAAGAAGTTTGCGTCACGACACGCCGGGAGGGCTGACGCCAACCTCTTGATCACCAGTGAGCGAGGGGATGGTGGGTGGGGATTAGGTTGGTGGAGTGACGGTGGTGTGGGTCGTGGCGGGGGCGTTTGTGTTGGTGGTGGGGGCGGCTTGGGCGGCGGTCGTTCGGCGGGGGCGGGTGGACTCCGCGGACGATCCGGCGGCGGGGCGGGAGGCCCGGGGTCGGCAGCACCGGTACGAGGCCGAACGGCACGGTGACCAGGGTGGCACCTGGCAGCGCGGGCGGGAGTCGAGCGGCTGACCGATCCACCTGACCGTCCGCCACGGCGACGCTCGGCGTGAACCGTCTGGGCGCGGCTTGCGTGAATCCGGTGGTGGGCGTGACGGCCGTATCGTCGGGGTACATCGCAGCCCGAGCACCGATGTCTGGGGAGGCACAGTGGCGGCACGGTTCGGACGCGACGCGCGGGGCCCGTTGGCGGGCCTGCTGATCGCCGCACTGGTCTCACTCGCCTGCGCCGGCGGTGGGCTGGTCGAGCCGGAGGCCGAGCGCCCCGGGGCGAACCCGTCGGCCGCCTCCCCGGGCCCGAGCACCACCCGGGCCGACAGCACCACCAGCATCGCCGAGTTCGAACAGGACGTCGCCGACGCGCAGGCGGTCGCCGAGCGGTACTGGGCGGCCCAGTTCAAGGAATCGGGGCAGCAGTTCCGACCGATCCGGCAGATCATTCCGTACCAGCGCGACGGCGAGGTGTCCTGCGGTGGGCAGCGGCTGCCCCGCAACAACGCGGTCTACTGCTCGCGGGGCGACTTCATCGCCTACGACGTCGCCTGGTCCGTGGCGGCGTTCCGCCAGGTCGGCGACGCGTTCGTCTTCTACCTGCTCGGGCACGAGTACGCGCACGCCATCCAGGTGCGGCTTGGCATCAACTACAGCTTCACCATCCAGCAGGAACTGCAGGCCGACTGCATGGCCGGGGCGTACCTCGGCGACTCGGTGCGCTCGGGCGCCCTGACCCTCGCCGAGGGCGACCTGGACGAGTTCCGGGAGGGGGTGGCGGCGGTCGGCGACGACCCGGACCAGCCGTGGTTCGCCGAAGGCGCGCACGGCACCGCCGAGCAACGCACCGACATGTTCTTCCGCGGCTACGAGGGTTCCCTGAAGGAGTGCGACCTGGGCTGAGTGGGTTGCCCGGGTCACTCCGACGCCCGTTGCCGCCACCGCAGACGCGCGGTGCTGGCAGGATCGCCGGTGTCGCCCACGACCCTGGAGGCTCCGCTGAGCAGCACCTACCCCGCCGCCGTGCTCTTCGACATGGACGGCACGCTGGTCGACAGCGAGAAGCTGTGGGACGTCGCGTTGCAGGAACTCGCGAAGGAGTACGGCGGGGAGCTCTCCGTCGACGCCCGCCAGTCGATCGTCGGCACCGCCATGGCCGAGTCGATGCGCATCCTGCACGACGACCTGGGGCAGCCCGAACGGGATCCGGAGATCAGCGCGGCGTGGATCAACGCCCGGATCCTGGAGCTGTTCCGCACCGGCCTGCCCTGGCAACCCGGCGCGTTCGAGCTGGTGCACGCGGTCCGCGCGGCGGGAATCCCCACCGCGCTGGTCACCTCCAGCCCCCGGGCGCTGGTCGAGATCGCCCTGGACACCCTCGGCCGGGACAACTTCGACACGGTGGTCGCCGGCGACGAGGTGGTGGCCGCCAAACCGCACCCCGAGCCCTACCTGACCGCCGCCCGGCTGCTGGGTGTGCCGATCGGGCGGTGCGTGGCGATCGAGGACTCACCGACCGGGGTGGCCAGCGCGGTCGCCGCCGGCGCGGCGGTGCTGGCCGTACCGGCGGAGGTGGCGTTGCCGAGCACTGTCGGCGTACGCCAGGTGGAGAGCCTGACCGGCGTGGACCTGGCGTTTCTCGCGGACCTGCTGGCCGACCGGGCCGCAGCCTGACGCACGAAGGGGCCCCCGCGGTGCGGGAGCCCCTTCGATTGCGGCGTCAGTCGTGGGCGATGGCGCCCAGCACGTTGATCCGAGCCGCCCGAACGGCCGGGAGCACGGCGGCCACCACGCCGATGACGGCGGCGAGACCGAGGAACACTCCCATCTGCCCCCAGGGCAGGATCAGGTCGGTGATGCCCTCGTCCTTGAGCGCCTCGACCACCGCGGCGCCGAGACCGGTGCCCACCACCACGCCGAGCAGCGCGCCGAACACCGAGATCACCACCGCCTCCACGGTGATCATCCCCATGGTCTGGGACCGGCGCAGGCCGATCGCCCGCAGCAGACCCAACTCGCGGGTCCGCTCCAGCACCGACAGGGCCAGGGTGTTGATGATGCCCAGCACGGCGATCACGATGGCCAGCGCGAGCAGGATCTGGATCATCGTGAGCAACCCGTCGAGCGAACTCGTCTGCTGCTTGATGAACGCGTCCCGGTCGGCCACCGACACCTCGGGGCTGTCCGCGAGCAACGCCTCGACCTGCGGTTGAACGTCGGAGACCCGGGTGCCCGGTGCCAGCTGGATGAAGCCCTGGATGGGCTGCGGGATTGCGAAGTTCTTCGCCGCCGCCGGAGGCAGCGTCACCGGGTTGGTCAGCTGCGACGACTCGTAGATGCCGCTGACCGTGTAGGTGCGGGCCTCGCCCCGGGTCAGCTGCACCGTCACCGTCGAGCCGACCGACCAGCCACGGGAGGTGGCCGTGTCCGAGCTGGCCAACATCTGCGTCGGCCCGATCCGGTCGATGTCACCGGCGGTCGGCTTCGCCCCGAAGATCTGCCGCAGCGACGCCGGGTCGCTGCTCGCCGCCACCCAGGTGCTCTCGCCGTCGATCTTCGCCATGTCGCCGTACTCGCCGTCGACCAGCTGCACACCGGGCAGGGCCTTGGCCTGGTCCAGCACCCCCGGGTCGAACGACGGCGGACGCGGACCGCCCTGCACGCCGGCGATCACCAGCTCGGCCTTGATGGTGTCCTGGGCGAGCGCGCTGATGCTGCCCTTGGCCGAGTCGAGGATGACAGTGACGCCGGTGACCAGCGCGATGCCGACCATCAGCGCGGCGGCGGTGATCGCCGTGCGGCGCGGGTTGCGCCCGGAGTTGAGCCGGCCCAGCTTGCCCGGCACCGACCAGGAGAAGATCGCGCCCAGCAGGCTCACCACCGGCCGGCTGATCAGCGGGGTCAGCAACGCCACCCCGATGAAGGCGAACAGCACCCCACCGAGGATGGTGGACAGCGTCTGACCGCCGGCGTTGCCGCTGAGCCCGAGGAACAGCAGCACCGCGCCGACGCCGGTGACCAGCGATCCGGCCACGGTGACCTTGGTCAACGGCCGGTCCGGGGTGGCCACGTCCTGCATGGCCGCGATCGGCGGGATCCGCGACGCCCGCAGCGCCGGCAGCAGCGCCGCCACCACGGTGATCACCAGACCGACGGCGAACGCACCGATCACCGCCGCCGCCGGCACGCCGATCCCGGCCAGGGTCAGCCCACCGGCGAACTTGCCGAACAGGAACGCCAGCAGCGCGCCCACCCCGATACCGGCCGCCAGGCCGAGTACCGACGCGATCAACCCCACCGCGATGGCCTCCAGCACCACCGAACCGATGATCTGCCGCCCGCTGGCCCCGATGGCGCGCATCAGCGCCAACTCCCGGGTCCGCTGCGCCACGATGATCGAGAACGTGTTGAGGATCAGGAAGGTGCCCACCAGCAGCGCCACCGCCGCGAAACCGAGCAGGATCTTGTTGAAGAAGGACAGGCCCTCCTTCAGGCCACCCGCGGCGTCCGCGGCCAACTGCTCGCCGGTCTTCACCTCGAAGTCCGCGCCGAGGGCACCGCTCACGTCGTCGCGCAGCGTCTCGTCGGAGACCCCGCCGGCAGCGCGTACGGTGATGTTGCTGAACACATCGGGCTCGCCGAGCATCAGCCGCTGCGCCACCGAAGTGGTGAAGAAGACCTCGTTGGCACCACCGATCGAGTCCCGGTCACCGCTGTAACCGACGACACCGACCAGGGTGAAGTCCCGCTTCTTCGACTCGAACGCGGTGAGCACGCCGACCTTCTGGCCGACCTGCACCTTCGCGGCCGTGGCCAACGCCTTGTTGATGACGATCTCGTCCTCGGCCTGCGGCGCGCGCCCCTCACGCAGCCGCAGCAGCTCGCCCTCGCCGGTCCAGTTCTCGCCCAACTGCGGCGGACCGAACGAGGTCACCACCTTGCCGTTGCTGCCGATGATCCGGGCGCCGTCGGCGGCGACGACACCGGTAGCCGACGCCACCCCCGGCACCTGCGTGACCCGGTCCACCACGGCGGCGGGCAGCGCGGCGGCCGTCTGCTCACCCTCCATCTCGTTGACCTGCACCTTCGGCTTCGCCGCGACGTTCACGTCGACGTCCGAGTAGGCGTCGGCGAAGATCGAGTCGAAGGAGCGACCCAGCGTGTCGGTGAGGACGAACGCGCCGGAGACGAACATCACCCCGAGCACCACCGCCAGGCCGGACAGGATCAGCCGGACCTTGCGGGCCAGCAGACTCTTCAGCGTCGCGCGGAACATCAGTTGCCCACCTCGGCCGGAGTGTCCAGCTTCTTCATGGTGTCCAGCACCGTCTCGGCGGTCGGCTCGATCAGCTCCGAGACGATCTCACCGTCGGCGAGGAAGACCACCCGGTCGGCGTACGCGGCGGCCGTCGGGTCGTGGGTGACCATCACGATGGTCTGGCCGTGCTCGCGCACCGAGTTACGCAGGAAGTTGAGCACCTCCGCGCCGGAGCGTGAGTCCAGGTTGCCGGTCGGCTCGTCCGCGAAGATCACCTCGGGGCGGGAGACCAGCGCCCGCGCGCACGCCACCCGCTGCTGCTGCCCACCGGAGAGCTGCGCCGGCCGGTGGTCCAGTCGATCCTTCAGTCCCACCGTCTCGATCACCGTGTCGTACCAGGCCGGGTCCGGCTTACGCCCGGCGATCGACAGTGGCAGCAGGATGTTCTCCTTGGCGGTCAGCGTCGGCAGCAGGTTGAACTGCTGGAAGATGAAGCCCACCTTGTCGCGGCGCAGCTTCGTCAGCCCCGCGTCGCCCAGCCCGGTGACAGTCGTCTCACCGATCGACACCGTCCCCCGGGTCACCGAGTCCAGACCGGCCAGGCAGTGCATCAGCGTCGACTTGCCGGAACCCGACGGGCCCATGATCGCGGTGAAGCGGCCACGTTCGAACTCGGCGCTGACCCCCCGCAGCGCGATGACCTGAGCCTCGCCGCTGCCGTACACCTTCCACACGTCGTTCGCCCGGGCCGCGGCCTGCGCCTGCTGGCCTACCGTCGCGGTCACGTCATCTACCTCTTCCGTCTGTCCGAAAACGCACGCCGCCCCCCGATGGTCCGGCGCGACCGTTCAATCATCGGTGCTTTCCTCGCCCGTCCCGTCCGACCCTGGGGGGACCCGGTGCGGATTTCCCGCTGCGGGTGCACCCCCATGTCGGATCAGGGTTGCCCCTGACATGACGACCGACAGACCGTTTTTCCCCACCCCCCGGGCGGGCGGCAGCACCAACACTTCCGCCTGACGCCACAGGAGGGTCAACCGAACCGGGCCGTCTCCGGTCACGGTAGGTGACGGCGGCAACGCCAGCCGTCCCCCCACGGAGGGATCTTCGAGTACGCCAGGTGAGGTAGCCGGGCCGGTGCGGGCTACGCCCGGGGGCGGACCAGCCCCGACTCGTACGCCAGCACGACCGCCTGCACCCGGTCGCGCAGCCGCAGCTTGGTCAGCACGTGCCCGACGTGGGTCTTTATGGTGGTCTCGCTCACCGACAGGACCCTCGCGATCTCGGCGTTGGACAACCCCCGGGCGACCTGCACGAGCACCTCACGCTCCCGGTCGGTGAGCGCGTCGAGCGCCGCCGACGGCGTCACCGCCGGGTCGGGCAGCAGCTCCGCGAAGCGGTCCAGCAGTCGCCGCAGAATCCGAGGCGCCACCACCGCGTCGCCCCCGGCGACGGTGCGGATCGCCGCGATCAGGTCCTCGGCCGGCACGTCCTTGGCCAGGAACCCGCTGGCACCGGCCCGCAACGCGCCCACCACGTACTCGTCCAGGTCGAAGGTCGTCAGCACCAGCACCCGTACCGGCAGTCGGGCGTCGACGATCGCCCGGGTCGCCGCCACCCCGTCCATCCGGGGCATCCGGATGTCCATCAGCACGACGTCCGGCAGCAGCCGGCGGGACAACTCCACCGCCTCCACCCCGTCACCGGCCTCGGCCACCACGTCCAGGTCGCTCTCGGCGCCCAGCACCATCCGGAACCCGGTCCGCAGCAGCGGCTGGTCGTCGGCGAGCAGGATCCGCACCGGCCGCGCCGAGGGTGCCCGATCGCTCATCTCGTCTCCCGTCCCGCCGGCCTCGTGGCGCGCACCGGTCATCCTCGCCCACCGGAACCGGTGCGTCGCGGATCACCGTAGAGGCCGGCCGGTCGCCCTGTCCCGACCGATGCGGCGCCGTTGCGGTCGGTTCACCGGCGTCGGGCGCACCCCCGGGGTCGACCGGCGACGCCGCGCCGGGGCAGGCGCGTCGGTCAGCGGGCGCTCACTCGTCGGCGCCCGGCGCCACCGGGGCGGACCGGGAGTCGCGCAGCGGGTCGGCGCTCGCGGCGGCGACCGGGAACGGCGGCGGGGTGCCGCCGAAGCTGGGACACAGCGCCTGGTGGCTGCACCAGTCGCAGAGCCGGCTCGGCCGGGGCCGGAAGTCCTGCCGGGCGGTGGCCTGCTCGATCGCCCGCCACAGCGCCACCACCGTGCGTTCGAAGCGGACCAGCTCGTCGGCGTCCGGGGTGTAGTCCAACACCTCGGCGTCGCGCAGGTAGAGCAGGCGCAGCACCCGCGGCACCACCCCCCGGGTGCGCCACAGCACCAGGGCGTAGAACTTCAGCTGGAACAGCGCCCGCGCCTCGAACGCCTCCCGTGGGGCGCCACCGGTCTTGTAGTCGACCACCCGCAGCGCGCCGTCTGGGGCGACGTCGAGCCGGTCGAGGTAGCCCCGGATCAGCAGCTCCTCGTCGACCACTGCGGAGATCAGGCTCTCGCGTTCGGCCGGCTCCAACCGGGTCGGGTCCTCCACCGCGAAGTAACCCTGCAACAGCCCGGCCGCGGAGCGGAGGAACTCCACCGGGCCGGCCGGCTCCGCGTCGTCGAAGATCCCGGCCAGCTCCGGCTGCTCGGTGACCAGTCGGTCCCACTGGGGGGCCACCAGGTCACCGGCCGCCTCCGGCGTGCGGCCGGTGGCGGGCAGGTCGAACAGACGCTCCAGCACCGCGTGCACCAGCGTGCCCCGGGCCTGCTCGATGGTGGTGCGCTCGGGCAGCCGGTCGATGCTGCGGAACCGGTAGAGCAGCGGGCAGGTCTTGAAATCCGCCGCCCGCGACGGCGACAGCGAGGCCCGCACCGTCGGCGGCGCCTGCGCCGCGGGGGAGGGCTGGGGGGTGGTGACCGATTCCGCCGTCATGTCGGCAAAGGTTAGGGCACCGGTGTGACACCGACCGCCGCCCGCCCCGCACAGCGGCGGTCCGTAGCATCGTGGCGATGGAGCAGACAACCCGGCCGCCGCGCCGACCGGACCGGCGTCTCGGCCTGAACGTCGGACGGGTGTTCGGGGTGCCGTTGCACCTCAACGGCTCGATGGTCCTGCTCGCGGTGCTCATCGCGGTGCTGTACGGCGAGTTCGCCCGCCGGCAACTGGGCCTGCCGCAGCTCAGCGGCTACCTGATCGGCTTCGGGTTCGTCGTGTCGCTGCTCGGTTCGGTGCTGCTGCACGAGCTGGGCCACGCCCTCACCGCCCGCCGGTACGGCATCGGTGTGCGCGGGATCACCCTGGAGCTGCTCGGCGGCTACACCGAGATGGACCGGGACGCCCCGTCGCCCCGCGTCGACCTGCTGGTCTCGCTGGCCGGCCCGGCCGTCTCCGCGGTGCTCGGCGTCCTGGCGGTCGCCGCCACCCTCGCCCTACCCGAGGGGACAGTGGCCCACCAGCTCGCCTTCCAGCTCGCGGTCAGCAACGTCATCGTGGCGCTGTTCAACAGCCTGCCCGGCCTGCCGCTCGACGGCGGCCGGGCGCTGCGCGCCGCCGTGTGGATGCTGACCCGCGACCGGCACCTCGGCACCGAGGTCGCCGGGTGGGCCGGCCGGATCGTCGCCGTCGGCACCGCGGCCCTGGTGCTGCTGCTCACCGTCGAGCGGCGGCTGGCGCCGCTGGCGCTGCCGCTGATGCTGCTGGTCGCCGTCACCCTCTGGCGCGGCGCCGGGCAGTCGATCCGGGCCGCCCGGGTCAGCCGCCGGTTTCCGCTGATCGACCTCGCCCGGCTGGCCCGCCCGGTCTGGCCGGTGGCCACCGGCACACCGCTGGCCGAGGCCGAGCGCAGGCGCGCCGAGAGCGGGCAGCCGAACGCCGCGCTGCTGGTCACCGACTCCACCGGTCGACCGGTGGCGCTGGTCGACCCGACCGCCGCACACGCGGTGCCGGTCGAGCGCCGACCGTGGCTGGCGGTGGACGCCGTCGCCCGGTCGCTGGGCACACTTCCCACGTTGTCGCTCGGGTGGGACGGCGAGCGGGTGATGGAGGCCGTACAGACCCACCCGGGCGCGCAGTACGTGGTGACGTCAGGCGAAGATGTCGTCGGCATTCTGCACATCGGGGACCTGGCACAGCTCCTCGAACCCAACCGGAAGATGACACCGTGACCGCAACTCCCTCCACCGTCGCCGCCGACGCCGCCACCCCGGCGCTGACACCCGTGCACCGCGGGCCGTTCCGGCCCGGCGACCGGGTCCAGCTGACCGACCCCAAGGGGCGGATGCACACCGTGACGCTGGAGCCCGGCAAGGAGTTCCACACCCACCGCGGCATCCTGGCGCACGACGCGCTGATCGGGCTCTCCGACGGCAGCGTGGTGACCACCTCCGGTGGCGGCACCGCGTTCCTGGCCCTGCGGCCGCTCCTGTCGGACTACGTGCTGTCCATGCCGCGCGGCGCCCAGGTGATCTACCCGAAGGACTCGGCGCAGATCGTCGCGATGGGTGACATCTTCCCCGGTGCGAAGGTGCTGGAGGCCGGCGCCGGCTCCGGCGCGCTGAGCTGCTCCCTGCTGCGCGCCGTCGGCACCGAGGGCGAGCTGCACTCGTTCGAGCTGCGCGACGACTTCGCCCAGATCGCCAAGCGCAACGTCGAGGCGTTCTTCAACGGGCCGCACCCCTCGTGGAACCTGCACGTCGGCGACGTCGCGCAGTGCCAGGAGACCGGCTTCGACCGGATCATCCTGGACATGCTGACCCCCTGGGAGACCCTCGACATGGTCGAGCGGGCGCTGGTGCCCGGCGGGGTGTTCATCGGCTACGTCGCCACCACACCGCAGCTCTCCGAGCTGGTGGAGGCGTTGCGCGAGCGCGGCGGCTGGACCGAGCCACGGGCCTGGGAGTCCCTGGTGCGCGACTGGCACGCCGAGGGCCTCGCCGTCCGCCCCGACCACCGGATGATCGCGCACACCGCCTTCCTGGTGTCCGCGCGCAAGCTGGCCCCGGGGGTCACCGCGCCGCCGCGTCGCCGCAAACCCAGCAAGGGCACCGAGGCGTACGCGCAGCGCCGCCAGGACCTGCGCGAGGCGGAGGCGGCCCGACAGGCCGCCGCCGCCCAGGCCGCGGGCGCTCAGGCCAACGGTACGGGGGAGATGGACAGGCCGTGACCATCGAGCGGGGTGTCGGCAGCGCCGAGCAGGGGGAGACGCTGGCATGAGCCGACCGGGCTACGGCGGTGGAGACCTCCCCGCGGTCTTTCCCGACTGGTCGCCCTACCAGGACCTGGAGTCCGCGGCGCGGGCCTACCTGCGGGACCCGGACGTCGCCCTGGAGGCGCTCGGTGGCGTGCTGCGCGGCGCGTCGGTGCTCGGCTTCACCCTGGAACGTTTCGTCAACGAGGTCAACGGGGTGTGGCAGGAGGTCGTCGTCTGTGACGGCAGCCGGCTCATCCTCTGGCACGGCGAGGACGTGCCGCCGGAGGAGGGCCCACCCGGCTCGATGACCTCGTCGCTGCGGGTGGTGCCGGTCTCCACCGTCACCGAGGTGGGCTGCCGGCGACGGCTCAACCGCTCCGACAGCGGCGAGATCCGGGTCGACAGCATCGACGTCTACCTGCTGCTCACCTCGTTGGACGAGGCGCCGCCGAGCGAGGAGATGGCCGGCACACCCCGGCACGACGCGCTGCGGTTCGGTAAGACCCTCGACGACGGCGGGGCCGGGCAGATCGCCCGGTTGGAGGAGTTCGCGCGGTTGGTCGCCTCGGTGGTCGGCCGGCCGATGCTCTGAGGCGTACCCCTTCTGGACCCGGCCGGGCCGCGCGGCCCGGCCGGTGGGTCAGTCGTCCTCGGCCTCCGGGCCGGCGACCTCGACGCCGTCGCCGCGCACCACGTGGATGCAGTCGCCCGGACACTCCTTCGCCGAGTCGATCACCTCGAGTCGCAGGTGCGCGGGAACGTCGACCCGGCTGCCCGGCGCCATCCGCAGCTCACCGTCGACGCCCTTGACGTAGGCCAGGCCGTCGATGTCGAACTCGAAAACCTCCGGCGCGTACTGCACGCAGAGCCCGTCGCCGGTGCAGAGATCCTGGTCAACCCAGACCTGCAACTCGTCGGTCGCGACCTCGGCCACCGGTGCACCCCCCATGTTCTCCCGTCCCACGCTCCGACGGTACCCGAACGCCGGTAACGGCCCGCCAGGCCACCCTTGGCGATCAAGGTTCGGTGACGAGGGTGTTGCGTGGGACCGAATCGGCCTCATAGCGGCTAGTGTTAGGGCAGAACGTTCAAGCCCCCCGGGGAGGTGGGACGTGGCAGCACGTAGCGACGACGCGGACTCGCGCGCCGCACGGTGGGAGAAGGAAGCCCACGATCTCTCCACGCAGGTCGCGTTCCTGCAAGAGGAACTCGCCCTGGTGCGGCGCAAGTTGACCGAAAGCCCCCGACACGTCCGGCAGCTCGAAGAGCGGCTGGCGGCCACCCAGGCGCAGTTGGCGCGGCTGACCGAGAACAACGACCGGCTGGTGAGCACCCTCAAGGAGGCTCGCACGCAGATCGTGACGCTCAAGGAGGAGATCGACCGGCTCGCACAACCGCCGAGCGGTTACGGAGTCTTCCTGGCCAAGCACGAGGACGGCACGGTGGACGTCTTCACCGGCGGCCGGAAACTACGGGTCGCGGTCTCGCCCTCGCTCGACGTGGGTGATCTGCGGCGCGGCCAGGAGGTCCTGCTCAACGACGCGCTCAACATCGTCGACGCGTTCGGCTACGAGCGGGTCGGCGAGGTGGTGATGCTCAAGGAGATCCTGGAGGGACCGAACGGCGGGCCGGGTGACCGGGCGCTGGTGGTCTCCCACTCCGACGAGGAGCGCATCGTGCACCTCGCCGAGACGCTCATCGGCTCGGCGATCCGGGCCGGCGACTCGCTCATGATCGAGCCCCGCTCGGCGTACGCGTACGAGCGGATCCCGAAGAGCGAGGTCGAGGAGCTGGTCCTGGAGGAGGTGCCCGACGTCGACTACGGCGACATCGGTGGCCTCCAGTCGCAGATCGAGCAGATCCGCGACGCGGTGGAGTTGCCGTTCCTGCACGCGGACCTGTTCCGTGAGCACCAGCTCCGCCCGCCCAAGGGCATCCTGCTCTACGGGCCGCCGGGCTGCGGCAAGACGCTCATCGCCAAGGCGGTGGCCAACTCGCTCGCCAAGAAGATCGCTGAGCGTCAGGGCAAGGAGAAGCACACCAGCTTCTTCCTCAACATCAAGGGTCCCGAGCTGCTCAACAAGTACGTCGGCGAGACCGAGCGGCACATCCGGCTGATCTTCCAGCGGGCCCGGGAGAAGGCCGGCGAGGGCACGCCGGTGATCGTGTTCTTCGACGAGATGGACTCGATCTTCCGGACCCGTGGCTCCGGTGTCTCCTCCGACGTGGAGAACACCATCGTCCCGCAGTTGCTCAGCGAGATCGACGGCGTGGAGGGCCTGGAGAACGTCATCGTCATCGGCGCCTCCAACCGGGAAGACATGATCGACCCGGCGATCCTGCGCCCCGGTCGACTCGACGTCAAGATCAAGATCGAGCGACCGGACGCCGAGGCGGCCAAGGACATCTTCTCCAAGTACATCCTCTCCGGGCTGCCCCTGCACCCGGACGACCTGGCCGAACACGGCACCGACCCCCAGGCCACCGTCGCGGCGATGATCGACGCCGTGGTGCTGCGGATGTACTCCGAGACCGAGGAGAACCGCTTCCTCGAGGTCACCTACGCCAACGGTGACAAGGAAGTCCTCTACTTCAAGGACTTCAACTCCGGCGCGATGATCCAGAACATCGTCGACCGGAGCAAGAAGATGGCCATCAAGGAGTTCCTCACCTCGGGCCGCAAGGGGCTGCGCCTGCAGCACCTGCTCGACGCCTGCGTCGACGAGTTCCGCGAGAACGAGGATCTCCCCAACACCACCAACCCCGACGACTGGGCGCGCATCTCCGGCAAGAAGGGCGAGCGGATCGTCTACATCCGCACGCTCGTCTCCGGCGGCAAGGGCGCCGAGGCCGGCCGGTCCATCGAGACCGCCAGCAACACCGGCCAGTACCTGTAGCACCAGCGTTCAACCGGGGCGACGCGTCGAAACGCGTCGCCCCGGTTGCCGTTGCGCACCCCGGCGGCGGACCGCCCGGCGCGTCAGCGCTGACCGTCGGTGAAGATCCACCTGCGGGAGACGAAGAGGTTCAGCACCGCCAGGCCGCCGGTGGTGAGCACCTTCGCGACCAGGTACGGCAGACCGGCCCAGGTCAGCCCCTGCACGAGGGCGACAGTGAGGGCCAGATTGACCAGCACCAGCAGCAGGTATCGCCACGCCTGACCGCCGACGTCGCCGGTCGAGCCGAACGACCAGGCCCGGTTCAGCCCGAAGTTGACCACGAACGCCACGGCGAAGGCGAGCACCGTGGCGAACGGAAGCCACACCCCCAGCACCCCGTGGAACAGGTAGAGCGCACTGGTGTCGGTGATCGCGCTGAGCCCGCCGACGATCAGAAAACGCACCTCGCTGCGGCGTGTCAGGCCTGCGATCGTCGCCGAGGCCGCCGCCCTCATCGCTGACCCTCGGATGCGGACCCGCCATGTGTCGTCACGGTGGAGCACGCTATCGTCTCCCCGTCCCGCGATCGCCCCGAGACCCCCCGAAGGTGTGCAGTGACCGACATGCCGAGTGTCTCCATCCACCCGACAGCCGAGGTGGAGGCCGGGGCCGAGGTCGGAGCCGGGACTCGGATCTGGCATCTGACGCACGTCCGGTCGACCGCTCGCATCGGTGCCGGCTGCACCATCGGACGCAACGTGTTCGTCGACGCGGGAGTCACCATCGGTGACCGCGTCAAGGTGCAGAACAACGTCTCGGTCTATCACGGTGTCACGCTCGAGGACGAGGTGTTCGTCGGCCCGAGCGCTGTCTTCACCAACGACCTCAACCCGCGGGCGCAGAACCCGGACTGGAAGGTCACGCCGACACTGGTCCGCACGGGGGCCTCCATCGGCGCCAACGCCACGATCGTCTGCGGCACCGAGATCGGGGAGTACGCCCTGGTGGCCGCGGGCGCCGTCGTCACCCGGGACGTGCAGCCGCACCAACTCGTGGCCGGCAACCCGGCCCGGCACCTCGGCTGGGTCAACCGCAACGGCGAGGTGGTCGCCCGCGGCGACGAGCAGCTGCCCGCCGGCGTACTCGAAGAGCGCTGAACTCACAGGAGACCCCTCATGTCTATTCCCATCACGTCGGTGGTCATCGGCCCCGAGGAAGAGGCCGCGGTCCTGTCGGTTCTGCGCTCCGGCAGGCTGGCGCAGGGCCCGATGGTCGCCGAGCTGGAGCGGTCCTTCGCGGAGCTGTGCGGTGTGCCGCACGCCGTGGCCGTCAGCAACGGCACCGTCGCCCTGGTCGCCGCTCTCGAAGCGCTCGGTCTGCAGCCCGGCGACGAGGTGATCACCACCCCCTTCAGCTTCGCGGCGACCCTGAACGCGATCCTCGAGTCCGGCGCGACGGTCCGCTTCGCCGACATCCGCGACGACTTCACCATCGACCCGGAATCGGTCAAGGCGCTGGTCAACGAACGGACCAAGGCCATCCTGCCGGTGCACCTCTACGGGCTGCCCGCCGACATGACGGCCCTCACCGCGATCGCCGACACCGCCGGGCTCGCGATCGTCGAGGACGCCGCCCAGGCGCACGGCGCCCGCGTCGGTGACCGGGCGGTCGGCTCGTTCGGCGTCGGCTGCTTCTCCATGTACGCCACCAAGAACCTGCAGTGCGGCGAAGGTGGCCTGATCACCACCTCCGACGACGCCATCGCCGACCGGCTGCGGCTGCTGCGCAACCAGGGCATGCGGGTGCGGTACCAGTACGAGGCGCCGGGGCACAACTGGCGACTGACCGACCTACAGGCGGCCATCGCCGTGCCGCAGGTCGGCCGGCTCGCCGAGACCACCGCCCGTCGGGCCGAGAACGCCGCGAAGCTGACCGCCGGCCTCGCCGACCTGCCCGGTCTGACCACCCCGTCGGTGCCGGCGGGACGCAGCCACGTCTGGCACCAGTACACGGTGCGGATCGGCGCCGACGCGCCACTGAGCCGCGACGACCTCGGCAAGCGGCTCGACGAGCGGCAGATCGGCTACGGTCTGTACTACCCCCGCCTCATGCACCACTACGACTGCTACGTGGGTCACCCGCAGATCGGCACGGACGACACCCCTCGTGCCCTGCGCGCCGCCGAGGAGGCGCTCTCCCTTCCTGTCCACCAGCACCTGGCCAACGACGACGTCGACCAGGTGATCGAGGCCGTACGAGGTGCGTTCAATGCCTAATTTGGCGATCATCGGCGCGGGCATCATGGGCGCGAACCACGGCCGGGTGGCCCTCTCCACGCCGGACGTCACCGTCACCTCCGTCTGCGACCCCGACCCCCAGCGGGCCGCCACCCTGGCCAAGGCCATCGGCGCGCAGTACACGACCGACCTCGACGAGGCGCTGGCCGGCGTGGACGCCGTCGTCCTGGCGACCCCGAGCGAGACGCACGGCGAGTTGGGCGCACGCATCCTGCGCAGCGGCCGGGACCTGCTCGTCGAGAAGCCGATCGCGACGTCCGTCGCCGACGCGCGGAGCCTCATCGACCTCGCCGAGAAGCACGACCGCGTGCTGATGGTCGGCCACGTCGAGCGCTTCAACCCGGCGGTGACAGAACTCCTGCAACTGGTGGACGACCCACTGTCGTTGGAGATCACCCGGGTCGGCCCGTTCTCCAACCGCGCCCTCGCCGACGTCCTGCTGGACCTGATGATCCACGACGTCGACCTGGCCCGCACGGTGGCCGGCTCGGAGATCGTCGCGCACCGCGCGGCGACCCGGATCGTCCGCTCCGCCGAGCAGGACCTGGCGTTCGCCCTGCTCATGTTCGAAAACGGCATGATCGCCAACATCACCGCAAGCCGGGTCAGCCAGAACAAGATCCGCCGCGTCACCCTCACCCAGCGCAACGACTGCGTCATCGCCGACCTGCTGCGCCAGCAGGTCGAGGTGCACCGCATCGAACACTCCGAGTACCTCTCCGAGGGTGGCGTGCGCTACCGGCAGAGCGGCCGCGTCGAGATCCCCTTCCTGTCCCAGCACGGCGAACCGCTGATGCACGAGCTGCGGCACTTCGCCGACTGCGTCGTCAACCGCCGCCGACCGGTGGTCAGCGGCGAAGACGGCCTGGCCGCCCTCGAGGTGTGCCTGCAGATCCGCGACACCGCGCTGGTCGGCTGAGCATGTACAAGGGTCAGAAGATCGCCGCCGTCGTCCCGGCGTACAACGAGAGCCGGCTGATCGGCAAGACGATCACCACGATGCCCGACTTCGTGGACTTCATCGTGGTCATCAACGACTGCTCCACCGACGACACCTCCGCGCGCGCCCGCGCGGTGGGCGACCCACGGGTCGTCGTCATCGACCACGAGAAGAACACCGGCGTCGGCGGTTCGATCATGGACGGCCACGAGCGGGCCCTCCTCCTGGGCGCCGACATCAACGTCGTGATGGCCGGTGACGCCCAGATGGACCCGGCCTACCTGCCCGCGCTGCTCGACCCGATCTGCGACGACGGCTACGAGTTCACCAAGGCCAACCGCTTCTTCTCCCGCACGTCGTTCGCCGACATGCCGGCCGTACGGATGCTGGGCAGCGTCGCCCTGTCGTTCGCGACCAAGGTCGCCAGCGGCTACTGGAACCTCTTCGACCCGCAGAACGGCTACACCGCGGTCTCCCGGTCGGCCCTGCTGCGGCTCAACGTCGCCGCCGTGGCCCGCGGCTACGAATTCGAGAACGACCTCCTCATCTGGCTCAACATCGCCAACGCCCGAGCCAAGGACGTACCGGTCCCCGCCAGCTACGGCGAGGAGGTGTCGACGATGCGCATCCACAAGGTCGCCCCCCGCATCGCCAGCCTCCTGTTCCGCGGCTTCTGGCGGCGGATGCTGCTCAAGCACGTCCTCGCCTCGTTCTCCGCCGTCGCGCTGCTCTTCTTCACCGGCCTGTTCCTCATCCTGTTCGGCTCCGGCTGGGGGATCTGGGTGCTGGCCGAGACGCTCGGCCCACCCGTCGCCACCACCGGCAGCGTCCTGCTCTGCGTCGGGCCGCTGCTGACCGGCATCCACATGCTGATCTCCGCGCTCACCCTCGACATCCAGTCGACGCCGGACTGACCGGTACCGGGCCCTGATCCGACCCACGCCCCCTGAAAGGCAGCGCAGAGAACCGCGATGACCGAACAACCTGCGGCCGGCGACGGCGCCGTCGCCGGCACCCGCCGGGTCTGGATCCTGGCCTTCGTCGGCTTCCTGCTGACCATCGGGGCCTGGTCGGTCGCCGCCCCCTACGACGGCACACCGGACGAGCGGGAACACATGATCCGCGCCGCCGGAGTGGCGGCGGGCGAGATCGCCCCGCCGCCGGCCGACGCCAAGAAGGGCTCAGGGGCCTTCCAGGACGTCCCCGCCGGCCTGGTCAGAGAACAGTGCTGGCAGTTCAAGCCGGCCGTCTCCGCCGCCTGCGCGGTCCCACCGGGCAGCGACGACACCCCCGTACGCGCCGGCACCGGCGCCGGTCGCTACCACCCCGTCTACTACGCCCTGGTCGGCTGGCCACTCGACCTCTGGCCGGGCTGGTCCGGGGTGCTGCTCGCCCGGTTCATCAGCGCCGGCATCGCCGCGGCGCTGCTCGCCAGCGCGTTCGTCGTGACGGTGACCTGGTCCCGCCGCCGTCTGATGATCGCCGGGCTGCTGGTCGCCGTCACCCCGATGGCCGCCCAGATGGCCAGCGCCGTCAACCCCAACGGCGTGGAGATCGCCGCCGGCGTGGCGTTCTTCGCCGCGACCATCCCGCTGTTCCTGGACCGCCGACCCAAACCGCACCACGGGCTCCTCATCCTCGCCGGCATCAGCGGACTGCTGCTCGCCATGCTGCGGCAGACCGGGCCCCTCTGGCTGGCCGCCGCGTTCGTCGCCTTCGCCTTCCCCTGGCGGCAGAGCAACGTCGGCCGGCTGGTGCGCGAGAAAGCCGTCTGGTGGTGGGTCGGCGGCATCGCCGTGGCAGCCGTCACCGCGGTCGGCTGGGGCGTCGTGATGAAAACCTCCGACCTCGGCAAGTACGGCGGCCACGTCTACACCTACGGCCAGGCCGCCCTCGCCGAAACCGACCGGTGGCGCGGCTACCTCGACCAGATGGTCGGCGTGACCTCGTGGCTGGACACCCGAATGCCCGCGCCGATCTACCTGACCTGGCAGTTCGTCGCCGCGACACTACTGATCGGCGCGTTCGTCTTCGGCCGGCTGGTCGACCGGTGGCGGCTGCTCGTCCTGATAGTCGCCGGCACCGTGGTGCCGTCCGTGATGCAGGTGGCACTGGTCAAGCAGACCGGGTTCGTCACCCAGGGCCGCTACATGCTGCCGATGCTCGCCGGGGTGATGCTCTTCGCCGCGTACGTCTGGGAGGAACGCGGCCTCGACGCCACCCGCAGCCGGACCCTGGTCCGAATAAGCGTCATCCTGCTCCTGCCGATCCACCTCTTCGTCCTCATCCTGACGATGGTGCGGTGGCAGGACGGGCTGCCCAAATACCTGACCTTCCGCACCTTCAACCCCTTCGCCGGCGACTGGCACCCCCCGCTCGGCTCGATCACGCCCCTGCTGGCGAGCGTGCTCGGGCTGACACTGCTCGGCGTCCTCGCCTGGCGGGTCTCGATGCGCCCCCTCGACGAGGCCGACGAGACGGCGTCAGCGATCTCCGAGCCAGCCCCGGATCCTCGCTGACCGGCCGACCGGCCGACCACGCCCGGTGCGGGCGTTGCTGTCGGATTCGGACTAGGCTGAAGCGCAGGGCCGATCGAGCGGTAACACACCGGCCGGCGGGGGCGTGGACCGGTACGTCAGCGAGCTGAAGCGGGGCGCGGCATGAGCGTACGGCGAATCATGGGCACCGAGGTCGAGTACGGCATCTCCGTGCCCGGACAGGCCGGAGCCAACCCGATGGTCACCTCGTCGCAGGTGGTCAACGCCTACGGGGCCCGCCCGGAACTCAACCGGGGCGGTCGGGCCCGGTGGGACTACGAGGAAGAGTCACCGCTGCGCGACGCCCGCGGCTTCACCTACTCCGGCGCCGCGTACGACCCCGCCGAGGCCCTCGCCGACGAAGACCTCGGCCTGGCCAACGTGATACTCACCAACGGCGCCCGGCTCTACGTGGACCACGCCCACCCCGAATACTCCACCCCGGAGGTCACCACCCCCCGCGACATCGTGCGCTGGGACAAGGCCGGCGAGCGGGTGATGGCCGAGGCGTCCCGCCGGGCCGCCACCATCCCGGGCACCCAACCGATCCACCTCTACAAGAACAACACCGACAACAAGGGCGCCAGCTACGGCGCCCACGAGAACTACCTGATGCGCCGGCAGACGCCGTTCGCCGACATCGTGGCGTACCTGACGCCGTTCTTCGTCACCCGCCAGATCGTCTGCGGCGCCGGCCGCGTCGGCATCGGCCAGGACGGCGGCCAGAGCGGCTTCCAGATCTCCCAACGCGCCGACTTCTTCGAGGTCGAGGTGGGCCTGGAAACCACCCTCAAGCGGCCCATCATCAACACCCGCGACGAGCCGCACGCCGACGCCGACAAGTACCGCCGGCTGCACGTCATCATCGGCGACGCCAACCTCTCCGAAATCTCCACCTACCTCAAGGTCGGCACCACCGCCCTGATCCTCACCATGATCGAGGAGAAGGCGCTCGGCGCCGACCTCGGCATCGCCGACCCGGTCAGCGAGCTGCGCGCCGTCAGCCACGACCCCTCACTGACGCACCGCATGCGGCTGCGCGACGGCCGCCGGCTCACCGCGCTGGACCTGCAGTGGGCCTACCTGGAGCGGGCCCGGTCCTTTGTCGAGGACCGGTACGGCACCGACGCCGACGAACAGACCGTCGACGTGCTCGACCGCTGGGAGAGCGTCCTGGACCGGCTGGGCCGGGACCCGATGCTCTGCGCCGACGAGTTGGACTGGGTGGCCAAGCTGCGGCTGCTGGAGGGCTACCGGGAGCGGGAGAAGCTCGGTTGGGGCTCGCACAAGCTCCAGCTCGTCGACCTGCAATACTCCGACGTCCGGCCGGAGAAGGGCCTCTACCACCGCCTGGTCAGCCGGGGGGCGATGAAGACGCTGCTCACCGACGACGAGACCCGTACCGCGATGACCGAGCCCCCGGAGGACACCCGGGCCTACTTCCGTGGTCGCTGCCTCGCGCAGTACGCCTCCGAGGTGGTCGCCGCGAGCTGGGACTCAGTGATCTTCGACGTGGGCCGGGAGTCGCTCGTCCGGGTGCCGATGATGGAGCCGGAGCGGGGCACCCGCGCGCACGTCGGTGCGCTGTTCGACCGCTGCGCCAGCGCCAAGGACCTGCTGGAGACGTTGACCGGGGGCTGACGACGCGCCCGGATGCCCGTCGTGTGCCGTAAGCCGGCGCGCGGCGGGCTTTTCGTCGCCCGCGCGAGGTAAGTTCATCGCAGACGATCGTGGAGGAGGCAGCAGTGGCCACTCATGACAGCGGCGGCCAGTCGCAGTCCGGCAAGTCCCGTCAGGGCGAGGAAATCGAGGACGTCACCACCGAGGCCAACCCCGAGGTGGCCGAGCGGCACGCCGAGATCACCGAGGACGTCGACGACCTCCTCGACGAGATCGACTCCGTCCTGGAAGAAAATGCAGAAGAGTTCGTGAGGGGTTATGTACAGAAAGGCGGTCAATAGGGGTAAATGTCCGATTTGACCGAGCCGCCGGGCAAGACATGCCCGCAGTGCAAGAGAGTGCTGGCCTACAGCGAGTTCCACCGTGATCGGCGCCGGGTGGACGGCATGGCCTTCTACTGCAAGGCGTGCGCCAATGCTCGGTCCGAGGCGAGCCGCCGCAAGCGGGGCGTCGGGCCGCAGAAGAAGTCGCCGACGCCCGTTGGTGAGGGGCTCAAGTGGTGTCCGGACTGCGAGCAGATCAAGCCGCTCGACGAGTTCCCCACCACCACGACCAAGGCCAGTGGCCGGTACAGCTACTGCAAGCCCTGCCACAACGCCCGCGGCAAAGAGACGGCGCAGCGGCTCTACGGCGGGACACGCGAGTACCACCTGCGGCGGAGGTACGGCGTGGGGGAGAAGGAGTTTCAGGAGCTCCTGGCCGAGCAGGGCGGGGTCTGCGCGATCTGTGGCGGCGCCGACCCGCAACATCTGGACCACGATCATCGCACCGGATGGGTGCGCGGGATACTCTGCTTCAACTGCAACGGTGGTCTTGGCCAGTTCCGTGACAGTCCCATGAGGCTGGCCAGGGCGATCACGTACCTGAGAGGAACCACGTGGCAGCGGGCTTTGATCCATCCGGGCGTCTACCAGATGTGTTCACGAACGCGGGGACGTCCTCCTTCACGACGTTTCTGAGTCGGGTGGCCCCCGAGATGCTGCCCGGTCGGCGACCGCTGCCGCCGGGCATGGCCGCCGACCTGGCGCCGCACGCGACCACCATCGTCGCCATCGCGGCCGCCGAGGGTGTGGTGATGGCGGGCGACCGACGGGCCACCATGGGCAACCTGATCGCCCAGCGTGACATCGAGAAGGTGCACCCGGCCGACGCGTACTCGCTGGTCGGCATCGCGGGCACCGCCGGCATCGGCATCGAGCTGATGCGACTGTTCCAGGTGGAGCTGGAGCACTACGAGAAGATCGAGGGCGCGATGCTCTCGTTGGACGGCAAGGCCAACCGGTTGGCCTCGATGATCCGGGGCAACCTGGGGGCGGCCATGCAGGGGCTGGCCGTGGTGCCGCTCTTCGCCGGGTTCGACCTGGCCGCCGCCGACCCGGCGCGGGCCGGTCGGATCTTCAGCTTCGACGTGACCGGTGGCCCGTACGAGGAGACCGGCTACGACGCGATCGGGTCCGGGTCGTTGTTCGCCAAGTCCGCGTTGAAGAAGCGGTTCCGGGCCGGGTTGTCCGTCGAGGACGCGACGCGGCTGGCGGTCGAGGCGCTCTACGACGCGGCCGATGACGACACCGCGACCGGTGGGCCCGACCTGACCCGCCGGATCTACCCCGTGGTGATGACCGCGACTGCCGAGGGCACCTACCGGCTCACCGACGCCGAGACGGCGACGATCGCCGAGGGCGTGGTCGCCGGCCGGATGGAAAACCCGGGCGGCTAGGCCCGCCCGCCCACCCCCACCTGCCAGCAGTCGTCAGCACAGCCCCGTTAGGAGAACCGCCGCCGTGGCCATGCAGTTCTACGCCTCGCCCGAACAGATCATGCGTGACCGCTCCGAGTTGGCCCGTAAGGGCATCGCTCGCGGGCGCAGCGCCGTGGTCCTGAGCTACTCCGGCGGGGTGCTCTTCGTCGCGGAGAACCTCTCCAGCGCCCTGCACAAGGTCAGTGAGATCTACGACCGGATCGGCTTCGCCGCGGTCGGCCGGTACAACGAGTTCGAGAACCTGCGGCGGGCCGGCGTGCGGATGGCCGACCTGAACGGGCTCAGCTACGACCGTCGGGACGTCACCGGTCGGGCCCTGGCCAACGCGTTCGCGCAGACCCTTGGTGCGATCTTCACCGAGCAGTCGAAGCCGTTCGAGGTGGAGATCTGTGTGGCGGAGGTCGGGGCCGCCCCCGCCGATGACGAGTTGTACCGGCTCACCTACGACGGTTCGGTCAATGACGAGCCGGGGCGGATGGCGATGGGTGGTCAGGCTGAGGCCATCACCGGTGTGCTGAAGTCCAACCACCGGCCGGACATGTCGCTCGGTGAGGCGGTGAAGGTCGCGGTGCAGGCGCTCAGCAGCGTCGGTGGGGAGGGCGGCGCCGCTCGGACGATCGCCGCGAACCAGCTCGAGGTGGCGGTGCTGGACCGTCAGCGGGTCGGCCGGACGTTCCGGCGGATCACCGGGGCCGCGCTGACCGCGTTGCTGGACGGGAAGGCGGCACCGCCGGCGAGTGACCTGCCGGAGACGCCGAGCGTGCCGACCGGGGAGGCGGGCAAGCCGACCAGTTCGGCGGGCTCCGCGGACCTGGAGGATCGGCCGGGGCAGGCCGACAGTTGATCGTGTGAGCAGGAAGCGCCGGGGTCCGCGTGAGCGGGCCCCGGCGCTGTCGTGTGGTGGGTCAGCGGCGGGGGAGCAGCGGCCGGGCGAGGGCCCAGTAGCCGGCGGCGACCGCGTTGAAGACGCCCATGCCGGGGGGTGAGTCGACGTTCGAGGGGGCGACCCGGGCGGTCATCAGCTCGGCGATCACCCCGTCGGGTACGGTCCGTTCGGCCTGGAGTTGACGGCGGCGGGCACCCACCCAGGATCTGTTGCGCCACAGCCAGCCCCAGCCGCGGGTCTTCTGCCGGGTCCAGCCACCGGCGAGCGCGGCGGCGAGCATGGCGGCTTCGGTGAGCAGCAGCATCGGGGCGAGCAGCACCAGGGTGCGGGTCTGGTAGGCGGTGAGCAGGGTGACCAGCCGGTTGCGTTCGACCAGGTAGAGCTTCAGGTCGTTGCGGGAGAACTCGTAGTGGTGGCGGACGACGGCGTCGGGGACGTACTCCAGGCGCAGGCCGCGTTGCCAGAGCCGCAGGCTCAGCTCGGTGTCCTCGTGGTAGGCGAAGTACTCTTCGGCGAAGCCGTCGAGCTCCTGCCAGCGCTGCCTGCTGATCACGAAGCAGCAGCCGCTGAGTGACGGGACTCTGGTGCGGACGGCGTGGGCGGTGGCCGGTTCGCCGTTGCCGCCGGCCCAGGACAGGCCGGTGAAGTGCAGCGGGTTGCCGGCGGTGTTGATCAGTTCGGGGGTGTCGGCGAGCCGGATGGAGGCCATCGCGGCGCCGACGCCGGGTTCGGCGGCGACCGCCACCGTCTTGGCGAGGGCGTCGGGGGCGACGATGGCGTCGGAGTTGACGAAGGCGAGCCAGTCTCCGGTGGCCTCGGCGGCGCCGATCCGGCAGCCGCCGGAGTAGCCGGTGTTCTGCTCGGGGCGGACGACGCGCACCTGGGGGAAGCCCTTGACGATGTCGATGCCGTCGCCGGTGCAACCGTTGTCGACGACGACCAGTTCGATGTCGACGTCGGTGCTGGCGAGGACGGCGTGGGCGGCGTCGACCAGGTACGGCTCGGCGCCGTAGGCGAGCATGACCGCGGTCACCTGTGGGCGGGTCATCGGATGCCTCCGGATGCGGCAGGGGCGGCGGCCTCGGCGAGCGGCCGGGTGGGGGTGGTGGGTCGGTGGGCGCCGCCGCGCAGCAGCAGTGTCGCCATGGTGGCGGCCACGATGACGGACCCGATGGTGTACGCCAACTCGACTCGCAGGGTGACCGGGGCGGGGATCAGCGTGACGGCGATCAGGGCGGCGACGCCGGCGGTCCAGGCGAGCGCCTGGGCGCGGTGCCGGTCGAGGGCGAGCAGGGCCTGGCCGAGCACCATCGCCCACAGGTAGGCGAGGGTGGCGGCGGCCAACCAGGCGAAGTCGGCGTGGCCGAGAACGCCGGGTGCGTCGAAGAGGGCGCCGACCAGCCACGGGCCGAGCAGCACGGCGCCGAGGGCGCCGGCGAGGCCGAGGGCGGTGACGATGCCGAGTGCCCGGCGCAGCAGGCTGTGGAAGCCGGCCTGGTCGCCGGTGGTGGCGGTGGTGGCCAGGCCGGGCAGTAGTGACGCCTGGAGGGAGCCGAAGACGAACAGGGGGATGCGGACCAGCACGAGGGCGCTCAGGAGCGCGCCGGCGGCTGCCGCGTCGGAGGGCGCGAGTAGTTGCACGTTGATCACGCCGATGTTCACCACGACCTGGGAGAGCAGGCTCGAGGCGGTGAGCAGGCCGAGGCCGCGCAGCAGGGTGGCCCAGGCGACCGGCGGGCCGGCGCCGATGGCGCGCAGCACCGGTGGCAGGGTGACCAGGACGCTGACCAGCGGGGCGGCGACGAGTACGAGCCCGTACCAGACGGGGGAGGTGACCCCGGCCAGCCCGAGCAGGGCGACCATGATGATGCGCAGGCCGCCGTCGATCCCGAGTTGGGTGCCGTACCAGGGGAACAGTTGCAGGCCGGAGAGGACGCCGCGGGTGGCGTAGGCGACGGCCATCGCGGCGAGTGCGCCGATGAGCACGGTGACCAGGTTGCCGTCGCCGGCGAAGAGCTTGTCGGCGAGCGGCTGGCGGCCGATGGTGACGGCGGACACCAGCACGGCGAGCAGCACGGCGGCGACGGTGACGCCGCGGGCCAGCACCGGTCCCGGGGGCAGCCCCTGGCTGTGCCGGGCGGCGACGATCCGGGCGACTTCCTGTTCGATCGGCATGAACACGCCGATGCCGAGGGTGAACACGATCGACCAGAGCACCGACAGGGCGGAGTAGTCGGCGGTGCTGAGGCTGTGGCCGGCGACCGCGAGGTGCACGTAGGAGGCGAGGCCGAGAAGGCCCAGCCCGGCACCAACAGCGATGGTGCCGGGCGGGATCAGGCGCAGCAGGCGACGGATCACCGGCGAATGAGGGCCAGCGTGAGGACGGCGAACGCGCGGCCGAGGTAGATCATCGCCCGGGCGGGGGAGTGGCTGGGTGTGCCGGCCATCCGTTTCCGCATGGCGACGGGCACCTGCCGGATGCGGTATCCGCGGCGGGCGGTGTGGACCAGGGTCTCCACGGTGTCGCCGAGGTATTCGGCCGGGTACCAGGTGGCGAACATGTCGATGACCCGCCGGTTGGCGGCGCGGAAGCCGGACGTGGTGTCGGTGAGCTTGGTGTGGGCGACCCGGGACAGCACGGCGGAGAGCATCACCATCGCCCAGCGGCGGGGGCCGCGGACGGTGTAGTCGCCCTCGCCGGCGAAGCGGGCGCCGATGACGAGGTCGTTGTCGTCGAGCAGGTCGACGAGCTTCGGCACGTACCGGGGGTCGTGCTGGCCGTCGGCGTCGATCTGGATGGCGACGTCGTAGTTGTGGTCGCGGGCGTAGCGGTAGCCCAGGCGCATGGCCCCGCCGACGCCGAGGTTGTACGGCAGTTTCGCGACTGTGGCGCCGGCGGCGGTGGCGACGGCGGCGGTGCGGTCGGTGGAGCCGTCGTCGACGACGAGCACGTCGACGCCGGGCAGTTCGCCGCGGACCTCGCCGACGACGTCGGCGATCGAACCGGACTCGTTGAGCGCCGGGATGATGATCAGTGTGCGTTTGCCGTTAACCATCGGTCGACACCAGTTCGTCACGGGCCGCCCGGTCCGCGTCGATCTCGGCGCGCAGCAGGGCGAAGTCCTCGGCCAGGGTGCGGGTCTCTTCTTCGAGTGCGCTGACCTCCCAGCTCAGGTGCACGCACACGAGCAGCAGGAAGACGATGCCGAGGAAGAGCACCAGGCTGACGCCGGAGGCGACGCCGAGGAGTTCGGCGACGTTGTCGAGCAGCCGGGGGAACAGGGACAGCGGGATCACGACGACCAGTACGGCGAGCCAGAGCATGCCGTACTTCTCGCGCAGCTGACGGCGGCGCAGCAGCTCGACGATGGTGCCGAGGAGCAGCAGGCCGGTCAGGCCGGTGACGAGGGTGAGCTTCATGCGACCTTCCACGGGGCGGGTGGAGCGGGGGAGTGGAACGCGTCAACCAGGGCGCTGTGCCAGTCCGGAAGCGGGGGCAGACCCACGGCTGCCCAGCGGCTGTGCCCTAGCACACTGTACGCAGGCCGGGGGGCGGGACGCGGATACCGGTCGCTGGTGGTGGGTCGAATGCGGTCCGGGTCCAGCCCGGCCAGCGTGAATGTGGCGCGGGCCAACCCGTACCAGGTTGTCTGCCCGGTGCAGGTGCCGTGGTAGACGCCGGGCGGCGCGTTGCCGGCCACTGCCGCGTCGGCGAGCGCGACGAGTCGTTGGGCGAGCGCGTAGGACCAGGTGGGTTGGCCGTGTTGGTCGTCGACCACGTCGAGGTGGTCGCGGTGGGCGGCGAGTTGGAGCATGGTGGCCACGAAGTTCGGGCCGTGGGCGCCGTACAGCCAGGCGGTGCGTACCACGTACCCGGTGTCGGGCAGGAGGCGCGCGACGGCCTGTTCGCCGACGAGTTTGCTGCGGCCGTACGCGTTGACCGGCGCGGTGGGCGCGTCCTCCGGGTAGGGGGTGTCCGCGTTGCCGGCGAGGACGTAGTCGGTGGAGACCTGGATCAGTCGGGTTCCGTCGGCGGCGCAGGCCGCGGCCAGGTTGGTCACGGCGCCTCCGTTGACGGCGGTCGCCGCGGCCTCGTCGGCTTCGGCGGCGTCGACGTTGGTCCAGGCCGCCGCGTTGATCACCAGGTCGTGCCCGGCGACGGCGGCGTCCACCGCCGCGCGGTCGGTGACGTTCAGGTCGGCGCGGGTGGCGGCGGTCACCTTGAGGTCGGGTCGTGCTCCCAGCACGGTGACCAGGTCCCGGCCGAGCATTCCGCCCGCGCCGGTGACGAGGATTCGGGTCATGCGGCCGGGGCGGACTTGAGGGGTTCCCACCACGTGCGGTTGTCCTGATACCAGCGGACGGTGTCAGCGAGGCCCTGGTCCAGGGTGATGCTGGGGTGGTAACCGAGCTCTTCGCTGATCTTGGTGATGTCGAGCGAGTACCGGCGGTCGTGGCCCTTGCGGTCGGTGACCGGGACGACCCGGTCCCATCCGGCGTCGCAGGCGTCCAGGAGCAGACCGGTGAGTTCCTTGTTGGTCAGTTCGGTGCCGCCGCCGATGTTGTAGACCTCGCCGGCGCGGCCCTTCTGCTGCACGAGGGCGATGCCGCGGCAGTGGTCGTGCACGTGCAGCCAGTCGCGGATGTTGCCACCGTCGCCGTAGAGGGGGACGGTGCCGCCGTCGAGGAGGTTGGTGACGAACAGCGGGATGACCTTCTCGGGGAACTGGTACGGGCCGTAGTTGTTGGAGCAGCGGGTGACGACCACGTCCATGCCGTGGGTGCGGTGGTACGACAGCGCCAGCAGGTCGGAGCCGGCCTTGGACGCCGAGTACGGCGAGTTGGGGGCCAGGGGCCAGGTCTCGGTCCAGGAGCCCTCGTCGATCGAGCCGTAGACCTCGTCGGTGGAGACGTGCACGAATCGTCCGGTGCCGTGGCGCAGCGCCGCGTCGAGCAGCGTCTGGGTGCCCAGCACGTTGGTGGTGACGAACGGCGCGGCGCCGGCGATCGAGCGGTCGACGTGTGACTCGGCGGCGAAGTGCACGATCACGTCGTGCCCGGCGACGACCTCGTCGACCACGACCGGGTCGCAGATGTCGCCCTGCACGAACCGCAGTCGCGGGTCGTCGCGGACGGGCGCGAGGTTGGCGAGGTTGCCCGAGTAGGTCAGCTTGTCCAGGACGGTCACGGCGGCCGGCTCGAGCGGCGGCACGCCGTCGGCGCCGCCGAGGGGCTTGCCCAGCAGCAGGCGGACGTACTCCGACCCGATGAATCCGGCTCCGCCGGTGACGAGGATCCTCACGGGTCCGGAAGTATACGCGACGGGTGGCGCGCTAAGCCCGGTATGCGACCCCCGCACAACCTGTCCGGGTGCGGCTAGGCTTCCCCGGTGCGCGGAATCCTACTTGCCGGCGGCACCGGGTCCCGGCTCTGGCCGATCACCCGGGCGGTCTCGAAGCAGCTGATGCCGGTCTTCGACAAGCCGATGATCTACTACCCGCTCTCCACCCTGGTGATGGCCGGGGTCCGGGAGATCCTGGTGATCACGACTCCGGACGACCAGGACCAGTTCCGTCGCCTGCTCGGCGACGGCAGCCAGTTCGGGCTGCGGCTGGAGTACGCCAGCCAGGAACGCCCGGAGGGCATCGCGCAGGCGTTCATCCTCGGCGCGGACTTCATCGGCGACGCGTCGGTGGCGCTGGTCCTCGGCGACAACATCTTCCACGGTGTGGGCCTGGGACGGCAGCTCGCCGACCACGGTGACCTGGTCGGCGGTCGGGTGTTCGCCTATCAGGTGGCCAACCCGCAGGAGTACGGCGTGGTCGACTTCGACGCCGATGGCCGGGTGCTCTCGATCGAGGAGAAGCCGGCCCGGCCGAAGTCCCGGTTCGCGGTGCCCGGCCTGTACTTCTACGACAACCGGGTGGTCGACATCGCGCGCAAGCTCACCCCGAGCGCGCGCGGCGAGCTGGAGATCACGGCGGTCAACGAGGCGTACCGGGAGTGGGGCGAACTGTCGGTGACGGTGCTGGATCGGGGCACCGCCTGGCTGGACACCGGCACGTTCACCTCGATGATGCAGGCCGCCGAGTTCGTCCGGGTGGTCGAGGAACGGCAGGGCCTCAAGATCGGTTGTGTCGAGGAGGTCGCCTGGCGGGCCGGCCTGATCGACGACGCGCAGCTGCGCGCGCTGGCCGAGCCGCTGACCAAGAGCGGCTACGGCGACTACCTGCTCCGGCTGCTCAGTGAGCAGGCCGAGCGCGACGGGGGTTCCTGGTGAAGATCCGGGAGTTGGGCATCGAGGGCGCCTGGGAGATCACCCCCCAGCAGCACGGTGACCCGCGTGGCATGTTCATGGAGTGGTACCGCTTCGACAAGCTCGCCGAGGCGGTGGGGCATCCGCTGCGACTGGCCCAGGCCAACCTGTCGGTGTCCGCGCGTGGCGTGGTGCGCGGCGTGCACTTCGCCGATGTCCCGCCCGGGCAGGCCAAGTACGTGACCTGTGTGCGGGGCGCGGTCCTCGACGTGATCGTGGACCTGCGGGTGGGTTCGCCGACCTTCGGCCGGTGGGAGGGCGTCCGGCTGGACGACACCGACCGTCGGGCGGTCTACCTCAGCGAGGGGCTGGGGCACGGGTTCTGCGCGTTGACCGACGACGCGACGTTGAGCTATCTCTGCTCGGCCACCTACAACCCGACCGGCGAGCACGCGGTGCACCCGCTGGACGAGGAGTTGGGCATCGAGTGGCCGGCGGAGGTTCCGTTGCTGTCCGCGCGCGACGACGCGGCGCCGACCCTCGCCCAGGCGCGCGAGCGGGGTCTGCTCCCGGAGTACGACAGCTGCCGGCGGTTCGTGGCGAGCCTCGGCCCGGACGGAATGTCGCACTCAACCGGTATGTGACAGCGCTCGGGGCACGACCTGTGGTCTGACAGTGACGAACCGGGCCCCCAGGCGGCTAATGTCACACCATGGAGCGGCGAATCTTCGGCCTCGAGACCGAGTACGGCGTCACCTGCACCTATCGCGGGCAGCGGCGGCTGTCCCCGGACGAGGTCGCGCGGTATCTGTTCCGGCGCGTGGTGTCCTGGGGTCGGTCGAGCAACGTCTTCCTGCGCAATGGGGCCCGGCTCTACCTGGACGTCGGGTCGCATCCGGAGTACGCGACACCGGAGTGCGACTCGGTGACCGATCTGGTCGCCCACGACCGGGCCGGCGAGCGGATCCTGGAGGGCCTGCTCGTCGACGCGGAGAAGCGGCTGCACGACGAGGGCATCGCGGGTGAGATCTACCTGTTCAAGAACAACACCGACTCGGCCGGCAACTCGTACGGGTGCCACGAGAACTACCTGGTCTCCCGGCACGGCGAGTTCGGCCGGCTCGCCGACGTGCTCATCCCGTTCCTGGTGACCCGGCAGTTGATCTGCGGCGCCGGCAAGGTCCTGCAGACCCCACGCGGCGCGGTCTACTGCCTCTCGCAGCGGGCCGAGCACATCTGGGAGGGCGTCTCCTCGGCGACCACCCGCAGCCGCCCGATCATCAACACCCGCGACGAGCCGCACGCCGACGCCGAGCGCTACCGGCGGCTGCACGTGATCGTCGGTGACTCCAACATGAACGAGGTCACCACGCTGCTCAAGGTCGGCACCGCCGACATCGTGCTGCGGATGATCGAGGCCGGGGTGGTGATGCGCGACCTGTCCCTGGAGAACCCGATCCGGGCCATCCGGGAGGTGTCGCACGACATCACCGGGCGGCGCAAGGTGCGGCTGGCCAACGGCAAGGAGGTCAGCGCCCTCGACATCCAGCAGGAATACCTCGCCAAGGCCACCGAGTTCGTCGAGCGGCGCGGCGGCGACCAGGCCGCCAAGCGGGTCGTCGAGCTGTGGGGGCGGGTGCTCAACGCGGTGGAGACCGGTGACCTGGAACCGGTCTCCCGGGAGATCGACTGGGTCAGCAAGCTGCGGTTGATCGAGCGCTACCAGCGCAAGCACGATCTGCCGTTGTCGCACCCCCGGGTGGCGCAGATGGACCTGGCCTACCACGACGTGCGTCGCGGCCGGGGCCTCTACGGGCTGCTGGAGCGCCGCGGTGACGTCGACCGGGTGGCCACCGACCCGGAGATCTTCGAGGCCAAGGAGACCCCGCCGCAGACCACCCGGGCCCGGCTGCGGGGCGAGTTCATCCGGCACGCCCAGGAGAAGCGCCGCGACTTCACCGTCGACTGGGTGCACCTGAAGCTCAACGACCAGGCGCAGCGCACCGTGTTGTGCAAGGACCCGTTCCGGGCGTACGACGAGCGGGTGGAGCGACTGATCGCCAGCATGTGACGGGTTACCGGCCCCGGCGGTGCGCTGCGCCGACGGGGCCGGTCGGCCCGGCGCGCCGAGCGGTTAAGCTGAGCGCGCCATGACGACTTCTGGACCTTCCGACCGTTCCGAGCGCCCCGAGCGCGGCACCGAGCGGCAGAACTGGATCGAACGCCGGCGGGAGAAGATCCGCGCCGAGATCGACCGTAACCGGCGCGGTGACTACACGGTGCCGACCTGGGTGCTGGCCCTGGCCCTGGCCCTCATCGTGGGCGGCTGGCTGGCCCTGATCTTCCTCGCCTAACCCCCAGCGCTCCGGCCCCGCGCCGTCGCCCGCGTTGATCATGAAGTTGTTGCCCCGACACGCCGAGGCGGCGGGCACTTCATGATCACCAGGGCCGGGCCGGGCCGATCAGGGGAGGAGGGTTGTGGCGTGGCGGCCGGCGGCGGCTGCGGACAGGAAGTAGGCGTGGTCGGCGTCGAGGCCACGGCCCATGGTGGACAGCGGCACGACGCTGGCCCGCAGCGCGGCGTCGAGACCGTCGGTGCCTACCCGCACGATCGTGTGCCGGGCCGCCAGGGGCGCCAGCGCCGCGTGCACCTCGGCCGCGAGCGACGGGGCCAGGTCCTCGGGCACCACCAGCTCCGCCGGGGCGAGCGCCACCCGGCCGTACGCGGTGAGGCTGTGGTGTGACACGCCCCGGTGCCGGGGACGGGGGTCGGCGTCGGAGATGCGCAACGACCCGACCGGCCGCCCGCCCAGCGTGGCGACCGCGTTGACCGCCTCGCCGACCGCGACGCCGGAGAAACCCCAGCGGGTGCCGGTGCCCAGGTTGCCGGGCCCCTGAGCCACGATCGCCAGGTCCGCGTGGAGCACGTGCCGGGCGGCGAGCAGACCGCCGTGCACTGTGGTGGCCTCCAGGTCGCCGCCGAACGCCTGCCCGACCGTGATCGTGCCGACCAGCTCGGACCGCAGCCCGGCGAGGGTGCGGGAGAACCAGGCGGGCAGCGCGCCACCGTCGGTGAGCAGGTACGCCACCCGCGCCCTCGGGGCGTCGGCCCGGATGCCGGCCAGGATCGCCGGCAGCGCCGAGTGCAGATCGGCGGTGACCACCGGCAGGCCGCCCAGGTCGTCCGCGTCGGCCAGCACGTCGCGGTGCGGGGACGCCTCCTCGTCGACACCGAGCAGGATCGGCTGCAACGGGGTGTAGCGGGCCTTCACCAGGTGCCCGGCGTCGCGGGTGTCGGCGACCTCCGGCGGGTCCGGGGGCAGCCGGTCCGGCAGGGCGACCACCAGGGCGTACCCGCCGGTGCCCAACCCCATCAGCAGCGCGCCGGCGTTGAGCAGCACCCGGTCGCCCGGCTCGGGCGTGCCGACCAGCTCCGGGTAGGCCAGCGCGCGCATCCGTGTGCCGTCGGGCAGGTCGACGTCCAGCTCCACCGCCCCGGTCCACTGCCGTCGCAGCGTCGCCACCGTCCCCGTACGCCATCGCACCATGACGGGCACGCTAGCCGCGCGGGCCCGGCGGCCCGCGCCCGGGTGCGGTTCAGGTGGACTCGGCGCCGCCGGCGTCCGGGCTCGGTCGGGCCTGGGTGTGCCGGGCGGTGCCGGTGGCCCCGGGCAGCGAGCGGGTGGGGTCGAGGAAGACGAACCGGATCTCCGGGTAGCGGCCGGTGAGCCGTCGTTCGGCCTCGTCGGCGGCGGTCTCGATCTGCGCGCCGGTGGCCTCGTCGCGGAAGTCGACCTTCGCGGCGACCAGGATGTCGTCCGGGCCGAGCTGCATGGTCAACAGGGTGTCGATGCGCTCCACCTCGGGCAGCCCGGCCAGCTCCTGCTCGATCTCGCGGCGCAGCCGTTCCGGCACGGCCCGGCCGACCAGCAGCGACAGGTTGTTGCTGGCGAGGATCCCGGCGACGGTCAGCAGTAGCAGGCCGATCAGGATCGACGCCACGCCGTCCCACACCTCGTCGCCGGTGGCGTGCGACAGACCGACGCCGAGCCCGGCCAGCACCAGACCGATCAGGGCCGCGCTGTCCTCCAGGAAGACCGCCTTGACGGTGGTGTCGGCGGTCAGCCGCAGAAACCGCCGAGGCGTGGTCCGCCAGCGTCGCGACTCGCGGCGGACCTGGCGCACCGCGCGGGCCAGGGAGATCGACTCGATGACGAACGACACCCCGAGCACGATGTACGAGATCAGGTAGTCGCCGCTGTGCTTGTGCACCAGGATCGTGGTGACGCCGTGGGTGACGGCGAAACCGGCGCCCGCGACGAACGTGAACATCGCCGCGAAGAACGCCCAGACGTAGCTCTCCTTGCCGTAGCCGAAGGGGTGTCGCTGGTCGGCCGGGCGGGCGCCGCGGCGCAGCGCCTGGAAGAGCAGCACCTCGGTGGTGGTGTCGGCCACCGAGTGCGCCGCCTCGGAGAGCATCGCGGCGGATCCGGAGATCACCCCGGCGATCAGTTTGGCCACCGCGATGGCGAGGTTGGCGGCGCCGGCGACGACGACGGTGCCGACGCTCTCGCTCGCGGGCCTGGCCTCCGGTGCCGACATGAGGATCACCCTATGACCGCGGACGGCGACGCGCCGGGGGAGACCCGATCCGAACATGTGTGCGGCACGCCCGCGTGGGTGCACGGTGTGGGCGCGTCGGCTGCTAGCGTCTACCGCGTGTCGCGGACCCGCACCGAACGCCTGGTCAACCTGGTGATCTGCCTGCTGTCCACGCGACGGTTCCTGACCGCCGCGCAGATCGCCGCGACCGTGCCCGGTTACGAGCACGATCCTGACGACGCGCGCGACCACGAGGCGTTCCAGCGCAAGTTCGAACGGGACAAGGCCGAGCTGCGCGAGTTGGGTGTCCCACTGGAGACCGGCACGGCGAGCGCCTTCGACGCCGAGCCCGGCTACCGGATCGCCCACCGCGAATACGCGCTGCCCGACATCCTCCTCGAACCGGACGAGGCCGCCGCGGTCGGCATCGCCGCACGGCTGTGGCAGCACGCCGGGCTGGCCGCCGCCGCGTCGTCCGGGCTGGCCAAGCTGCGCGCCGCCGGGGTGGACGTGGACCCGCAGGCGACCCTCGGCCTGGAGCCGATGGTCACCGTCGACCCGGCGTTCGCGCCGCTGACCGCCGCCGCGCGGGACCGCCGCGAGGTGGGGTTCGACTACCGGGTGCCCGACCGCGACGCGCCCAGTCGGCGGCGACTGCAACCGTGGGGCGTCGTCTGCTGGCGCGGCCGGTGGTATGTGGTCGGCCACGACCAGGACCGGGAGGCGACCCGCTGCTTCCGGCTGTCCCGGGTCGTCGGCGCGGTCCGGGTGACCGGCGCCCCCGGCGCGTACGAGCCTCCCGCCAACGTCGACCTGATCAGCCACGTGGCCCGCTGGTCGGGTCCGGTGGAGCGCACCGGCCGGGCCACGGTGCTGGCCGCGCCGGGACGGGCCGCCGGGCTGCGCCGCTGGGCGCTGGAGGTGACCGCCGGTCCGGACGGCGACCGGCTGGTCCTGCCGTACGCGGAGCCGGACGGGTTGGCCGGTCATCTCGTCGGCTACGGCCCGGACGTGCGGGTGCTGGACCCACCGGAGGTCCGCGAGGCGGTCATCCAACGACTCAAGGAGATCGCCGTGCGCCACGACGAGCTGGCCGTGGGCGGAGGTGCCCGGTGACCCGCCCGGCCGCCCGCACCGGTTCCCGCGCGTCCGCCGACCGGCTGGCCCGACTGCTCAACCTGGTGCCCTACCTGCTGGCCCGGCCCGGCATCGAGATCGCCGAGGCGGCCGGTGACCTGGGCGTCACCGAGCGCCAGCTCCGGGAGGACCTGGAGCTGCTCTGGGTGTGCGGGCTGCCCGGGTACGGCCCCGGTGACCTCATCGACATGGCGTTCGACGGTGACCGCGTGACCATCACCTACGACGCCGGCATCGACCGGCCGTTGCGGCTGACGCCCGACGAGGCCCTCGCTCTGGTGGTGGCGCTGCGGATGCTGGCCGAGACGCCCGGGGTGGCCAACCGGGAGGCCGTCGAACGGGCTCTGGCCAAGATCGAGGCCGCAGGCGACCTGGTGGGCGCCCCGGTGGCGGTCCGGTTGCCCGGAGACACCCCGCGGGTCGAGGCGCTGCGCGCCGCCGTCGAGGGCGGGAAGGCCCTGCGGATCACCTACTACACGGCCGCCCGGGACGAGACCACCGAGCGCGTCATCGACCCGCTGCGGATGCTCATGGTCGGCGGCCGGGCGTACGTGGAGGCGTGGTGCCGGCGTGCGGAGGCCGTCCGGCTGTTCCGCGCCGACCGGATCGACGCGACCACCGAGTTGGACGAGCCGGCCATGGTGCCGCCGCAGGCCGTGCCGCACGACCTCACCGAGGGCGTGTTCCGCCCGACGGCCGACCTGCCGCTGATCACCCTGCGGATCGGCCGGGGCGAGCGGTGGATCACCGAGTACTACCCGTGCGAGCGGGTCGAGGCCGGCGACGGCGACCAGTGGCTCGTCTCCCTGCGGGTCACCGACCTGGGCTGGGCCCGCCGGTTCGTGCTGGGTCTCGGCCCGGAGGTGACGGTGGTCGCCCCGGTCGAGTTGGCCGAGCAGGTGCGGGCGACGGCCGCCGCCGCGTTGGACGCGTACGCCGTGCCCGCGCCCCCGGCGGTGCCCCGACCGTCCGAGGTCGACGCGGGGCGCGCGCCGGCGGGTGACCCGGCGGTGGCCGGCCGCACCCAGTAGGCTGACCGCCGTGCTGATCTGGATCGTCCTCGCGGTGGTGCTGCTGCCCCTCGTGGTGCTCGCGCTGGCCGTGCGCCCGGTGCTGGCCCGGTTGCCCCAGCTGCGCCGCGCGGCCGTGGCGTTGCAGCGGCGTGCCGCCGAGGCCGAGGCGCTGCGGGACACCGCCGAGGCGTTGCAACAACGCGCCGAGGACGTCCAACGTCGGCTCGACACCACCTCCCGACGGCTCGCGGTGATCAAGGCCAAGCGCGGCTGATCGGGCCCGCACCTGGTGGTGGTTGACGGATCATCGTGGGTTGGTCAAGACTTCACCCTCCCGGCCAAACCACCACTACCCAACGGGTGGCGGGCAGCCGATCCGCACGTACGATGGGCTGCGTACCACCCCTCGGACACAGAGCGACTGGAGCTTCTCATGGGTGCCCTCAAGCCGTGGCACATCGCTGTTCTCGTGGTTGTGCTGATCCTGCTCTTCGGTGCGAAGCGGCTCCCTGACGCGGCCCGGTCGCTGGGTCGGTCGCTGCGGATCATCAAGGCCGAGACGAAGAGCCTGCAGGACGACGACCGCGACCTCGCCGAGAAGGCCGACGCGCAGGCCGCCTACCAGCCGCTGCCGCCGCACACCGGGCAGCAGGCGCCGTACGCCGGTCAGCCGCAGCAGGCCCCGTACCAGCAGGCCCCGCCGCAGCAGCCGGTCGTCGACCCGGTGCACCGCGTCCGCGACAACTGACCGAAGGGCCCCACTCCCGTGGCCTTCGCCCTGCGTAAGCGCGGCCCGAGCAGCTTCGAGCGGGCCGCCGACGGCTCGATGACGCTCATCGAGCACGTCCGCGAGCTGCGTAACCGTCTCTTCCGCGCGTCCGTGGCGATCCTCATCGGGTTCGGTCTCGGTGTGTGGTTGGCCAAGCCGGTGCTGCACCTGCTCCAGCAGCCCTACTGTGACCTCCCGCAGGCCAGATTCGTCGACGGCAAGTGCGAGTTCGTGCAGCTCGGCCCCGCCGACCTGTTCCTGCTCAACCTGAAGGTCGCGCTCTGGGTCGGGTTGATCGTGGCCGCACCGGTCTGGCTCTACCAGCTCTGGGCGTTCATCGCGCCCGGCCTGCACCGGCACGAGCGACGCTACGCGTACTTCTTCACCGCCCTCGCCGCGCCGCTGTTCGCGGCCGGTGCGGTGCTGGCGTACTTCGTCACGGCCAAGGGCCTGGAGTTCCTGCTCAGCATCTCCGACAGCGAGATCAGCACCACCCTGGAGATCACCAAGTACATCTCCTTCGTCACCAACCTGATCCTGTTGTTCGGGGTGGCGTTCGAGTTCCCGTTGATCGTGCTGATGCTCAACTTCGTGGGCATCGCCAGCGCGAAGCGGCTGCTCAGCTGGTGGCGGGTGGCGATCTTCGTGTTCTTCGCGTTCTCCGCCGTGGTCACCCCCACCCCGGACCCGTTCGGGATGACCGCGTTGGCGCTCTGCCTCTCCGCGCTCTACTTCGGCGCCGTCGGCGTCGCGTTCCTCAACGACAAGCGGCGTGGGCGGGGCAAGGAGATCTACGCCGGCATCGACGACGACGAGGTGTCGCCGTTGGAGTTCGACGCGGACCCGGTCGTGGCCGGGCAGCGGGTCGATTCGACCGCGCCGATCGGCGTGCCCGAACCGGTCGCCCCTCCCGCGCCGATCGAGCGCCGCTACGACGACATGACCTGACGGCCCCGCGCCGACCGGTCCACCGACGCCGTCCCCGGGTTCCCGGGGGCGGCGTCGCCGCGTCACCTCCCGCGTCGGCGGCGGGACTGAAGGTGACGGCGGCCGCCCCGGGGAAACGGCGGGTGTCCGACCGGTACGGTGCTGCCCGTGACCGCAGACGATCACCTACCCGCCGCCGGCGGACCGACCGACGGAGCCCTGGTCGCCGGTGGACCGACGACCGGCGGCGCCCCGCTCGCCGGTGGACCGGTCGACCGCGCCCCGCTCCCCGGTGGACCGGTGGCCGTCCTCACGAACCCGACCGCGGGCCGGGGACGCTACCGGGCCCTGCTGCCCGGGCTGTTGGACGGGTTGGCCGTCGCCGGGCGGCCGATCCGGCTGCTGCCGGCGTCGAGCCCCGCCGAGGCGGAGGCGGCGTGCCGGGCCGCCGTGGCCGACGGCGCCGGCGCGTTGGTGGCGGTCGGTGGGGACGGCACCGTGCACCGGGCGTTGCAGGCGGTCGCCGGCACCGACGTGCCGTTCGGCCCGATCCCGGCCGGCACCGGCAACGACTTCGCGCTGGACACCGGTTTCCCGGCGGACCCCCTCGCGGCGGCGGTGATGATCGGCGAGGCGCTGCGCGACGGCCGCAGTCGACCCGTCGACCTGGCCCGGATGGTCGGCGTCGACGGCGCCGAGCGGTGGTACGGAGCGGTCCTCGCGGCCGGGTTCGACGCGATCGTCAACGAGCGGGCCAACCGGATGCGCTGGCCACGCGGCCCACGCCGGTACGACCTGGCGATCCTGGTCGAGCTGGCCCGGCTGCGCCCCCGCCGCTACACGCTGCGCCTCGACGGGGTGCCGCACGACCTGGACGCGGTGCTCGTGGCGGTGGGCAACTGCCCGACGTACGGCGGTGGCATGCGGATCTGCCCGGACGCGGACCCGACCGACGGGCTGCTCGACGTGGTGGTGGCGGGTCGGGTCAACCGGCGGACCCTGGTCCGGGTGAAGCCGCGCATCTATCAGGGCACCCACGTCAGCCACCCGCTGGTGCGCAGTTTCCGGGCCCGCACCGTGGAGGTGGCCGCCGAGGGCATCACCTCGTACGCCGACGGGGAACGGTCACTGGCCCTGCCGGTGACGATCAGCGCGGTTCCGGCCGCCCTGCGGTTGCTGCGTTGACCCGGACCGCGCCGATGCTCGCCGCGATGACCAGCACGATGGCGACGCACTCCAGCACCGTCAGCGCCTGCCGCAGCACCAGCCACCCGGCGAGCGTGGCAACGGCCGGGCCGAGGCTCATCAGCACCGCGAACGTGGCGGTGGGCATCCGCCGTAGCGCCAGCAGTTCCAGGGTGTAGGGCAGCCCGGAGGCGAGCACCGCGAGGGCGGCGCCGAGCGCCAGCACCTGCGGGTCGAGCAGCACCGCGCCGCCGTCGACGATGCCGAACGGCAGGGTGACCACCGCTGCGACGGTCAACGCTAGGGCCAGCCCGTCCGCGCCGGGGAAGCGGCCGCCGACCCGGGCGCTCAGCACGATGTACGCGGCCCACATGGCGCCCGCGCCGAACGCGAAGGCCACCCCGACGGGGTTCAGCCGGTCGAAGCCGCCCTGACCGAGCAGCGCCACCCCGGCCAGTGCCAGCCCCGCCCAGCCCCAGCTGGCCAGCCGTCGGGCCGAGAACACCGACAGGGCGAGGGGACCGAGCACCTCGAGCGTCACCGCCGGGCCCAGCGGGATGCGTTCGATAGCCTGGTAGAACAGCGAGTTCATGCCGGCCAGCGCGAGCCCGAACGCGCCGGCCGCGAGCCAGGCCGAGCGGTCGTGTCCGCGCAGTCGGGGCCGGCACACGGCGAGCAGCAGCACCGCGGAGATGGTCAGCCGCAGGGTCACCGCGCCGGCCACCCCGGTACGCGGGAAGAGCAACGCGGCCACGGCGGCGCCGAACTGCACCGACAGCGCCCCGCCGAGCACCAGCCCCACCGCGACGACGCCGCCGCGCCGGGCTGGTGGCGCGTCGGCCGGTGGTGGCGTGGGCAGCAGGATCTCGGTCACGGGCACGACGGTAGGCGTTGCGCCCAGGTCACAGTGCGGCGGTGTCCACCTCAGTGACCAGCGGGGCCCGGGTCGGGCCGGTGTCGCTCAGGCCGGCAGGGCGAGGTCGAGCACCGCGCCGAGGCCGTTCTCCCGACCCGGCTCGGCGGCCGGGAGGACCAGCACCGAGCAGCCGGCGGCCACCGCGCCGGCGTCCGCGGGGGTGTCACCGACCATCAGGGTCTGCTCCGGGTCGACGCCCAGCATCCCGCAGGCCCGCCAGAAGATCGCCGGGTCGGGTTTGCACCGCCCCACCTCGTACGAGAGGACGAACGCGTCGACGAGGTCGGTCAGCCCCCAGGTGTCGAAGTGTGGCCGCAGGTCGAAGCCGATGTTGCTGACCACCGCCACCGGCACCCCGGCGTCGCGCAGCGCGGTCAGCGTGGGGGCGGTGTCGGCGTACGGATGCCAGCCGTCGGCGGTCAGCAACCGCTCGTAGAGCGCGTCGGCGAAACCGTCGATGCCGGCGTCGACGGTTTCGGCCAGCCCGGTGTACGCGCCCCGGTGAGCGTGTTGGTAGAGGTCCCGGTCGGCCCACAGTTCGGCCAGTCGGGGTGGCACCCGCGCCGGCAGTGGCCCGCCGGCGCGCCCGGCGGTCAGCAGGCGGTCGGCCAGCGAGGTGGCGCGGACCCGGTCCAGGGTGACGCCGCACGCCGCCGCGGCCTCCAGCACCCACCGCTGGGAGTCCTCCACCTGGGCCAGGGTGCCGTGGAAGTCGAAGAGCACCGCCTTGACCGGGCGTCGGGACGCCCGGCGCTCGGCGGTGCCCGGCGGACTGGTCTGGGGCGGTTCGGCATGGTCCGGCACGCCGTGCACCCTACCGACCGCCCCCGACCGCCCCTCGGGACGGCCTTGTGGGGTGCTGTGACTCGGCACGCACTAATCTTGGTGCCATGTCGAGCCCCGCCGAGCGGTACGCAGCGGCGCGCCGCAAGGCCGCACAAGCCGCACAGTTTCCGGCGTTGGACGAGTTCGCCCTTGAGCTGGGGTTCGACCTCGACGACTTCCAGCGGGAGGCGTGTCAGTCGCTGGAACGGGGCAGCGGTGTGCTGGTCTGCGCTCCCACCGGCGCCGGTAAGACGGTGGTCGGGGAGTTCGCCGTCCACCTGGCGTTGCGCGGGCGACCCGACGACCCGGTGCCCGCCGCCGACGCGACGACCCCACCGGCGCGGCGCAAGTGCTTCTACACCACGCCGATCAAGGCGTTGTCCAACCAGAAGTACCACGACCTGGTCGCCCGGTACGGCGCCGAGCAGGTGGGCCTGCTGACCGGCGACAACGCGATCAACGGCGACGCGCCGGTGATCGTGATGACCACCGAGGTGCTGCGCAACATGCTCTACGCGGGCTCCAGCACCCTGCAGGGCCTCGCGTACGTCGTGATGGACGAGGTGCACTACCTGGCCGACCGGTTCCGCGGCGGGGTGTGGGAAGAGGTGATCATTCACCTGCCGGCCTCGGTCACCCTGGTCTCGTTGTCGGCGACCGTGTCCAACGCCGAGGAGTTCGCCGACTGGCTGGTCACCGTGCGCGGCGAGACCGCGGTGGTGGTCAGCGAGCACCGGCCGGTGCCGTTGTGGCAGCACATGCTGGTCGGCAAGCGGATGTTCGACCTGTTCCACGACGCCGACGCCGCGCGCAAGCACGACGTGCACCCGGAGTTGCTGCGCTACACCCGGGAGACCGTGCGGCGGCTGGAGTTGGGCGAGGGGCGCAGCGCTGGCCCCGGTGCCGGGCGTCGTGGCCCGCGCTGGCGTGGCCCGATGCGCCCCGACATCGTCGACCGGCTGGACCGGGAGGGTCTGCTGCCGGCGATCCTGTTCATCTTCAGCCGGGCCGGGTGCGCCGCCGCGGTGCAGCAGTGCCTCGCCGCCGGGTTGCGGCTCACCTCGGCGGAGGAGCGGGCCGAGATCCGCCGGGTCGTCGAGTCCCGGGTCACCGCCATTCCCGGGGAGGACCTGTCGGTCCTGGGCTACTGGGAGTGGCTGGACGGTCTGGAACGCGGCCTGGCCGCCCACCACGCGGGCATGCTGCCGGTGTTCAAGGAAGTCGTCGAGGAGCTGTTCGTCCGTGGCCTGGTCAAGGCGGTCTTCGCCACCGAGACCCTGGCGTTGGGCATCAACATGCCGGCCCGCTGCGTCGTCCTGGAACGGCTGGTGAAGTACAACGGCGAGGCGCACGTCGACCTGACCCCGGGGGAGTACACGCAGCTCACCGGGCGCGCCGGGCGCCGTGGCATCGACGTGGAGGGGCACGCCGTCGTGGTGTGGTCCCCGGAGACCGACCCGCGGCACGTGGCCGGGTTGGCGTCCACCCGCACCTACCCGCTGCGCTCCAGCTTCCGGCCGTCGTACAACATGGCCGTGAACCTGGTCGGCACTGTCGGCGCGGAGCCGGCCCGCGCTCTGCTGGAGTCGTCGTTCGCCCAGTTCCAGGCGGACCGGTCGGTGGTCGGTCTGGCCCGGCAGGTGCAGCGCAACACCGAGACCATCGAGGCGTACGGCGCGGAGGCCGCCTGCCACCACGGCGACTTCGACGAGTACTTCGCGCTGCGGGTGGCGATCGCCGAGCGGGAGAAGGCGATCGCCCGGCAGGGGCAGACCCAGCGCAAGGCCGCCGCGGTGGCCTCGTTGGAGCGGCTGCGCGTCGGTGACGTGATCCGGGTGCCGTCGGGCCGGCGGGCCGGTCTGGCGGTGGTGCTGGACCCGGCGACCGGCGGGTTCGGTGAGCCCCGGCCGCTGGTGCTCACCCAGGACCGTTGGGCCGGGCGGGTCAGCCCCGGCGACTTCACCACACCCGCCGAGGTGCTGGCCCGCATCCGGGTGCCCAAGCACTTCAACCACCGGTCACCGGCCGCCCGGCGGGATCTCGCCGCCGAGGTCAGCGGGACCGGCCTGGACCGGCACGGCGGTCGGCGCGGAGGGCGTTCGCGGCAGGTGACCGGCGAGGACCACCGGATCACCCAGCTGCGCACCGAGCTGCGCCACCACCCCTGCCACGCCTGCCCGGAGCGGGAGGAGCACGCCCGCTGGGCGGAGCGGCGTCGGCGGCTGGAGCGCGACACCGAGGAGCTGCGCCAGCGGGTCAGCGGCCGTACGGGGTCCCTCGCCCGGACGTTCGACCGGATCGTGGCGTTGCTGACCGAGCGGGGGTACCTCGCCCGCGACGGCGCGGTCACCGACGCCGGTCGGATGCTGGGCCGGATCTGGACCGAGGCGGACCTGCTGGTCGCCGAGTGCCTGCGCCGGGGGGTGTGGAACGGGCTGTCGCCGGCCGAGTTGGCCGCTGCGGTGTCGGTGGTGGTGTTCGAGGCGCGCCGTGATGTCGACGAGCGGGCGTCGCTGCCGCGCGGGCCGGTGGCCGACGCGGTGGACGAGACGCTGAAGCTGTGGGGGGAGATCGAGGCCGACGAGGCGGCGCGCGGGCTGACCGCGACCCGGGAACCGGATCTCGGGTTCGCCTGGCCGGTCTACCGGTGGGCCCGGGGTGAGGCGCTGGCCAAGGTGCTCGGCAGCGGGCACGAGATCGATGGTGAGATGCCCGCCGGTGACTTCGTCCGGTGGGCCCGACAGGTCGTCGACCTGCTCGGTCAGATTGCCGACTCCGGTGGCGCCGCAAGTGAGCTGCGCTCCACGGCGCGACAGGCTATAGCGGCGGTCAATCGGGGCGTTCTCGCTTACCACACGTCCGCCTGACAATGACGATCCGTCATTTTTCGTCGGCGAATCGACGCAGCGGACGGTTACCGCGACGGCACCTTACGAATAGCCGCCAAGGCGCTGTTGCGCCTGATCACGGCACCCCTGATCATTGCCGAGGCGTCGTGTTGACGGGCCGGTAACGAATGGGGAGAAAGCCGCCGTGGCGGAAATCAATCATTTTGAGTACGGGTGGATCACGCCCGCGTTGAGTTACGCGCTGTCCGTGCTCGGATCGATCCTCGGTCTGGTCTGTGCCGGACGCATTCGCACGGCCCGGACCGGCGGTCAGCGGGCATGGTGGGGCCTGTTGTCGGCCTGGGCGCTGGGCGGCACCGCCATCTGGGCGATGCACTTCATGGCCATGCTCGGCTTCGCTGTCGAGAACACCCGGATCCGCTACGACGTGCCGCTGACCGCGGCCAGCACGGCCATCGCCGTGGTGGCGGTCGGTATCGGCCTGGCCATCGTGGGCACCGGCCGGCTCAATCCGGTACGCCTGATCGCCGGCGGCCTCTTCACCGGTGTCGGCGTGGCCTCCATGCACTACACCGGGATGGCCGCCATGCGCCTCAACGGCAGCCTCGGCTACGACACCGTCCGGGTGGTGCTCTCGGTGGTCATCGCGGTGGTGGCGGCCACCGTCGCCCTGTGGCTCGCGATGACCGTCCGGCGGGGGGTCGTGATCTTCGCGTCCGCGCTGGTCATGGGGATCGCCGTCAACGGAATGCACTTCACCGGCATGAGCGCCCTGTCGGTGCACCGCCACGAGGGGACCGGCGAGGTGACCGGCACCGGGGTGAGCACCCTGCTGGTGCCGATCGTGCTGGCGGTGATCTTCGGGGTGGTCGGTCTGCTCTACGCGCTGCTGGCCGCTCCGACCGACGACGACCGGGCCGCCACCGCGTACCTGGACGGGCGGCGGCTCGCCGCACCGGAGGCCCCGGCGCCCACCGCCGCTCCCGATCCGGTCGGGTTGCGGGCCCGCTCCACCCTCGGCCAGCCGGGTACGCCGTTCCCGTCCCGCCGGGACACACCGCCGCGCTGACGCCGCCCGGCTCGGCCCGCGCTGACGCCGCCCGGCTCGGCCCGCGCTGACGCCGCCCGGCTCGGCCCGCGCTGACGCCGCCCGGCTCGGCCCGCGCTGACGCCGCTCGGCCCGGCCCGCGCCGTCCACGCCGGTGCGGCGGCGGGTCAGGCCGGCCGGCGGCTGCGGCCGACGGTGAGGGTGGCCAGCAGCCCGGGGTGATCTGTCGCCTCGCGCATGGGCACCACGGTGCGACAGCAGATCGTGATGTCCGGGGTCGCCGTGATGTGTTGCAGCCGGCCGTCGTCGATGCGTTGATGGCCGGTCGGCGTGCAGGTCCGCACGTCGGGGTCGTGGCCGGCGCGCAGGTTGAGGTCGCCGGCCAGCACGGTGGGCAGGCTTCCGGCGTCGCGGCTGATCCCCGGCAGGATGACGTCGAGCAGGTGGTGGCACTGGGTCAGCGCGACGCGGTAGCCGGTGGCCGAGAGGTGCGTGGTGCAGGCGAGCAGGGCGCCGTCGGCGTCGACGCAGAGCCAGGCCCGTTCCTCGGGGTCCGCGAGGTCCTGCGTCGGATGGGTTCCGGCGTACACGGTGCCCGGGCCGGCCGCTGCCCGCGCGTGGGCCAGCAGCCCGATGCCGAATCGTTGGCCGTTGCGGCAGCGGGTGTCGTCGCCGCTCGGTCGGTCACCGGCGGCCTGGAACGCGGCCACGACGGTCCGGCCGGGGTGGACGGTCTGGAACACGCGGCGCAGGACGGCAAGGTCGTTCGCGCAGATCTCGTTGAGGGTGACCAGGTCGGGCGTCTCGGCGGTGATCACCTCGGTGGCCCTGGCCAGCGCCCGGCCGGTGTAGCAACCGGCGCGGCCACTGTTGCAGAGGTTCATCTGCAGCATCCGCAGCACGGTGACCTGCGGGGCGTCGGCCGGTGCGGCGCGCAGTGCGGTCGGTCGTGCGGCTGGCGCCGCGGTCGGCAGAGCGGCGACGGCGAGGAGGCAGCCCACGGCCAGGGCGCGGCGCAGGAAACGGTTCGAACGGGCGGCCACACGGACTCCGGATGCACGAGGCGACAGTCATCGCCGAGGTGCCAGTGATCCTACTGGCGGTCCAGCCACGATGGAGATCCAGAGCGGCGGGCCGAGGGGGCACCCGCGTGGCGCGTACCCCCTCGGGTCGCTCAGTGGGCGCGGACCGCGACGACCGTGTACGGCGTGGTGGCGGTCGGTGGTGTGGTGAACCGGGCGTTGGGCAGGTAGAGCCGGCCCAACGCCGCGGCGACGGTGGTGGGCACGTCGAAGTTCGGGTCGGTGATGGTGCCGGTGCGGGTTCCGGCGGTGCCGGCGGGGTTGAGCCGGACCACGGCGATCAGGTTGAGGCGGTTCTGCACGACGTAGAGGGTGCGGCCGAGCAGCAACAGTCCGTCACCGTTGGTGAAGGTGTGCCCCGGCACGTCCACGACGGTGCTCGCGCCGGTCGCCGGGTCGACCCGGTACAGCGTGCCGGTGGTGGACTGGACGACGATCAGCGCCCGGCCGTCCGGTGTGGTGGTGACGCCGTTGAGGTTGACGCCGGTGCCGACCTGCTCGTACGCGCCGGTCAGGGTGATCGTGGTGACGGCGTCGGCGGGCGGCAGCGACCCACCGCGACCGAACGGCAGCCGGTAGAGCACCGGCCGGTTCGAGTCGGTGAAGTACGCGGCGTCGCGGGTCAGGATCACGTCGTTGACGAACGTCGGGGCGGTGGCGAGCTGATAGCGGGCCAGCACCTCGCCGGTGCGGGTGTCGAGCACGCGGGCGTCGCCGGCCGTGCCGCCGGAGATGAACAGCCGGCCACGGGCGTCGACCTTGAGACCGAGCGACGGGGTGCCGGTGGCCGCGCCGATCGTCGTGCTCCGGCCGGTGACCAGGTCGACGCGCTGGATGGCGCCGGTCGCGCGGGAGCCGAAGTAGGCGTACCGGCCGGCGGTGGCGATGCCCTCGGGCTGGAACCCGTCGGGGAGGGCGAGGACGGCCGGTGGCCGCCCGGCGGGGTGCGCCTGCGCCGGCGCGACGGCGACGGTGGCCAGCATGGCGGCGGTCAACGCGCCGACGAGTGTGGTGCGCAGGGGGCGGTTCACTGTGCTCCTTCCGGGCGGAAGCGGCACGAGCCGACACGTCCGCCACGTTCACTGGGGCCAGGACCCTCCCCACTGTACGGCCGCTGCCGGGCGCCCGCCCGGCGTCACCGGCGCGGCCTTCGGGTGACCGCGCCGGTGAGCCCGGGGGTGGGGCGGATGTCAGGCGTTGCGGACGAGCCTCCACCGGTTGTCCGCGCTGCCGTTGTCGGAATCCTGCACGGCCTGCGCTCCCCAGGCGGTCGACCCGTTCAGGATTCCCAGCAGCTTGTTGCTGTTGACGTTGCGGATCTTGTAGGAGCCGTCGCCGTTGTCCACGAGGATCCAGCGGTGGTCGGCGGTGCCGTTGTCGGCCCACTGCAGGACCCGGGCGTTGTCCGCTGTGGACATGTTCTCCACGCCCAGGACCTTGCCGCTGTGGACGTTGCGGAACCGCACCGCGTTGCCGTCGGTCACCATCACCCAGTTGTGGTCGGCGGTGCCGCTGTCGCCCCACTGCACGGCCAGCCCGCCGTCGGCGGTGGACATGTTCTGCACGCCGAGGACCAGGCCGGTGCCGACGTTCACCAGGCGGTAGCTGCCGCCGGTGCTGCCGCCGCCGTTGGTGTTCCAGTAGACCGTGTAGTTGTAGCCGTGGGCGTCGTAGAACGGGGCGAGGTTGACGGTGGACCCGTTGGCGCTGGCGGTGAACGCGAGCGAGCTGGTGCTGGTACGCGCGATCGAGGAGACGGTCAGTGCGGGCAGGGCGCTGAGCGCGGTGTTGCCGTAGTTGCCGGCCAGCACTGTCGGGCCGTACGTGACGGCGGCGACCGAGGCGTTGTCGTTGGCGGCCCGCATGGCGACCTGCATCGGCAGTCGCACGGTGAGGGTGTCGCCGGCGGCCCAGGTGCGGGTGACGGTGGCGTAGCTGCCGGGGGTGGTGGCGACGTTCTGCACAGTGCCGTTGACGGTGATCGTCGCGCCGCTGGTCCAGGACGGGATCCGCACCCGGATGCTCCACGAGCCGCTCATCGTCCCCGACAGGGTCAGGGTGCTGGTGTCGCTGACCGGGTAGCTGGTGCTCTGGGTGACGGTGATGCCGCGCTGCGTCCAGTTGAGCACCGACGGGGTGAACAGGTTCACGCTCAGGGTGGTGCCGTTGTAGAAGTAGATGGAGTCCATCAGCCTGGTGTTGATCTCCAGGCCGGTGCCCTGGCAGCACCAGAACGAGTTGTAGTCGGTGCTCCAGGTGCCGCCGCCCCAGGCCGGGCCCACCCCGCGACGCCCGCCCGGGCGCAGCGGGGTGAAGTAGGTGATGTGGCCGTGGCTGTCGGCCGGGTTCTGCCCGCCGATCAGGTGGTTGATCAGGGCGCGCTCGTAGAAGTCGAAGTAGTCGGTCCGGTTCGGGTCGAGCAGCCACAACTCCCTGGTCAGCTTGAGCATGTTGAACGTGTTGCACTGCTCGCAGGTGTCGTTGCTGAGGTAGCCGGCGATCGCGTTCGGCGCCCGGAAGTGCTCCGCCTGGCTGTTGCCGCCGATGGCGTAGGTGTGCGCGCCGACGGTGATGTTCCAGGCGTTGCTGGCGATGTCCCGGTACCGGGTGGTCCCGGTGGCCTTGTACTCGCGGGCCGCGCCGATCCACTTGGGCACCTGCGTGTTGGCGTGCAACCCGTTGAGCTGGTCCTGGTTGGCCGCGAGGGGGTTGAACACGGCGGCGTGGTCGAACCGCTGGGCGGTGGTGAGCCAGCGGGAGTCGCCGGTCTGCTGGTAGATGTCGGTGAGCACGTCGTTCATGCCACCGAACTCGGTGCCCAGCATCGACTGCATCTGGCTGGAGCTCAGTCGGCTCGTGCGGCTGTCGACCCAGCCGGCGAGGGCCAGCAGCACGGTTCGGGCCTGGGTGTTTCCGGTGTAGCGCCAGACGTCGAGCAGCCCGGCGAGGGTCTTGTGGATGCAGTAGTACGGCACGTTGCCGTTGGACAGCGTCCGGGCCTCGAGCGCGGTGAAGTCGGACTCCGGGAAGCCGGAGAGGTAACCCGCGCCGAACCCGGCGGCGGAGTTGTTGGCCTGGCACTTGGCCAGCTCGGCCACCATGTAGTTGGCCTTGTCCCGGCAGGTGGTGTCGCCCAGCACCGCGTACGCGTACGCCCAGGCGCTCAGGAAGTGCCCCTGCATGTGGGTCCGGAACGGGAAGTTCGGCGCGTCCCAGCCGCCGTTGGTGGCGGCGCCGTTGGTGGAGAGCCGGTGGTTGGCCCGGAAGTTGTAGAGCATCCGGTCGACGTCGACGAACCGGAGGTAGTTGAGCGTGCGATTCTGGTTGTCCATCCACCGGCCTGCGGTAAGTCGGACCTGACCGGGGTCGAACGGGTACGCCGAGACGCCGATGTCGGAGCGGGCCGGGGGCACGATGGCGGCGGACGCGCTCCCGGGCGCGACGGCGGCGCCGGTCGCGGAGAGCACCACTGTGGCTCCGGCGGCCTGAAGCAGGTGGCGGCGGCTGAGGGGCGGGGGTGGCATGGGGAACCTCCAGGTGGCCGGTATGTCGGGGCCGCCATCGATGGCGGCGGGGTCGTCGGCGGTGAACTGCCGACGACGGGTGCGGTGCGGGTGGTGGGGACGCGGTCGCTGTGGACGCCGGGTGCCCACCCCTGACGCTTATCGCGGCACATCGATGTGATCGCTAACATAGTTCGTCGTTAACATGCCCGCAACCCCCGGATCGACCCGCCGGCCCGTCCGTGCGGCGACCTGGCCCGGAGGTGTCGGGCTGGAGGACCGCAAAGGTCCGAAACGGACACCGGCTGGGCGTCGGGCCAGCAAAATGTGACCCTGTGTGACGGATGACGATGGATGAAGAGCGGGTGCCCGGCCGTTGACGCCCGCCGTGTCGCTCAGTACGGTGCATCGTAAATCTTGGATGTCAACGTCGATACATCAATGCTGCGATGTGGTTACGACGGTCATCCCGCGTCTCGCAAAATTCCAGGTCAGACGGGGAGGGAGGCGTCCGACAACAGCTGTTAACGCTAACACGGCCGCCGGTCGTGCTGCTCGGCGTGCGGACAGCAGAGTCCGTTCGGGCGGCAGCCAGGACAGCGGTGGCGCGTCGAGGCGGACATCGCGCACGGCACACTCTCTGTGGGAGTAATCGTGAAGGTGCAAGATCGAACCACCACCCGGGGCAGGCGCGCCATCGCCTGGCTGGCGAGCATGGCCTGCGTCCTCGCCCTGACCCCGGGCACGGCCACTGCCGACAATCCCATCGTCCAGCACATCTACACCGCTGACCCGGCGCCGATGGTGCACGACGGTCGGGTGTACCTCTACACCGGCCACGACGAGGACGGCTCGACGTACTTCACCATGCGGGAGTGGCGGGTGTTCTCGTCGGCGGACATGGTGAACTGGACCGATCACGGCTCGCCGATGAGTTTGGCGACGTTCGCGTGGGCGGATGCCAACGCGTGGGCCGGGCAGGTCATCGCGCGTAACGGGAAGTTCTACTGGTACGTGCCGGTGCGCCAGCGCTCGAACGGGCAGATGGTCATCGGGGTGGCGGTGGCGGACAGCCCGACCGGGCCGTTCCGTGACGCGCTCGGCCGACCCCTGGTCGGCAACAACGAGATCGACCCGCACGCGTTCATCGACGACGACGGGCAGGCGTACCTGTACTGGGGAAACCCGGGATTGTGGTACGTGAGGTTGAACCCGGACATGATCTCGTTCTCCGGCAGCGCCACCCGGATTCCGTTGACGACGGCGGGGTTCGGTACCCGTACCGGCAACGCGAGTCGGCCGACGTTGTACGAGGAGGGGCCGTGGGTGTTCAAGCGCAACGGCCTGTACTACAACGTGTTCGCCGCGGAGTGCTGCTCGGAGTTCCTCGCGTACTCGACGGCGACCGGGCCGACCGGGCCGTGGACGTACCGGGGAACGATCATGCCGAGGCAGGGGGCGAGTTTCACCAACCACGCCGGGGTTATCGATTTCCAGGGCGGGTCGTACTTCTTCTATCACAACGGGGCCCTACCCGGCGGTGGCGGTTACACCCGGTCGGTCGCGGTGGAGAAGTTCACCTACAACAGCAACGGCACGTTCCCGACGATCAACATGACCACCACCGGCGCGCCGCAGATCGGCACGTTGAACCCGTACGTGCGCCAGGAGGCCGAGACGATCGCCTGGGGTGCGGGGATCGAGACGGAGGCGTCCAGCGAGGGCGGGATGAACGTCGGCTGGATCGAGAACGGCGACTACATCAAGGTCAAAGGCGTCGCGTTCGGCGCCGGCGCGACAGCGTTCAGCGCCCGGGTCGCCTCGGCCACCAGCGGCGGCCGGATCGAGGTACGCCTCGACAGCGCCACCGGCCCGACCGTGGGCACCTGCACCGTCGGCGGCACCGGCGGCTGGCAAACCTGGACCACCACCACCTGCGCGGTCAGCGGCGCCACCGGCACCCACGACCTCTACCTCCGCCTCGCCGGCGGCAGCGGCAACCTCTTCAACATCAACTGGTGGCAGTTCAGCGGCACCGCGGGTAGCGCCAACCTGCTCACCAACGGCGACGTGGAGAACGGCACCACGGGCTGGGGTGTGCACGGCAGCGGAACGCTCGCCCGGAACACCACCGTCGCGCACGGCGGCGGCGGGTCGTTGTCGATCACCGGCCGCACCGGCGCGTGGAACGGTCCCGGTCAGGACGTGACCGCCCGGCTCACCAACGGCAAGAGCTACACCACCAACGTCTGGGTACGCGCACAGAGCGGCACCCCGTCGGCGAAGGCGACCCTGTCGCTGACCGCCGGCGGCACGACGAGCTATCTCCAGTTGACCCCCGCGGTGGGGGTGACCGTCAACGGCTGGACGCTGCTCACGGGCACCACCACCGTGTCGTGGAGCGGCACGCTGTCCAATGCCACCTTCTACGTGGAGACGGCGCAGGGCACCGACAGCTTCCTCGTCGACGACGCCTCGTTCCAGTGACGGGCGCTGCCGGAGCCGTCCTCCTGCGGCTCCGGCAGCACGCCGACGCGCCCCGCCGGCCCGACCGCGGTGACCCGGCCTCGGCCCGGCCCGTTACGACTTGACGAACGGCATGTTATCGCTCACAGTCGATGGTTGAGGGCGGCCGCACCTGTGGTTCACCGGGCGAACCTGCTGTGGCCCCTCGGAACGCGACGTCCGCCCAGGGCATGCCGGACGTCGGTTCAGGATTCCCCGCACTGCTTCCGCGACGGCGACCGTTGCTGTCGTCTCCGATGTCGCATGAGCAGATTCGGGCGCTGCGCTTCCATCACCGCACCACCACAGAGAAGGAATCCGGATGAATCACAAAAGAGCCCTGCGAGCGGCGGTGACCATCGCAGTCACCGGCGTTCTCGCCGCCGGGATGACGGTGGCACTGACCTCCACGGCCAGCGCCGGCACGACCCTGGGGGCCTCGGCGGCGGAGAAGGGTCGCTACTTCGGGGCCGCTGTCGCGACGGGCAAGCTGTCCACCAGTGTCTACACGACGATCCTGAACCGTGAGTTCAACAGTGTCGTGGCCGAGAACGAGATGAAGTGGGATGCCACCGAGCCGCAGCAGGGTCGGTTCAGCTACACCGGTGGTGATCGCCTGGTCAGTCACGCCCAGGCCAACGGCATGAGCGTTCGGGGTCACGCGTTGCTGTGGCACCAGCAGGAGCCGGGCTGGGCGCAGGGTATGTCGGGCAGCGCGTTGCGCAGCGCGATGATCAACCACGTGACCCAGGTGGCGACGCACTTCCGCGGCAAGATCTACGCCTGGGACGTGGTGAACGAGGCGTTCGCTGACGGTGGTTCGGGTGGGCGGCGTGACTCGAACCTGCAGCGTACGGGCAATGACTGGATCGAGGCGGCGTTCCGGGCGGCGCGGGCGGCGGATCCGGGTGCGAAGTTGTGTTACAACGACTACAACACCGACGGGATCAACGCGAAGTCGACGGGGATCTACAACATGGTGCGGGACTTCAAGTCCCGTGGTGTGCCGATCGACTGTGTGGGGTTCCAGTCGCACCTGGGCACCTCGCTGGCCGGTGACTACCAGGCCAACCTGCAGCGTTTCGCCGACCTCGGTGTGGACGTGCAGATCACCGAGCTGGACGTGATGACCGGCGGCAACCAGGCGAACATCTTCGGTGCGGTCACCCGCGCCTGCATGAACGTCTCCCGCTGCACCGGCATCACGGTGTGGGGTGTGCGCGACTGTGACTCGTGGCGTGGCTCGGACAACGCCCTGCTGTTCGACTGCAACGGCAACAAGAAGGCCGCGTACACCAACGTCCTGAACGCCCTCAACGCCGGGACCGGCATCCCGACGACCCCGCCGCCCACGACCCCGCCGCCCACCGACCCGCCGCCCACCACCCCGCCGCCGGGGACCGGGGGATGCTCGGCATCGGTGTCGCTGAACACGTGGACCGGTGGATTCGTGGCCACCGTGAAGGTCACCGCCGGCTCCGCCGGGACGAGCGGCTGGAACGTCAGCCTCACGCTTCCCAGTGGTGCGAGTGTCACCAACACCTGGAGCGCGACGGCCAGTGGCTCCACCGGCACGGTGCGGTTCGCCAACGTGGACTACAACGGTCGGCTCGGCGCGGGCCAGGTCACCGAGTTCGGTTTCCAGGGCAACGGCAGTGGGGCCGGCATGACGCCCACCTGCACCGCGTCCTGAGACTGACTGACTGACCGCACGCGTCGGCCGGTGTGCGGGACCGATCCTGGTCCTGCGCACCGGCCGACGTCGTGTCCGGACGAACAGATCGATCAGGAGTACGGAAGCCGCAGCACCGACTGGTTGCCGATGCCCACGGTGCTCGGGTTGTTGCCGATCGCCGACCACACCTCCACCCGGACCGTGCCGTTGCTCAGCGTGCCCAACGTGCCGGTGGCCGAGGAGAGGCCGGCGTTCTGGGTGTAGTGCTCGTAGCCGGGAACCGGGTCGGTGGCGAAGTAGCGTGACGTCTCCACCCGCTCCCAGCTGCCGTTGCCGGTGAGGTCGTAGGAGATCCGCACCTGTACCCCGTTGCCGACCGCCGTCCCGGCGTCCACGAACAGGTCGAACGCCGTCTGCCCGCCGGTGTAGGCCAGGTTGAGACCGGTCGCCGTGAAGACCTGGGCGTTGGTGGGCGTACCGTCGTGGTTCCCGTTCGCCGCCGCGACCGTCGTGGTGGCCGCGCTACCGGCGGCGGCCAACCCACCACCCGGCAACAGGTACCGCGTCGGGTTGCCCGGGGTCGGCGGCGGCGTGGTCGTCGGCGGGGGGTCCGTCGGCGTCGTCGGGGGGACGCCACCGGCCGCGTTGCCACCACTCCAGGTGTACGCCCCGGTGGTTGCCGTCTTGCCGGCTCCCACGGTGAGGGCGGTGCCGTTGGAGAACGTCACAGTGATCGGTGTCGCCGTCGGGTTCGACGCCACGTAGGTGCGGGCCCCGTTGCGGGAGAAGACCGCCGACAGCGGGTGGTTGCCGGTCACGGTGGTGTCGACATTGCCCAGGGCCGCGAGGTTGCGGATCCAGTGGAAGGTGTGTGCCCGGCTCTCGCCCTCCTCCGGGGTGTAGCCCGGGTTCGCGCGCAGGTTCGCCAGCGCCGCGTCGGGGTCGCCGAGGGCCTGGAACTGCCAGAGGATGTCCTGCCACACCGTCGGTTGTCCGCCGTTGTTGCGGACCAGTTCGGCGTAGTTGGTCCGCACGTACGCCGGGTTGTTGCCCAGGTAGAGGTGGCCGCCGGTGACCGGGAGCAGGTTGATGCCCTGGATCATCTCCGGCTCGGCGCTGAACCAGGTGGCGTACGCGCCGCCGTCGCCCCAGACCATGCCGACCGTCGAGTGACCGAACGCGCTGGGGAAGTTCTGGTCGCTGACGTCGAACCAGTACTCCTGGATGGCCGCGGCCTGCGTGGTGTAGAGGAAGACGCCGGCGTCCCGGACGGCGGTGTTGCCGGTCGTCTGCCCCCACTGGATCAGGGCGCTGGCGAAGTTCATCCCCTCCGACGAGGACTCCTGGTTGTTGCCGGAGCCGAAGGAGCCGTGCCCGGACGCCCAGTCGTGACCGGCGTAGATGTCGAAGTCCCGCAGGTACGGGAACTGGGTGTCGTCGCGGCGGTAGTTGTTGGCGTCCCGGATCAGCAGGTCGACCATGCCGCCGTAGCGGCTGGTGGCCGCCCAGGCCGGGTCGAACTTCGCCAGGGTCGCGGCGGCGGCGATGTAGTAGCCGTAGTGGAAGTGATGGTCGTTGAGCTCCTGGTCGGAGCCGTACGACGCCGGGTACCCGATCAGGGTGCCCCAGTTGTTGTCGTAGTAGAAGACCCGGCTGGTCTTGCCGCTGGACGCGGTGAACCAGTCGGTGAGCGTGCTGCGGATCGCGTTCAGCGCGCTGTCGCGCGTCGTGATGTCGTTGACCTGGTCGGCGATCTCGGCGATCCGCGCGGCGCGGCCCAGCCCCTTGCCGGTCCAGTAGGTGTCGTTGCCGCGTTGGTCCATCGGGTTGGCGCGGGTGGCAGCCAGGTGCCCGGTGAGCGTCGACAGGTCGGCGCCGCTGCCGTCACCGACGGCCGGCAACTCCGGCAGGATGCCCTGGAACTTCATGGCGGTGCGGAACTGGTTGACGCCGGTGAGCACCTTCATCCGGCCACGCGCCGACGGATAGGTCGGTGTGATCGCGGTGGAGCCGCTCAGCGACTTCCACTGGTGCGGGTAGAGGCTGACCACGGTCTGCGTGGCGGTGCCCTCCCGGGCGGTCGTGGTGAACGCGTACGTGGTGGTCAGGCCGCTGGTCGCCGGGTTGTACGCGTACGACACCTGGGTGCCGGTGACGTGGGCGTGCGCGTACTGGCCGTAGGTGGCGGCCAGGCTGGCGCGCTCGGTGGTGCTCGACGTCGGCGGCAGGAGGGCGACCGAGAAGTAACCGCGACCGGCCAGCGTGGATGAGATCCGGCCGGACGCCACTGTCCAGCTGGCGCCGCTGGGGGCGAACCCGACGTAGTCGTGGCCGTTGACCCGGAAGCCGATGGTGGCGCCGCTGTTGGACCAGACGTCGGGGGTGCCGGCCGTGCTGATCTGCGCGTTTCCGCCGGTGGTCTGGAAGTAGGCGAAGGGCAGGCCGTGGCCGATGGTCGCGCGCATGGTGCGCGTGCCGTCGCTCCAGTGCGGGCTGACCGTCCAGTCCGTCCAGCCGTCGACCTTGACCAGTGGCGCGGCGAGCCCGGCCACACCGACCCTGATGTCCTGCACGTACGGGTAGTGGAACTCGCCGACGCCGGTGGCGGTGCCGCTGATCGCGGGCGTGGAGTTGGCGGAGAAGCCGAGCCCGTCGCCGAAGGTGTCGTACGAGATCGGGTGGGCGTGCAGCGGCTCGCTGAAGGAACAGTCGGTGCGCTTCCACAGCAGCGAGGACCACCAGTCGTTGGTGGGTATCGGCCCGGACGGCGCGTTGGCGGTGGCGAACTGCCGGGGGTTGCTGGACATCGCCCCGCAGCCGCTGGGGAGCGGGCCGACCGGGGTGGTGGTGTAGCTGCCGGCGCCGACGGGGGCGGCTTCGGCCGCGTCGGTCACCGGGATGGCGAGGCCGCCGACGGCCAGGGCCAGCGCGGTGGCGGCGGCCAGGGCCCACCGGCGGTGGGGAACGGGAGGTTTCATCGTGCCTCCATCGCGCGCGCCGGTTGCGGCCCTCGCCGGGTCCAGCGCGTTGCGTCTGATTTGGGGGGAAGGTCGGGTGAGAGAGCGCTCTCTCGGTCACGGTAGTGGAGCATTGAGATCCACGTCAATGTGTCGAACGCGTTGCGTGCTGATGTCGCTATTTGCCGGCGCCCGCGGTGTCGCCCAGTAACGCGTCCGGCACGCGCATCCGCCACGCGTCCGTCACCAACTCGGTCAACCGGTCGACGTCGACCGCCGCCAGACGCAGCAACACCAGGGGTAGACCGTCGTAGCCGGGCGTGGTGAAGAAGACCTCGGGCTCCCCGAGCAGGAGCGCCTGCTTCTCGGCCTCGTCACCGACGAACAGCACCGCGATGTCGAGCCGGATCACCCGCGGCTTGCCCGGTCTGCGCTCCGGATAGGACCAGACGAAGCCCTTGTCGGCCACCCGGAAGTCGAAACCGTCGCTGGCGATCTCCACAGTGTGCGGCAGGGCCAGCGCCACCCGGCGTACGTCGTCAGCGTCAGCCACCGGACCCCCTCGCACCGCCCACCATCCGCACGTGCCGAGATTACTCGGTGGGCAGCGCGACGGCCGTCGCCCCGACGATGGCCCGTTCGCCGCTCTCCTGGACATAGCCGACCGCGCTGGCGTCGCGCGGATCGAGATCGGGCGGTGTCGCCAGCTCGACCTGCCCCCGCTCGGCGTCCAGGACCACCGACCTGAAGGCGCGGACGACGTTGTCCTGCCGCAGCGTCCGCCCGGCGTTCTCGCCCCGGGCGATGTCGCTGTCCAGGCCCCGCTGCACCACCGCCACGTTCAACACCGCGCCCGCCGGCGGCTGGTCGGTGCGGTAGTCCACCAGCACCCGGTCGCCGCCGAAGCCGGCGACGGAGAGCGTCAGCGCGGTGGTGGCCCTCGAGGACATGGCGGACATGATCGTGCTGGCCGCCCGGCGGCGGTCCGAACCGACGAACTCGACGCTGCCGTTGACGACCATCTGCGGGGTGTAGAGACCCCTGGTGCCGAACGCCCGGGCGTACGCCTCCTGACGCGCGGTGTACGCCGGGTCCGCGAACTGGTCGGGCCACCCCAGGTTGTCCCAGTAGTCGACGTGGAACCCGAGGGCGAAGACGTTCTGTCCGTGCGCCCGGGCGTCGCGTTCGATCTCGCTCAGCAACTCCTCGGCCGGAGGGCAACTGTTGCAGCCCTGGGACGTGAACATCTCGACGACGGCGAAGCCGCCGTCCGTCGACGCGTTCGTCATGGTGGCGTGTCTCCTCCCACGGTGCTCCCGGCGGGCGTCGTGTCCCCGTTTCGGGGTGCTCCCGGCGGGCGTCGTGTCCCCGTTTCGGGCGCGACGATGCGCGTGACGTCGCCCTTCGCTGCCGGCCTCGCGGCGGGGGCCGTCGGCGCGGGTGGTTGGATGGCACTGTGCAGTTCACCGTGACAGACGCGCCGACGCGGGAGCGTTTCGAGGCGCGCGACGAGGCGGGCGCGGTCGCCGGGTTCGTCACCTACCAGCTGACCGGCTCGATCATCGCCTACACCCACACCGAGGTCGATCCGGCGTACGAGGGCAGGGGCGTCGGGTCGACGCTGGCGCGGGCGGTGCTGGACGACGCGCGGAGCAAGGGCCGGACCGTTGTGCCGATCTGTCCGTTCCTCGCCGACTGGCTGGTCAAGCACCCGGGGTACGAGGACATCGTGGTCCGCACCACCCGCAAGATCAAATAGAACGCGCGCAGCGCGTGCCGCCGGACCCGGAGATGCTCACGGGCCTGGTGTCCAGCCTCGCGATCCAACGGGTCAGCGGTCCCGCCGAGGCCATCGCGTTCCTGGCCAGCCCCGCGGCCTCGTACATCACCGGCGCCGTGCTTGACTCCAACGGCGGATACACCGCCTGAGCCCGCCCCTTCGCAGCCCCGCCGGGAGACCGAACGATGACCACCGCCACCTTCCGTGCCCTGCACCACGACCGTGCCGCCGGTGACCCGCTCGTCCTGCCAGGCCCCTGGGACGCGGCCAGTGCCCGGGTACTCGCCGACGCCGGTTACCCGGCGCTCGCGACCCCGAGCGCGGGTGTCGCCGCGTCGCTCGGCTACGAGGACGGCGCGACCCCGCCGGACGAGATGTTCGCGGCGGTCGCGCGCATCGTCCGCGCCGTCTCCGTCCCCGTGTCCGCCGACGTCGAGGGTGGTTACGGCCTGGCCCCTCGTGAGTTGGTCGGGCGACTGGTGGAGGCCGGTGCCGTCGGCTGCAACCTGGAGGACTCGGACGGGCACGGCACCCTGAAGGATCCGCGGCGGCACGCGGACTGGCTGGCCGAGGTGCGGGCGGAGGCGGGGGAGGAGCTCTTCATCAACGCGCGCGTCGACACGTTCCTGGTCGGGACGGGTGACCCCGTCGAGGCGATGGAACGCGCCCGCCTCTACGTGGCGGCCGGAGCCGACTGCGTCTACCCGATCCTGGCCCCGCCGCAGCTGCTCCCGCAGCTGCGGGAGGGCATCTCCGGCCCGATCAACATGGTCGCCGGCCCGGACCGGGAGTCGGTGGCCGAGCTGGGCCGGCAGGGCGCGACCCGCATCACCTTCGGCCCGGCGATGCAGCGGTACGCGATGGCGTCGATCGGCGACCTCGCCGCCGAGCTGCGGGCCTGAGGCTCGACGCCACCCGCGCTCCGCCGGTCCGGCCCAGCCCGCCACCGCTCCGGCGCGGCTGCGCGACTCCTCACGCGCGGCCGTTCACGCGGCCGCTGCCGTTCGCAAGATCACGCAACATCCTGGATGTAGTCGCATCCGCCCGCGCCCGACACCCCTACATCCAGGATCGAGCACGATCTTGGGGTGGGCGACGTCGGTTGCCGGGGTCGGGCGGTTGGCGCGGTTCCCACGATGCCGAGTCGATCACCGGTGCGGCCGGCGTCGGAGGGTGGTTCGGCAGCTACGGCCGAGCCCCCGGCGCGCCGTCCTGGTGGACGGCTGCCGGGGGCTCGAATGCAGACGATCAGGCCTGGTTGCCGTTCGGCAGCACGGCGGCCATCTCGTCGACGGCTCCGGCGAGCACCCGGGCCTGCTGCGGCCAGGTGGCCAGACCAGGTGCGGCGCGCAGGCCGGCGGCCCGGATCAGGTCGCGCAGCGCCGGCTCGTCCAACTCGCCGAGCTGGCCGTACGTGCGCACGCCAGCGTCCTGCAACGCCGCCGCCATCTTCGGCCCGATCCCCTGGATCCGGCGGAAGTCGTCGGCCGGGCCCGTCGGGTCGGCGTCGACGCTGCTGACCGCCGTGTCGGAGGACGGCCGGACCGGCGGGGCCGCCGCGGTGGTCGGCCGGACCGGAGGCGTCGCCACCGCCGACCGCTCGGGTTCCTCACTGGCATCCGCCGGCCCGGCCACGGAGCCCGCGCTCACCGACTCGGCGTGCGTCGGCTCGGCGTGCAGGGAGTCGGCGTGCGTCGGCTCAGCAACCGAAGGGTCGGCCGGCACCGCTGCGGACGTCGGGTCGACCGCCGTGGCCTTGGTCGCCTCATCGTCGGCCGGGTCGGCCGCAACCGGTGCGGCGTCGGCCGGGGTGGCCGCAACCGGCGTGTCGTCGGCCGGGGTGGCCGCAACCGGTGCGTCGTCGGCCGGCGTCACATCGTTCGGCGTCGAGTCGATCGGCGCGTCGTCGGCTGGCGCGGCTGCCGGCGCACCATCGGTCCGGGTCGCGTCGAGCGGCGAGTCGGCGGACGGGAGGTCGTCCGCGGGCTGGCGCGGAGCGACCACTGCCGCCGGGGCCGGCTGCTCGTCGGCGCTGACCGGCTCGGCGGCCGCTTGCACGGCCGGCTCCGGTCGCGGCTCAGCGGCGTCGGGCTGCTCGGCGGCAGGTACGGACGGCGGGTCCTCGGTCAGCGCCATGTCCGCCGGGTCGACGCCGCTCGGGGCGTCCGCCGGCACGGGCACCGGGGTGGGACCGTCCGGTTCGGTCGTCGCTGCCGGCGCGCTGACCGTGTCGACCGGTACCGGCTCGTCGGCGACGGCGGTGGGTGCCGGGTCGACGGCGGCCGCCGGCACCGCCTCGTCGGTGGTGGCAGCCGGCGTGGGCGTGGAGATCACGGCCAGGCCGGCGACGGGGTCACCATCCACAATCGAATTGCCCGGTACGCCCCGCCGGCCGCGCAGCAGCCAACCGGCGGCCAGGCCCAGCAACAGTGCCAGTACCACTATCAGCGAGTGTCCGAAAGACCACGCCACGGCGAACCTCCCTCTCAGCTCGTTGGAAAAGTCACGAGAAAAACTCGCCGCAGCTTCGCACACGCGTATTGCCGACGACAGACAGGATCGGTCGTCAGCGTCGCGGGTGGGCCAGCCACCTCAGCCGGTGCCTGCCGGGTGACACAGAGTCGCCCGATCGCACCGGAACCGCAGCCGATGAGACCGGGGCGGGCGTGCGGCGGGCCACCCATCGGTCGGTCGGGTGGTGCGCGCCGGACACGACGAGACCCGGGCCCGGCGGGGAGGCCGAGCCCGGGTCGGGCAGAACCGGGTTCAGTCCCGGTCGCCCTCGTAGGTGTGGAAGTCGTCGACGAACCGGCGCCGCAGCCGTGGCACCCGGCTGGTCACTCCGAAGTAGCCGCGCGCGCCGAGCAGCGCGAGCCGGCCCACCACCGGCCGGTACATCCGGTCGTCGCCGTTGGTGCCGCTGCGGTTCAACGATTCGGCGACCCGCGCGAAGCCGTACGGCGCCATCACCGCCTCGTAGTCGGCGACCGCCTGGACCAGGGTCTTGTCGCCGGCGGTGGCGCGGCTGAGCTGCTCGCAGAGCAGCCGGGCGTCGCGCAGCGCGGTGTTCGCGCCCACACCGCGACCAGGGGTCATGGTGTGGATGGCGTCACCGAGCATGGTGACGGTGCTGCTCTTCCAGGGCGGCACCGGCTCGGACGTGGACACTTTGATGGGCAGGGCGCTGGCCGGGTCCGCGTGGGTGAGCAGTTCCCGCAGGTGCGGGTGCCAGTTCGCGGTGAGGTCCAGGGCGACCTGCACCAACTCCTGGCCGCGGCGTTGCATGACGTCGGCCGGGAACCGGTTGGCCGCGCTCCAGATGATCAGATTGATGTTGTCGGTGGTGGTGTCGTGGGCCAGGCCGGGCCAGGTGCGCAGCAGGGCGGCGTCGGCCTCGCTGACGCCGGGCTTGATCGCCCGTTCGGCGTCCCACTTGAACTCCATGACGTGCAGCACGCCCATCATCCCGCCGACTCCGAAGATCAGCGAGATGCCCTGCTGGACCCGCTCCGGAATGAGACTGCGGGTGTGCGGGGTCAGCGGAACCCGGGTGGCGATGTTGATCGTCCCGGCGTCGCGGGTGACGGCGTGCGGCAGGTACTGGCGGCGTACGGCGGAATGGGTGCCGTCGGCCGCCACCAGCAGGTCGCCGGTGGCGGTGCTGCCGTCGGCGAAGTGTGCGGTGACAGTGCCGTCGTCGCGCTGCTCGTACCGGGTGAAGGTCTTGTCGAAGTGCACCACGTCCTCCAGGCCGGTCAGCAGCACCTGGCGCAGCACCATCCGGGCCACCGAGTGTTCGGTGCGCACCGGGTCGTCGCTCGGCCGCAGCGCGAACGACGCGGTCTGGCGCAGCCCCTGGGTGACCACGTTGAAGTAGTGCGGCGGACGGGCGCAGGTGGCCAGGAAGGTGGCGAACAGCTCCGGGGGCAGACACTCCCGCAGCGCCCGGCTACCGGTGGGGCCGATGCCGACCCGGTAGCCGAGCAGCCCCTCGGCGCGGTCGCGGTGTCGTTCGTAGACGGCGACAGTGATCCCGGCGCGGCGCAGGCCGTGCGCCAGGCACAACCCGCCCGTGCCCGCGCCGATGATCAGGACATGCGGCGGCGCGGCGGACATGTCAGCCGGCCGGGTGCGCGGCGGGTGCCTCGGTGCTGGCTGGGCGCGCCGTCGGTGCGGCGGTGCTGGCTGGGCGCGCCATTGGCGCGTCGGTGTTGGCTGGGCGCGCCGTTGGCGCGTCGGTGTTGGCTGGGCGCGCCGTTGGCGCGTCGGTGGCGTCCCAGCGGTAGAAGCAGCTCGCGATCGCGTCCCGGGGCGAGCGCCAGGTCGGCAGGTACGGCGACGTGTGCGCGGAGAGTCGTTCGTTGACCTGCTGGAAGAGCGGGTGGTTGCGGGCCGCCGCGAGCGCGTCCGGGTCAACGTCGTCCGAGGTCTCCAGCAGGTGTACGCACAGGTCGTGCAGGCAGTACAGGGATCGGTGCGTGACACCGGTCAGGCTGGGGAGTTCGGTGGCGTCGGATTCGGCGAAGATCTGCGCGACCCGCCCCTCCGCTCCCGGGATGATCCGACTGACGATCAGTAGACGACTCATGGGACCCCTTCCGCCGGTGGCCTGCCCGACCCTCCCGGGTCGGTGCCACGTGCTCTGTGCGCCCACCGTGCCGCAGCGCCTGTCACGTCACCGTCACGTCCGCCGACCGGCTGGTGACGGACGGTCGGTGACGGCGGCGCGGCTGGCCTGGCGGATCGGGGCGAGGGTGTCGTCGAGCAGGGCGCTCATGGCCGGGCTCGGTTCCAGCCGCAGTTCCCGGCGCAGCAGGTCCCGGTAGACGTAGAAGGCGTGCACGGCTTCGAACGCGTTGCCCTCGGCCAGGTGGATGCGCACCACCAGCCGGTGGGGCGTCTCCCGTAGCGGCTCGGCGGCCATCGCCTCCAGCGCGGCTTCGAGGGCCTCACCATGGCGTCCCGCGGCCAGGTGGTACCCGGCCACCTGTTCCAGCATGTGCAGGCGGAGTTGGCGCAGGCGCTCCCGGTCCAGCAGCACCCAGTCGTCGTACCAGCCGGGGAGCAGGTCGTGCCGCCCGGCGGCGAGCGCCCCGGCCGCGGTGCGGGGGTCGTCGCCGTCGCGGACCCGGGCCGCGGTGCCGACCAGGTCGTCCACGTCGAGCCGGACCGCCGGGCCGAGGCGGACGGTGTCGCCGGCCACTGTCATCGGGCAGCACGGGTCCTGTCGGAGCCGCCACAGGGCGGTGCGCAGCGAGGACAGCGCCCGTTCCTCCGACGCGTCCGGCCAGAGCAGGCCGGCGAGCTGACTGCGGGTGGCACCGGGGCGGAGCCCGATCAGCGCTATCACCCGTTGCAGCCCGCGCGGCACCACGACCGGCACCGCCTCGCGGAGGAGTCGGAAGCCTCCGAGCAGGTGCAGGGACACGCCCTCCTCGGGCGGGTCTCCGGCGGTCGGCACGGACGGATCAGCGGCCACGGCGGCACCCCCTGCGGAACGCTCGTCCCGACTGTCTGCTGTGTCCCGGATCGGTTGCCCGCGACGCCACTGTCGACCCGCCGATCACGGCGCGGCCGGGCGCGGCCCCGCCCGCCGAGTCGCCGGGCTGACCAAGCTGAAGATTATCAATGATGGTCACGGTGGGTCAACGTCGCAGTGGTCGTTCTATTCGCGACAGTCAACCCGAGATCGGTTCTGAACTGCACAAACATTGGCGGGCTACGCGTGGCGGACACATAGCTGATGCACAGGTTGCGTCAACGCAGCGTCACCGTCATGCGTCGATGGCCGGCCCGGCGCGGTGACGCCGCCGTGACGAGGATCGGCGCATCGTGTCGGCAGTCGTCCAGCGCGTCCGGGGCCACCCGTCGCCGGCCGGACGCTGTGGGGGGAGGCCCAGCATGGACCGATCGCTGATCATCGCGAAGGTCGATCCGACCGCCGAGGAGCGGGTCGCCGAGATCTTCGCCGAGTCGGACAGTACGGAACTGCCGCACCTGGTCGGCGTCCGGCACCGCTCGCTGTACCGACTGCACGACCTCTATGTGCACCTGCTCGAGACCGCGCAGCCGACGGAGGGTGCGGTGGAGGCCGCCCGTGGCCACCCCGAGTTCATCAGGGTCAGTGACCGGTTGCGTCCGTACGTGTCGCCGTACCTGCCGACGTGGCGCTCACCGCGCGACGCGATGGCCCGGTGCTTCTACCGGTTCGACGCCCCGGACACCGGGCGGCGGTCGTGACGGCCACCGCGCCGCGCGACGAGCAGCTCTGGTCCCGATGCGCCGGCTGCGCCAGCCTGCTCTACCGCAAACGGCTGCGGCGCAACCTCGACGTCTGCCCCGAGTGCGGGGAGCACGCCCGACTCGGCGCGCCGGAACGCCTGCGCCAACTGGTCGACCCGGGCTCGCTGCGCCCGCTGCCCGACCAGCTGCCGGAGGCCGACCCCATCGACTTCGTCGACGTGCTGCCGTACCGGCACCGGCTCACCGGCGCCCGGGCCAGCACCGGCCTGGCCGAGGGGGTCGTCTGTGCCACGGCCACCATCGGTGGGCACCCGGTGGCCCTGGCGGTGATGGACTTCCGCTTCCTCGGCGGCAGCCTGGGGTGCGCGGTGGGCGAGCTGATCACCCGGGCGGCCGAACGGGCGCTGGACGATCGCATCCCACTCGTCCTGGTCACCGCCTCCGGTGGGGCGCGGATGCAGGAGGGTGCGCTGTCGTTGATGCAGATGGCCTCCGTCAGCCAGGCCATCGCCGCGCTGCGCGAGGCGGGGCTGCTCACCGTGAGCGTCCTCACCGACCCGACCTACGGCGGGGTGGCCGCCTCGTTCGCCACCAACACCGATCTGGTGCTCGCCGAGAGCGGCGCGCGGATGGGCTTCGCCGGCCCCCGGGTGATCCGCCAGACCACCGGGCGGGCCCTGCCGGAGGGCTTCCAGACGGCCGACTTCCTGCTGCGACACGGGCAGGTCGACATGGTGGTGCAGCGCCGGTCGCTGCGCGGACGGCTGGTGGCGCTGCTCGCCGCGACCCGCGCCGGGCGTCCGGCGCGCACGCCCGTACCCCGGCAGGAGCTGGCGTCGCGCCACGAGCGCCTCGCCGACGACGGCGCGGCCCACCCGCGGCCGGCGGGCCCGCCCGTCGCCACCCCGACCCCCGCCGACCCCCCGGCGGTACGCGACGCGTGGGACACCGTCCGGATGGCCCGGCACCCCGGACGACCCACCACACTCGATTACCTGGACTCCGTCTTCGACGGGTTCGTGGAGCTGCACGGCGATCGGCTCGGCGCGGACTGCCCGGCCATCGTGGGTGGGGTGGCGCGGCTGGCCGGTCGGCACGTGATGGTCATCGGCCACCAGAAGGGGCACACCACCGCCGAGCTGGTCGCCCGCAACTTCGGCATGGCCAGCCCGGCCGGGCACCGCAAGGCGCTGCGGCTGATGCGCCTCGCGGCCCGGCTCGGTCTGCCGGTGGTCACCCTGGTGGACACCCCCGGGGCCGACCCCGGGGTGAGCGCCGAGGAGCAGGGCCAGGCCGCCGCCATCGCCGAGAACATCCTCACCCTCACCGTGCTGCCCACCCCCGTGCTCGCGGTGATCACCGGGGAGGGCGGCAGTGGCGGCGCGCTGGCACTGGCGGTGGCCGACCGGGTCCTGATGCTGGAGAACGCCGTCTACTCGGTGATCAGCCCCGAGGGGTGTGCGGCGATCCTCTGGCCGGACCGGTCCGCGGCGCCGCAGGCCGCCCGCGCGTTGCGACTGACCGCACCCGACCTGTGCCGGCTCGGGGTGGTCGACGAGGTCGTGTCGGAGCCGCCGACCGCCGCTCACGACGACCCGGCGGAGACCGCCCACCGGTTGCGCGCCGCCCTGCTGGCCAACCTCCTGCCGTTGCTGGACGTGCCCCCCGCCATGCTGGTCCGCCTGCGCCGGCAACGCTTCCGGCGGTTCGGCGCGTACCGCACCGGTGCCCGGGCGGTTCGGCGATGAGCGCCAGGGAGCCGGCGGTGTCGACTGTCGAGGCGTCCGACGACGTCGGGGCGGACGGCGAGGAGGCGCTGGCCGGGCTGCGCCGGCAGGCGCAGCACCTGATCGCCGAGCTGGCCGGGCCGGTGCGCCGGATCCGGCTGCGCAGCGGGCCGGCGGTGCTGGAGGTCGAGTGGCATCCCGAAGACGTGCCCCGTGCGCAGGTGCCCGCGGTACCGGCCCAGGCGGCGGCACCGACGCCCGTGCCGGGGCCCGGCGCCCCGCCCGCGGTGATCCGGCCGCCGGTGCCGGGACGCGCCGCGGTGCGGGCCCCGATCGTCGGCACCTTCTACCGGTCGCCGGAGCCCGGCGCGCGGCCGTTCGTCGCGGTCGGCGATCTGGTCCGGCCCGGTCAGCCGGTCGCCATCGTCGAGGCGATGAAGTTGATGAACGAGGTGACCGCCGACCGGGCCGGCCGGGTGGCAGCGATCCTCGTCGAGGACGGCCAGCCGGTCGAGTACGACCAGCCGCTCGTCGAACTGGACCCGGCATGACGACGCGGGGTGGTTGACCATGTTCGAGACCGTGCTGATCGCCAACCGGGGCGAGATCGCGCTGCGGGTGCTGCGCGCCTGCAAGGAACTCGGCGTGCGAACGGCGGTGGTCTACTCCGCGGCCGACGTCGACTCGCCGGCGGTCCGCCTCGCCGACCAGGCCGTCCGCATCGGACCCGCGTCGAGTCGGCGCAGCTACCTCAACGCCGCCGCCATCGTGGAGGCGGCCCGGCAGGTGGGCGCGCAGGCGGTGCACCCCGGCTACGGGTTCCTCTCCGAGGACGCCGACTTCGCCGAGATCTGCGCCGACAACGGGCTGACGTTCATCGGACCGCCGCCGGCGGTGATGACCGCGCTGGCCGACAAGTCCTCGGCCCGGGCCCTGATGAGCCGCGCCGGTCTGCCGCTGTCGCCGGGCAGCGTCGCGCCGGTGCCGACCGCCGCCGCGGCGGCCGAGGTGGCCGAGGCCGTCGGCTACCCGGTGATCGTGAAGGCCGCCGCCGGTGGCGGGGGCCGCGGGATGACAGTGGTGCGCACCCCGGGTGAGCTGCGCCGGGCGTACGCCCGCACGAGGGCCGCCGCGCAGGCCGCCTTCGGCGACGACCGGGTGTATGTCGAGCGGTACCTCACCGAGGCGCGCCACGTCGAGGTGCAGGTGCTCTGCGACGCCCACGGCAACGGCGTGCACCTGGGCACCCGGGACTGCTCGGTGCAACGGCGTCACCAGAAACTGGTCGAGGAGGCGCCCGCCCCGGCGCTGCCCGCCGCCGTCCTCGACACCATCGCCGAGACCGCACTGCGGGGTGCGCTCCAGGTCGGCTTCGTCGGCGCCGGCACCCTGGAGTTCCTTGTTGACACCGAGGAGAAGTTCCACTTCCTGGAGATCAACTGCCGGATCCAGGTGGAACATCCGGTCACCGAGATGGTCACCGGAATCGACCTGGTGCACGAGCAACTGCACATCGCCGCCGGGGTGCCGCTGCGCTGGCGTCAGGAGGAGATCCGCCTGCACGGCGTCGCGGTGGAGTGCCGGGTCAACACCGAGGACCCCGGACGCGACTTCGCCCCCACCCCCGGGCGGTTGGAGCGGTTCACGCCACCCGGCGGCCCGTTCACCAGGGTGGACACCCACGCCAGCGCCGGCTACCTGGTCGGCCCCTGGTACGACTCCCTGCTGGCCAAGGTGATCGTCTGGGCGCCCGACCGGGAGTTGGCCCTCAACCGGCTGGAACGTGCCCTGGACGAGTTCGATGTCGCCGGCCCGGGCGTGCACACCACCATCCCGTTCGTCCGGCGGGTGCTCGACGACGCCGCATTCCGCAAGGGCCGCTACACCACCGGCCTGGTCGACCGTCTGCTCGCCAAGCCGACAGGCCAGCCGACGGCCACCCCCGCACCGCGCACCGCGCCCGCCGCAGATCCCGACGCAACACACAGGAGGACCCGATGACCGTCACCCATGGTCGCCCGATGACCGCCGAGATCACCGACATCCTGGTGGCGCACTGCGGGCTGGACGCCGACGCCGCGGCCCGGGCGCCCGCGGCGTCTCTGGAGGAGTTGGGCATGGACTCACTCGCCCTGCTGGAGTTGTCCGCCGTGGTCGCCGACCGCTGGCAGGTGAGCATCCCCGAGCAGGCCGGGCAGTTGAGCATCCCGGCGGTCGCCGACCTGGTCGCCCGCCGCACCGACCCGCCCGGGCACACCGAGAACAGCGTGGTCATCGACGCGCCCCTCGGGCTGGTCTGGGAGGTCACCAACGACGTGGCGAACTGGACCGAGCTGTTCACCGAGTACGCCGTGGTGGACATCCTGCACCGTGAGGGTCACACGGTGCGGTTCCGGCTCACCATGTACCCCGACGAGAACGGGACGACCTGGAGCTGGGTCAGTGAACGCACCGCCGACCCGGTGAGCAGGCAGGTCCGGGCGCACCGGGTTGAGACCGGGCCGTTCGAGTACATGCGCATCCACTGGCGCTACACCGAGGAGGCCGGTGGCACCCGGATGACCTGGACGCAGGACTTCGCGATGAAGCCCACCGCGCCGGTCGACAACGCCGCGATGACCGAACGGATCAACACCAACAGCGTGATCCAACTCGCGGTGATCAAGGACCGGGTGGAGCGGATCGCCCGGCAGCGCGCCGACCAGGGCGTTTCGGTGGGCGACGGGTCGACGGAGGCCGACGATGAGTGACCTGAGCACCCGCCCGATCGCCGCCCGGGACGTCCCCGCCGACCGTCGGCGCGGCGGTGAGCTGCGGGTGCTGCTCGGCCCCCGCACCGTCGGCAGCACCTCGGGCTTCCTCGGGGTGGCCACCCTCGCGCCGGGGGAGCGGATCGCCGAGCACTACCACCCGTACAGCGAGGAGTTCCTCTACCTGGTGCGCGGCGCGATCACGGTGGACCTGGACGACCAACCGACGTTGCTGGCCGCCGGTGAAGGGCTGTTCGTTCCGGTCAATGTGCGGCACCGGCTGCGCAACACCGGCGTCGAACCGGCCGAGGTGGTCTTCCACCTGGGCCCGCTCGCCCCCCGCCCCGAGCTGGGCCACGTCGACACCGAACTGGTCGAACAGCGGGGCGGATCATGACTGGGCGCCGCACGGTGGTGACCGGGATCGGGGTGGTCGCCCCGGGCGGCGCCAGCCGGGACCGCTTCTGGAAGACCATCACCGAGGGGCGGACCGCCACCCGGCGGATCAGCTTCTTCGACCCGTCGGCGTTCCGGTCGCAGATCGCGGCGGAGTGCGACTTCGACCCGGTAGCGGCGGGGCTCAGCGAGACCGAGCGACGCCGGGCCGACCGGTACGTGCAGTTCGCGCTGGCCTGCTCCGCCGAGGCGGTGGCCGACGCCCAACTGGTGCTCACCGACGCGGAACGCGACCGGGCCGGGGTGGTGCTGGGCACCGCGGTGGGCGGCACGATGGCGTTGGAGCAGGAGTACGTCACAGTGAGCGAGCACGGCCGGCGCTGGCTGGTGGACGGGGCGCGCGGCGGCCCGTACCTCTATCAGGCGTTGGTGCCCAGCAGCCTTGCGGCGGACGTGGCCTGCCGGCACGGGTGGCACGGCCCGGCGCAGGTGGTGTCCACCGGTTGCACCTCCGGCATCGACGCCATCGGGTACGCCCATCAGATGATCGTGGACGGTGAGGCGGACGTGATGCTGGCCGGCGCGTCCGACTCGCCGATCTCGCCGGTCACCGTCGCCTCGTTCGACGCGATCAAGGCGACCAGTCCGGACAACGACGACCCGGCGCACGCCTCGCGCCCGTTCGACGCCGACCGGCACGGGTTCGTGCTGGCAGAGGGTGGGGCGGTGCTGGTGCTGGAGGAGGCCGGGCACGCCCGGCGGCGGGGGGCGCACATCTACTGCGAGGTGGCCGGCTACGCCAGCCGCAGCAACGGCTTCCACATGACCGGGCTGCGCCCGGACGGGTTGGAGATGGGCCTCGCCGTCACCGACGCGCTGCGGCAGGGTCGGATCCTGCCCGAGCAGGTCTCCTACATCAGCGCGCACGGCTCGGGCACCCGGCAGAACGACCGGCACGAGACGGCCGCGTTCAAGCGGGCGCTGGGCCAGGCCGCGTACCGGGTGCCGATCAGCTCGATCAAGTCGATGGTCGGGCACTCGCTCGGCGCGATCGGGTCGATCGAGATGGCCGCGTGCGCCCTCGCCATCGAGTTCGGTGTGGTGCCCCCGACGGCGAACTGGAGCACCCGGGACCCGGAGTGCGACCTGGACTACGTGCCCAACGAGGCCCGGGAGGTCCCGGTGGACGTGGCCCTTTCGGTGGGCAGCGGGTTCGGCGGTTTCCAGTCGGCGATGGTGTTCCGTCGGATGGTCGGCGCGGTGGCGGCGTGACGTCCCGGGCGGTGGTGACCGGCATCGGGGTGGTCGCGCCCAGCGGCATCGGCGCGGACGCGCACTGGCGTACGGTGCTCGCCGGCACCCGCCGGACCGGGCCGATCACCCTGTTCGACCCGTCCGGCTACCCGACCCGCTTCGGTGGGGAGGTGCCCGGGTTCACCGCCGACTCGTACGCCGACAGCCGGCAGCTGGTGCAGACCGACAGGTGGACCCACCTCGGGTTCGCCGCCACCCGGCTGGCGTTGGCCGACGCGGGCCTGCCCGAGCGGGCACCCGACCCGTACGGCTACGCGGTGACCCTGGCCAGCTCGTCCGGCGGCAACCTGTTCGGTCAGCGGGAGCTGCAGCGCCTGTGGGGCGGCACGTCACGCACGGTCGGGGCGTACCAGTCGATCGCCTGGTTCTACGCGGCCAGCGTCGGGCAGCTCTCCATCCACCACCAGTTCAAGGGCCCGAGCGGGGTGCTGGTCGCCGAGTCGGCCGGTGGGCTGGACAGCCTGGCGCACGCCGCCCGTGCGGTACGCCGGGGCACCCCGGTGGTGATCGCCGGGGCCACCGAGTGCCCGTTGAGCCCGTACGCGCTGGCCTGCCAGCTGCGTTCGGGGCTGCTCAGCGACGTCGCGGACCCGGAGCGGGCGTACCGGCCGTTCGACGCCACGGCCAGCGGCTATTTGCCGGCCGAGGGCGGAGCGGTGTTCGTGGTGGAGGAGCTGGGGCACGCCCTGGCCCGGGGTGCCCGGGTCTACGGCGAGGTGAGCGGGTGGGGGTCCACCCACGACGCCGCGCACACCACCGCCGACAGTGCCGGCAACCCGGCCCAGTACGCGCGCGCCATGCGCCTGGCCCTCGACCGGGCGGGTGTCGCCGCGGCCGGCATCGACGTGGTGCTGCCCGACGCGCTCGGGGTGCCCCGCTACGACCGCAGCGAGGCCGAGGCCCTGCGGGCCGTGTTCGCCGACCGGCCGCCGCCGGTGACCACCCAGAAACCGCTGACCGGTCGGGCGTACCAGGGCGGTTCGGCGTTGGACGTGGCCACCGCGCTGCTCGCCTTCGCCCACGACACGCTGCCCGCGTCGGCCGGCCCGGACGAGGTGGCCGAGGGCTGCGAGCTGGACTTCCTCCGGGAGCACCGCCGGCCGCGCAGCCGGCTCGCGCTGGTGTGCGCGCGGGGCTTCGACGGATTCAACAGCGCGCTGGTCCTGCGCGGGGCCGCGCCGATGAGGGGAGAGTCGTCATGACCGAGCAGCGGGCCCGGGTGGTCTTCCTGGTACGGGTGCCGGTGCCGCGCACCGAGGCGTTCCTCGCCGCGTACGAGCAGGTGCGGCACCTGGTCGCCGGTGGCGTGCCGGGGCACCTGGTCGACCAGGTGTGCCGTTCGTCGACCGACCCGGAGCAGTGGTTGATCACCAGTGAGTGGGCGACCCTGGCCGACTTCGAGAACTGGGAACGCAGCCCCGAACACCGGGACCTCGTCCGCCCGATGCGGGAGTGCTTCACCGACGCCCGTTCCCTGCGCTTCCACATCCACGCCCAAACCCCAGCCCTAACCTGACCGTCCGCGCCCCCACGGCTCGCCTTCCCGCGATCTTGCACTTGGTGTCGCGGCATAGGGGACATGCCACCCGTTTCGACAACCGAAAGTGCAAGATCGGCGCGGTGGGGCGGGGCGCGCGGGGGCGTAGGTTCGGGATTTATGAAGGTGCTGGTCTCTGTGGACATGGAAGGCCTCTCGGGGGTTGTGCATCCCAGTGAGACGAACCCGGATCGGTACGACTATGAGCGCGGCCGGGCGTTGATGACGGCCGAGGCGAACGCGGCGATCGCCGGCGTTCTCGACGCTGAACCCGGCGCGGTGGTGTGGGTCGCCGACGCGCACGGAACGTTCCGGAACCTCCTGCCGGAGGACCTCGACCGGCGTGCCCACCTGGTGCGGGGCAGACCCCGCCCGCTGGGCATGCTCGCCGGGCTGGACGAGGGCACGGATGCCGTCCTGCTCATCGGCTATCACGCCCGGGCCGGTGCCGGGCCCGCCGTGCTGGCGCACACGATGAGCGACGCCATCCTCGACGTGCGGGTGGCCGGACGATCGCTGGGCGAGATCGGCCTCAACGTCGCCATGGCGGGGCACCTGGACGTGCCGGTGGTTCTGCTCAGCGGGGACGACACCGCCTGCGCGGAATTCAGTGAGCTGGTGCCCTCGGCGGTCACCGTCGCCGTCAAGCAGACAGTGGGCCAGGCCGCCGCGGTGGCGCTGCATCCGCAGGAGGCGCGGGAGCGGCTGCGTCACGCCGCCGCCGACGCGATCGCCCGGCGCGCCTCGATTCCCCCGGTGACGATGGCCGGGCCGTTGCACGTCGAGGTCGACCTCTACGGCCCGTACATGGTCGACCTCGCGGTGCTGGTGCCGGGTGTGGCCCGCGTCGGCGGCGGGCGGACGGTCGCCTTCCGCGCCGTTGACGTCGCCGAGGCCTACCGGCTCGTTCAGTTGCTGGTTCAACTCGCCAGCATCAAACCGGACTAGCGCGCGTACCCGCATCGCCGAACGCGCCCACGGCGGCCGGGCAGCAGCCGGCGGGGCGCGACGCACCACCCTCGTCGGGCCAGCCGGCGACCGACGCCATCGGCCGTCCGGTTGAGGGCGCGCGACGGTTGTACGAGGCGTCATGCCTCGGTGACGCTGTGCCGGGTCACCCGCCCGATTCTGTCCGCCGAACGGGCTGTCGGCAATCCGGCTGGCCGCTGCTTTTGATCCATCCATTTGCATCTAGCAATGGCAATGGTGGCGTCGTATGGTTCCCCGCAGCACCCCGACAAGCGTACCTGATGGGCGGATTCGCCCTCTTTCGTGCTGGGCGGTGAACGGCAGTGACGGCAGAAGATCCTACGGCGACAGATCCCGGCTGGGTGGACGAAGTCCTGTTCGCGGGCCGCCCGACCGACGTTTGTCTCCGACTGCCCGAGCCGATCGATCGGGCCACCCTGCACCGCCTGGTCACCGCCGCGCAGGACCGGCTCACCGCCGCCGGACTGCGCCCCGGTGGCGCCGCCGCGCTGCGGCTGCCACCGTCCCTGGCGTACGTGGTGAACCTGTTGGCCACCTGGCGGGCCGGGGGTCAGGCGATCCTGCTCGACCACCGGCTCACCGACCACGAGGTGGACCGCGCGCTGCTCCGGTTGACCCCGCAGGTGGTGATCGCTCCACTGCGGACCGGCGGCGGCGCGCTGAAGATCTTCGTCGACGTCACCGAGGGCGTCACCCGCTATGCCGACCGTCCGGCGGTCAGCGGTCACGCCGTGATCCAGCTCAGCTCCGGCTCCACCGGACCGTCCAAGGTGATCGGCCGCACCGCCGCCGACCTGGTCGCCGAGGTGCACCGCTACACCCGGATCGACGGGGTGGCGCTGCCCGGCGAGCGGATCATCCTGCTGCCCTCGATGGTGCACGTGCTCGGCCTGGTCGGTGGCCTGCTCTACGGTCTGCACGCCGGGGTCGAGCTGGTTCCGCCCCAGCGGCTCAGCGGCGACGCCGTGCTGGCCGCCATCAGTGCCGGCACCACACCGGCCACCGTGCTGGGCGTGCCGTTCCACATCGGACTGCTCGCCTCCACCCGACCGGCCGGGCCCCTGCCGCAGCTGCGGCGGATGACCACCGGGGGTGAACTGGTGCCGGCCGCCGCCGCCCGGGCGTTCACCGACCGGTACGGGGTGCCCCTGGGCAACATGTACGGGATGACCGAGGTCGGGGTCATCGGCACCGACCTGCACGGCGCACACCGACCGTCGATCGCCCCCGCGCCCGGCATCGAGGTCCGGGAGCGCGGCGGTGAGCTGTGGGTGTCCTGCCCGGCGTCGCCGTACGTCGGACTGAGCGACCCGACCCGCTGGTCCGACGGCTGGCTGCACACCCGCGACGCCGGCACCGTCGACGAGGACACCGGCCTGGTCACCGTGCGCGGTCGACTCGACTCGCAGGTCTCCGTGGGCGGGATGAAGGTCGACCTGACCGAGGTGGAGGCCACCGTCACCGAGCTGACCGGGGTGGCCGCCGCGGTGGTGGTCTGGGATGACGGCATCACCGCGTACGTCCAACCCGACGGCCCGCTGTCGGAGGAGACGCTGGACAAGCTCCTCGCCGAACGGTTGGCCGGCTACAAACGGCCCCGGACGCTTCACCTGCTCGATCAGTTGCCCCGCACCACCACCGGCAAGCTGGTCCGCTCGACCGACGCGCTGCGCTCGGCGGTCAGCCCGTGACCGGGCCCCTGCACCACCTCGACGTCGACCCGCGTGGCCGCGTACCCGGCGACCGCCAGGACCAGGCCCTCGCCCAGCGGCGGGTGACCGACCCGTACGGGCTCGACGCCGGGCACCAGCCGCAACGACAGCCCCGGCGTCGGCATCAACCGGCGCAGCCCGCCGTCGCGCAACCCCCGCCCGAGCGCCTTACCGACCGCTTCCTTCGCGGTCCACAACCGCAGGAAGTCCACCGTCCGGCCAGCCTCGGGCCGATCGCCCAACCAGGCCAGCTCGGCGGGCGGGAACCAGCGGTGGGCCAGCGCGAGCGCCGGCAGCGGGCGGATCCGTTCCACGTCCACCCCGACCGCGCCGCCCCGACGGGCGGCGACCACCACCAGCCCGGCGGTGCGGCTGACGCTGACCGCCAGCTCGACCGGTCCGGTCACCTCGTCGACCCGGACCACCGGCCGTCCCGCGCTGTCGTGCGTCAGCACCACGGCGGTCTCCGCGCGGCCGAGCAGCAGAGCACCCGCCCGCCGCAACAGCACAGCGGCCGGATCCGGCTGACCGCCGGTGTCCCGGCCGACCCACACGTAGGCGGTGTCCCGACCGGACACCGTCAGCTGGCCCACGCAGAGAGGGTATCCATGAGAGCCGAGGTCCGCGCCTTCGTCGTCGAGCAGCTCGCCGACATGAACTACGACGTCGAGGGGCTCGACGACGACACCACACTCGGCCCGTCCGGCGTCGACCTGGAATCTCTCGCCCTGGCCGACCTGTCCGTCCGAGTCGAGGACCGCTACGGCGTGACGTTCGCCGACGACGAGTCCGAGCAGCTGGCCCTGATGACTGTCGGCGAGTTCACCACAATGGTCGCCAAGCGTGTCGCCGAGGCCACGAGCGACCCGGTCTGATGAGCGGTCAGCCCGATCTGGGGCGAGCTGACCTGCTGAGCATGCTCGCCGAACTCACCGCGAAACCAGCCGCCGAGGTGTCCGACCGGATCGGCTCGATGGAGCTCGCCTGGCTGGTGCACCTCGTCGAGCAGCGCTACGAACGCCGGCTCGACCTGGCCGACGACGAGCTGGCCGGCATCCGTACCGTCGACGACGCCCTGGCGGTGTTCCGGGCGTCGCTGACCGCCCCCACAGATGGTTGAGGCGCGCGTCGCCCAGCTCACCGGTGTGTACGCCGTCAGCGCCCTCGGTCGGGGCGCCGACGCGCAGCTTGCCGGCGTGCTGGCCGGTGTGCCGGCCTTCGGCCCGGTACGCCGGTTCGACACCGCCGCCCGTCGGGTCACCGTGGCGGCCACAGTGCCCGAGGTCGGCACGCTGCCCGACGAACTGGCCGCCGCGATCGACGAGGCCTGCCGGGCGGCCGGCCTGGACCGCGAGGGCCGCACCGGGTGCGCCCTGCTGCTCGCCGTCCACGGCGGACCGGCCACCGGCCCGGCCCCGGCCGTGCTCGCCGGTCAGCTCGCCGCCCGATGTGGCCTCTCCGGGCACACCCGGGTCTACACCAGCGCCTGCGTGTCGGCGAGCACGGCGGTGGCCGACGCCGCTGCTCAGATCACCCGCGGTGACGTCGAACGGGTGGTCGTCGCCGCCGGCTACCTGGTGGAGCCGGACCAGTTCGCGCTCTTCGACGCCGGTCGCGCCCTCGCGGTCGACGGGGCGGTCCGCCCGTTCAGCGCCGGCCGGCGGGGGCTGTTGCTCGGCGACGGCGTGGCCGCGGTCGTGCTGGAGTCGAGCAGCGGCCGACGACGCGGTGGCGCCGATCCGGTGGCCACCGTGGCCGGTTGGGGACGGGCCGGTGACGCGTTCCACCCCTGCCAGCCGGAGCCCGGCGGGTCCGGGCTGGCCCGCGCGGTCGGCGGCGCGCTGCGCCGGGCCGGGCTGACACCGCAGGCCGTCGGTTACGTCAACGCCAACGCCACCGGCACCGCGCAGAGCGACGCCGCCGAGGCTGCCGCACTGCGCCGGGCCCTCGGCGGGCACGCCACCGAGGTCCCGGTCAGCTCCACGAAGTCGGTGCACGGGCACGCGTTGGAGGCGTCCGGGCTGCTCGAACTGGTGGTCACCGCCCTCGCGCTGCGCCACGGTGAGCTGCCGGTCAACGCCGGCTGGCGGGGCCCCGACGAGGCGTGCCCACTCAACGTCATCACCACCGCTCCACGCCGCACGGCCGCCACCCACGCCCTCACCCTCAACGCCGCCTTCGGCGGCGCCAACACCGCGCTCCTGGTCGGCGTCGGATGACCGCCGCCAACTCCCCGCGATCGTGCACTTTCTGTCCCGACGAATCCGACCAAGCGCCCGAAACGACGACCGAAACTTCAAGATCGCCGGGGGAGAGGGAGAGGGAGAGGGAGAGGGCGAGGGCGAGGGCGGGGGAGCGGGCGAGGGCCTGGTGGCCGGAGGTCGGGGACGAGGGCGGCGTGGCGGGGGTGCCGGGGTTCGTGCACTCGGACTTCGCGCCGGTGGTGGTGGCTGTCGCCGAGCGGTGCCTGCGGCGGGGGTACGGCACCCAGCAGGTGCCACCCGAGGTGCACACGGGGATCGTGCTGGTCAGCGCCAGCGGCGACCTGGCCAGCGCCCGACACGTACGGGCGACCGTCGAGGCCGGCGGGCGGGTCGGCCCGCTGTTCTTCTTCCAGTCCGTGCCCAACAGCGTCGCCGGGCACATCGCCGCCCGGTGGGGCCTGCGCGGTCCGGTGGTCTGTCTCAGCCCGACCGGCGACCCGTACACCGACGGTGTCGCCGAGGCCGACCTGCTACGCGACGACGGTGACGCCGACGAGGTGTTGCTGATCCTGATCGAACAGGCACCCGACGGGCCGACCGAGGCGGTCGCGGTGCTGCTGGGGGGAGGAGCACGACCATGAGGAAACGGGGACTGCGCGGCGCACTGGCCGCCGACACCGAACTGGGGGCGGGCAACGTCCTGGCCCGGGTGCTGGCGCACGGCGCCGACCCGGACGGGCACGGCCTGACCTTCGACACCGCCGTCGACGGGCACCCCGCCGAGACGCCACTGACGCTGGGGCAGCTCGACGAACGGGTCGCCGCCCGCGCCGCCTGGCTGCACGAACACGGGGTACGCCCCCGCGACCCGGTCGCCGTCTGGGCCACCGCCGCCGCCGACATGGTGCTCAGCTTCCTGGCGCTGGCCCGCCTCGGCGCGATCCCGGCGCTGATGAACGGCAAGCTCCGCCCGGAGATCGCCGCCGAGTACATCCGCCGCCTGCGGGGCGTCGGGGTGTTGGCCGACGACGCGCACACCGCGCTGCTGGCCGGGCACGACCTGGGCGTGCCGCTGCTCGGCACCCCCGCGCAGGCCGGCACGGGCGACCCGGCCGCCGCGCCGGCGCACTACCGGCACCACCCGGACGACCCGATCGTCATCACCCACACCTCCGGGACGACCGGGGTGCCCAAGGCGGTGCTGCACTCACACGCCAGCCTCTTCGCGGCCACCCGGCACCTGCTCACCATGCCGCAGGCGCAGGGCACCACCCGGATCCTCAACGCGTTGCCCGCACCGCACACCGCGACGGTGCTGATGGTCAACCAGGCGCTGGGCAACCGCGCGCAGATGTTCCTGCTGTCCGAGCAGGGCGGCGAGCAGGTGCTGGACGCGATCCAACGCTGGCGCCCCGACGGGGTGTTCGGCTTCTCGGTCACCTGGGCGGAGCTGGCCCGCTTCGACCTGTCCGGGTACGACCTGGACTCGGTGCGGCTGTGGTTCAACACCGGCGACGCCTCGCACGAGCCGCACATCCGCCGCCTCGTGGCGGTCGGTTGGCACGACACCGTCACCCGTGACGGGGTGGCGAAGGTGCCCGGGTCGGTCTTCATCGACGGGCTGGGTTCCAGCGAGATGGGGCATTCGATGTTCCACATCACCCACCGCGCCGACACCGACCGGTACGGCCGGTGCATCGGCCGCCCGTACCAGTTCGCCACAGTCGCGGTGCTCGACGCCGACGGTGAGCCGGTGCCGGTCGGCGAGGTGGGTTTCCTGGGCATCGACTCGCCGTCGCTGTTCCGGGGCTACTGGAACGACTCGGTCACCACCTACCGCTTCCGCCAGCGCGGCTGGTACCTCACCGGTGACCTGGTCCGCGCCGACGCCGACGGCCGCTACTACCACCTGGACCGGGCGGTGGACTCGGTCGACGCGGGTGACGGGCGGCGCTTCTACACGGCGCTGTCCGAGGAGCGGATCCTCGCCGCCTGCCCGGACGTCACCGACTGCACAGTGGTGATCGTCGCCGAGGCCGGGGTGGTGGTCACCGACGTGCTGCTGGAGTTGGCCGCCGGTGCGGACGAGGCGCAGGACCGCACCGAGCGGGTCCGCGCCGCCCTCGGTGCCGACGTCGGCGCCACCCTGCGCCGGGTCGTGCCGGTGCGCTCCGCCGACATCCCGGTCACCGTGACCGGCAAGGTCCGCAAGGTGGTCCTGCGGGAGCGCTACCTCACCGAGGCGCGTTCGTGACCGCGCTGATCACCGGGATGGGGCTGTTCACCCCGGTCGGGCGGGGGGTCGAGGAGACCTTCGACGCCCTGACCACCGGCCGGTCCGGGCTGACCTGTCCGGCCGAGGGGCACCCGGCGCGGGAGTCGCTGGATGTCGCCGGCGTGCTGCCCGACATCGACCCGCGTACCGTCGCGTCCGGGCCGGAGGCCCGGGTCCTGGACCGGATCGTCGTGCTCGCCCTGATCGCCGCCGCCGACGCCCTCGCCGACGCCCGCATCGAGGTGGGTCGCGACGTCGATCCCGACCGGATCGGTGTGATCGTCGGCGGGGTCGGCGGGATGGCCACCCTGGAGTCGCAGGTGCTGGCCCGCGCGGCCCGGGGTCGGGCGGCGGTCAGCCCGTACCTGCTCACCGGGATCCTGCCGAACATGCCGGCGGCGCGGATCGCCATCGCCCACGGCATCCGGGGTTACAGCTCGTCGGTCGGCACCGCCTGCGCCTCCGGCGCCCAGGCGATCGCCGACGGGGTCCGGCTCATCGCGACCGGGGAAGCCGACCTGGTGCTGTGCGGGGCCAGCGAGGCACCGCTGTTCCCGACCTTCGCCGACACCTTCGGCAACGCGCGGGCGTTGGCGCGCGCCGGCACCGACCCGGGCCGGGCGAGCCGACCGTTCGACACCTCCCGCAGCGGTTTCGTCCTGTCCGAGGGCGCCGCGCTGCTGGTGCTGGAGCGCGCCGAGCACGCCGCGGCGCGCGGCGTCACCGGGTACGCCGAGGTGGCCGGGCACGGCGCGACGACTGACGCGTACCACCCGACCGCCCCCCGACCGGACGGTGCCGGCGCGGCGGCGTGCATCCGCCGGGCCCTGCGCAGCGCCGGTGTGCCGGCGGCGGTGGTCGGTTACGTCAACGCGCACGGCACCGGCACGAAGCTCGGTGACATCGCGGAGACCACCGCACTGGCGGACGTCTTCGGCGTCGGGGGCGTGCCGGTCAGCTCCACCAAGGCGCTCACCGGTCACCTGCTCGGCGCCTCCGGGGTGGTGGAGGCGGCGGCCACCGCTGTGGCGCTCGGTCGGGGGCTGCTGCCGCCGACGTACCACCTCGACGACCCGGACCCGGCCTGCCCGGCGGACCACATCCGTGGCGCGCCCCGCAAGGCCGACCCGGAGTACGCGGTCACCAACTCGTTCGGGTTCGGCGGCCAGAACGTGAGCCTGGTGCTGGCGCGCGTCGCCGAGCCGAGGGGGTGATCGAGGCGGCATCCCGGGCGGGCGCGCCCGGACGGCAACGCGGGGGGAACTGTGTGGGAGGGGTTTCAGGGGCATGGACATCAGTGGTATCGACCACATCGAACTCTACGTGGGGGACGCCCGGCAGGCGGCCTTCTACTTCAGCACCGCCGTCGGCTTCGAGATCTGTGGCCAGGGTGGCCCGGAGACCGGGCTGGAAGGGCAGCGTTCACTGCTGCTCTGCCACGGCGACATCCGACTGCTGCTCACCTCCGGTCTGAGCGCAGAGCATCCGGCGGCCCGGTACGTGCAGCGCCACGGTGACGGCATCGCTGTCGTCGCGGTCGGGGTCGACGACGTGTCGGCCGCGTACGCCGAGCTGGTGGGTCGGGGCGCGACCGGCGTGACGCCGCCGACCACCCGCACCGGCGCGGACGCCGAGGTGGTGATCGCCGAGGTGGACGGCTTCGCCGACGTGCGGCACCGGCTGGTGCAGCGCCGGGGCGACAAGGCTGAGTTCCTGCCCGGCGCCATCACCCCGGCGGCCTCGGCGAACGACAACCACCCGCCGGTGCTCGCCGAGATCGACCACCTGGCGGTCTGCGTGCCGCCCGGTCAGCTCGACGAGACGGTCCGACACTTCGAGGCGCTGTTCGACTTCGCGCAGATCTTCGAGGAGCACATCGAGGTCGACGGGCAGGGGATGAACTCCAAGGTGGTGCAGAGCCCGTCCGGGCGGGTCACCGTGGTCCTGCTCGAACCGGACCGCACCCGGCGGCCGGGGCAGATCGACGCGTTCCTCGACCAGCACGCCGGTGGGGGAGTGCAGCACCTGGGGTTGCGCACCGAGGACATCGTCGCCGCCGTGGAGGCGCTGGGCCGGCGCGGGGTGCGCTTCGCCGGCACCCCGGCCAGCTACTACGACGCCCTGGAGGCGCGGGTCGGCCGGGTGGACGCCCCGCTGGACCGACTGCGCGAGCTGGGTGTGCTTGTCGACTCCGACCACGACGGCCAGCTGTTGCAGATCTTCGCCGAGTCGATGCACGTGCGCCGCACGCTCTTCCTGGAGCTGATCGAGCGGCGCGGCGCGCGGGGCTTCGGCAGCGGCAACATCAAGGCGCTCTACGAGGCCAAGGAGCGGGAACTGGCCGCCGTGGCGGCCACCCCACAGGGGGTGGGGGCATGACCGCTACGGAGTACGAGCCCACGCTGACCGCCGAGGAGCGGGAGCTGCTGCCGTCCGACGATGACGTGCGGCACTACGCCGAGCACGGCTGGTACCTGTCGAAGAAGATCTTCACCGACGACGAGGTGGACGCCCTCGCCGCCGCGGCGGCGCGCTACTACGACGGTGAGCGGGACCGCCGCCTTCCGGTACGCCCACCGAAGCTCGCCTACTGGGACCCGTCCAGGGGGCCGGTGCAGCGGCACAACGACTACGTCCACCACGAGCACGACGGGCTCGGCGCGATCCTGCGCAAACCGTTGATCGGCGCGGTCGCCGCCCGGCTGGCGCAGGCCGACGAGATCCGGGTCTTCCAGTCCACCCTGATCTACAAGCCGCCGATCGACGGGGAGCCCAGCAACATCGTGCCCTGGCACTTCGACAAGCACTACTGGGCGTCCTCGTCGTCGGAGAAGATGCTCACCGCGTTCATCCCCTTCCACGACTGCGGGGAGGAGATGGGCACCATCACCATGGTCGACGGCTCGCACCGGTGGAAGGAGATCGGCGCGGACGACACGGTGGTGCGGCACTTCGCCGACCGGGACCGCAGCCAGCTGGAGGAGATGCTGGCCGAGAACGCCGCGTACAACGGCGCGGAGATCCGCAAGATCCCGATGGTGATCCCCAAGGGACACGTGAGTTTCCACCACTGCCGCACCTACCACGGCAGCGGCCCCAACGTCAGCGGTCGCCCCCGACAGGCGATCTCGCTGCACCTGCAGGACGGCGACAACGCCTGGCGGGAGTACCCGCTCTCCGACGGCACGCTCGCCGCGTACAACCACGACGTGCTGGTCCGCCGCACCCACGACGGGCGGCCGGACTACGCGGACCCCGACTACTGCCCGGTCATCTGGCGCCACCGCGCCCAGCAGGGAGGCTGACATGTCACGGTACGACTGGGGTAGGACGCACCCGGGCATCGAGCGGTTGGAGCGGGCGGTGACCGACCGCCGCGACGCCGTGGTCAAGCACCCGCTCTACACCAACCTCGACACCCACGACGCGCTCGTCACCTTCATGGAGCACCACGTCTTCGCGGTCTGGGACTTCATGTCCCTGCTGAAGTCGTTGCAGCGGCAGCTGACCTGCGTCAGCGTGCCGTGGATCCCCACCGGCCCGACCGGCAGTCGTCGCCTCATCAACGACATCGTCATGGTCGAGGAGAGCGACGAGCTGGGCGGCGGCTACATCAGCCACTTCGAGCTGTACGTGCGGGGCATGGCCGAGGCGGGCGCGGACACCACGGCGGTGAACGCCCTCATCGAGCTGCTGCGCGCCGGTCGTCCGGTCACCGAGGCGCTCACCGAGGCGGGGGTGCCCGCCGCGTCGGCGAGGTTCGCGGCGACCACCTGGCAGATCATCGAGTCGACCCCGGTGCACTGTCAGGCGGCGGCCTTCGCGTTCGGCCGGGAGGACCTGATCCCGGACATGTTCACCCAGGTCGTCTCGGTCAACGAGGTCAGCAACCGGCTGCACACGTTCGTCGACTACCTGGAACGCCACATCGAGGTCGACGGCGAACAGCACACCCCGATGGCCATGCAGATGCTCGCCGACCTGTGCGGCGACGACGACAGCAAGTGGCAGGAGTGCGCCGACACCGTCAACACCGCGCTGGCCGCCCGGGCCCGGCTCTGGGACGACATCCTCGCCGCCATCAAGGGGCCGGCGTGACCGACGCCGACAGGGTCCGGCTCTACCGCACGGTCCGGCTGATCCGCCGGTTCGAGGAACGGGCGGTGGAGCTGGTCCACGGCGGGCAGATCGTCGGCGGCATCCACCCGTACCTCGGTCAGGAGGGGGTCGCCGCCGGCGTCTGCGCGGCGCTGGGTGCCGACGACGTGCTCGCCGGCACCCACCGGGGGCACGGGCACGTGCTGGCGCGCGGCGCCGACCCGGCCCGGATGCTCGCCGAGCTGTGTGGTCGGGTCACCGGCCTCAACGCCGGCCGGGGCGGTTCGATGCACGCCGCCGACCTGAGCATCGGCGTGCTCGGCGCCAACGCGATCGTCGGCGCCTCCGGGGCGATCATCACCGGCGCGGTCTGGGCCCGGCGACGGCAGGGCCACGACACCGTCGGGGTGAGCTTCTTCGGCGACGGCGCGGTCAACGAGGGGATGCTGCTGGAGGCGTTCAACCTGGCGGCGCTCTGGCGGGTGCCGGTGCTGTTCGTCTGCGAGAACAACGGCTACGCCACCACCATGCCGGTCGCCGGCGCGGTGGCCGGCAGCATCGCCGGCCGGGCCGCCGCGTTCGACATCCCGGCCGTCGAGGTCGACGGCCAGGACCCCGAGACGGTACGCGCCGCCGCGGCCGCCGCCGTCGACCGGATGCGCGCCGGCGGTGGCCCCGAGCTGATCGAGGCCCGGACCTACCGTTTCGACGCCCACCACACCTTCGAACACGCGGTACGCCTCGACTACCGGCCGCCGGACGAGGTGACCCGGGGCCGGGCCCGGGACCCGGTGGACATTCAGGGCTCACGGCTTGCCGACGCCGACCGGGCAGCAGTGAACGCCGAGGTCGAGGCGACAGTCGACGCGGCGGTGCGGTTCGCCCTGGACAGCCCCGAACCCGACCCGGCCGACGCGTTGGCCTACCTGTACGCCAGTGGCCTGATCGTACGCACCGGAGGTGGGTGAGGTGCCGCGACTGTCGTACCGGCGGGCGTTGACCCGGGCGCTCGCCGACGAGTTGGCCCATGACGAGGCGGTGTTCCTGCTCGGCGAGGACGTCCAGGTCGGCGCGTCGCTGGTGACCACCGGGCTGGCCAAGCGGTTCGGGACCGAACGGGTCCGCGACACCCCGCTGTCCGAGCAGGCGTTCACCAGCTTCGCCACCGGGGCGGCGCTGGCCGGGCTGCGGCCGGTGATCGAGTTCCAGATCCCGTCGCTGCTGTTCCTCGTCTTCGAGCAGATCGTCAACCACGCGCACAAGTTCCCGCTGATGACCGGTGGGCAGTGCCGTGTCCCCGTCACCTACCTGGTGCCCGGCTCCGGCTCGCGGACCGGGTGGGCCGGGCAGCACTCCGACCACCCGTACAGCCTCTTCGCGCACGTCGGCGTGGTCACCGTCGTGCCGGCCACCCCGGCCGACGCGTACGGGTTGCTGGTCACCGCGATCCGCCACGACGACCCGGTGGTGGTGTTCGCGCCGGCCGCCGCGATGGACGTGCGCGACGACGTCGACGACCTGACGCCGGTGCCGTTGGGCCGGGGCCGGATCCACCGCAACGGCTGCGACGTCACAGTGGTCGCGATCGGGCACCTGGTGCACGACGCGCTCGCGGTCGCCGAGGAGATGGCCGATCAGGTCTCGGTGGAGGTGTTCGACCCGCGCACCCTGTACCCGTTCGACATCGACGGTCTCGTCGAGTCGGTCACCCGCACCGGGCGACTCGTGGTGTTCGACGACGGCAACCGTTCCTGCGGCATGGCCGCCGAGATCATCGCCTCGGTGGTGGAGCGGGTCCGGCTGCTCGCCCCGCCGCGCCGGGTCACCCGACCGGACGGGGCGGTGCTGCCGTTCGCCCCGGCGCTGGACCGCGCCGTGCAACCCGGCCGGGACCACCTCGTCACCGCCATCCACCTGACCGTGAAGGACTCATCATGATCGACCCGAACTATCAGTGGCCGGCGGTCGGCCGGGCCTGGGCCGAGCTGCCGGAGCCGGCCCGTCGGGCCATGGTGGCCAGTGGGGCGGCGGCCTGGGAGCAGGTCTTCCACGGCCGGGCCACCTACAACAAGCAGTGGCGGTTGGCCCGGCCCCCGGTGCTCACCGCGGACGCCTGGCGGGAGCTCAACGAGGTCTGCGACCGGTTGGCGCAGCTCATCCTCGACGCCTGCCGTCGTCGCGCCGGTACCGCCGGGGAGCTGCGCCGGCTGCTCGGCGTGCCGGCGGGGGAGACCCGGTTGCTGGACGAGGCCGAGCCGCTGACCGAGGCACTGCTGGCCGCGTACCGACCGGATGTGATCTTCTCCGGCGGGGTGCCGAAGTTCGTCGAGTACAACATCGACAGCAGCCTCGGCGGCGGGTTCGACGCCGACACCGTCATCCAGCGGTACGCGCGCCTCTACCAGGACCAGGGCATCCTCGACGAGCTGTCGGTGCGGGCCGCCCCGTCCCTGCTGGACCAGCGGTTCGTCGCGATCCGCGACGAGCTGCGGCTGCCCGAGGGCGCCCGGGTGGCGCTGCTGATGGACTTCGACGCCGACTACCCCGGCCTGGACGACCCGCAGACGTTCATCCGGATCCTCGACCCGCTCGCCGTGCGGGCACGGGACTTCGGCATCGACCTGGTCATCGCCCCGGTCTCCACCGCCACGGTGGACGCCGATCACCGCCTGGTCGTCGACGGCGCGCCGGTCGACGCGCTGTTCCGGCTCTTCGTGCCCAACCGGGTCACTCCGACCGCCGGCCTGGACGCGGTGGCCCGGGCCCTCGCCGCCGGCACGCTACCGATGTTCGTGTCGGCGGCGGCCTGGCTGCTCGGCAACAAGGTCACCTTCGCCTGGCTGTGGGAGGACGTGGCCGGGCTGCCCGCCGACGACCAGGCGCTGATCCGCCGGCACGTGCCGTACACGGTGCCGTTGACCGCCGCGGTGCTCGACCGGGCCATCGCCGAGCAGGCCACCTTGGTGGCGAAGCCGGCCGACGGTTCGGCCGGGCACGGGGTGCTGCTCGGTCCGGAGCTGAGCGCGACGGACTGGGCCGACGGTGTGCGGGCCGCCGTCGGCCAGGGCGGCGCGATCCTTCAGGAGTACCTGCCGACCGACCGGGTGTCGATGGACTTCGTCCAGATCGAGACCGGTGAGACGGTCACCGCCGACGTCCCGTACTCCCTGGCCCCGTACCTGTTCGGCCGCAAGGCCTCCGGCGGCCTGGCGCGGGTCGGTTACCCCGGCTGCGACGGAGTCCTCAACCTCGCCCACGGCGTCCTCCTGACCGGAGTCCTCCTGAAAACCTGACCCCCCTCCTCCCGGTGATCAAGAGGTTTCGGTCACGACACGCCGGGCTCGGTGACCGAAACCTCTTGATCACCGGTGACGGGCGCGGGTCCGGGGCGGTGGGGGGAGGGGGCGAGGCAGAGGGCGCGGAGGGTTTCGGTTGTTGCTATGGCGTCGCTGCGGGCGCTGCCGTGGCGGCCGTCGGTGCTGTAGAGGGTGGGGTCGGCCGTCAGGGGATGGTCGGTCAGGTGGACGTGGACCGTGCCGAGGCGCTCGGCCAGGGTGGCCGTGTGGGCGGAGAGGCGGCGCATTCGTTCCCTGAGGCCGGCCCGCAGGTGCTCGGGCACCGCCGGGCTGTGCGAGACGTCGAACATGCCCACCGTGATCACGTCGGCGCCCACGTCGCGCAACGCGGTGATCATCGCGGTCAGCTCGACGTCCACCGCCGCCGCGTCGTACGCCGGGTGGAAGGCGTCGTTGCCCCCGCAGACGACCAGGGCCAGATCCGGTGCGAAGGCCAACGCCGGGGCGAGCTGGGTGGCCCGCACCTGGTGGGCGCGCAGCCCCCGTCGACCCAGATTCCGGTACGCCAACTCGGGGCGCACGGTGGTCAGCTCGGCGGCGACCCGGTCGACCCACTGCACGTCCGGGTAGCCCGGGGTCGGCTCACACATGCCCTCCACGACGCTGTCGCCGAGCGCCACGAACCGCCGCCACGGGTGCCCGTGCAGCAGTTCGGCGGCCTCCCCGGGGCGCAGACAGTACGGGTCCGTTGATTCGGTGAGCGTCGATGGCATGCCGGCACGCTAACCGACCGTCGGGCGGCCCGGCCAGGCACGGCCGGCCAGGCCGATCTCGGCCAGGTGGACAGGTCCGCCCGGGCCTGTCGGATTGGTGTCATGGGCGGGACGACGTCGGCGAACCGGGGTGGGGTGTTGGCACCCGCCCGCCCACGACGGGTGGTTGGCCGACCGCACGGTGGGAGCCCGGGGCCCCGACGGCGGAGGAGGTGACCGACGATGCGCTGACGACTGCTGGCCAGAGCTGGTGGGTAAGCGACGAGTGCGCGGCTGCCGCAGGATGACCTACGGGCAGGTCGTTGGGCGCTTGCGGGTCGCACGGGGAACACCTGCGGGCCGAAACGGATGGCTCGCAGGGTCGAGGGGTGGCTCCCTGGCCGTCGGTCGAGGCGGGCAGGACGCGCTGGCCGTAAGGTAAGGCGCTTCAGTCCTCAATGCTCATTGGCTCGAATGGCACCTCGTGCGCCTGCTTCACGATGCCGTGTTCGGTGAAGCGGCTCAAACCCCAGATGCTCATGTGCCGTGTGGGAGGATCGCTGACCGTGACGAGCCGGTCGAGCATGTTCTTCGAGCTGGTGGAACGGACATGTGCTGTGGTAGCCAGGAGGTAGGAGAGGGCGCGGCCGACTGGCACCAAGAACCGTCCATCGTCCTTGACAACGTCCGTGACCACGCGTTGAAGAAGCTCGTCGAGTTGTTCACGGATCTGGGCGGCTGCCTGCTCTCCGGCAGGGTCGCCGAAACAGTCGCCCACGGCGAACAGCGCGGCGTGGACCTCGATCACCCGAACCCTCGTGGCCTGGCTGTCATCAAGATTCAGTCGCTTGAGCCGGTCCCAGGAATGCTCGCAAGCCTCCCGCATAACAACCTGTGCCCGTTCGCGGCGTTCCTGCATGAATCCAAGGGCGAACAACGCCCGGCAGCGCAGCCACGGGTCGGCCTGGGGATGCCGGAGAACTGCTCGTAGGGCAGGTATCACCTGCGCGGCCCAGCCGCCGGCGCGTATGGCGTCGATGGCGCGGCGACGGTGGACGCCAGCGTTCTTGATGACCGCGTGTTGGAACAGTGTCTCGGTAGCTGCACGGATCCGATTGGGTATCGTGGAGTCGAGTTCCCGGCCAGCGTCGCGAATGACCCGCTGGCAGGGTTCGTCGAGATCCGGCCAGGTTGTCAGGATTTTTTTGTGTCGGCGTACATTTTGCTCCAGGGTGCCCGCAACCCATTTGAGGCCGGGCCGACGCGACGCTTCTCGGCGAAAATCGGTGATGAACTCGAAGATCTCGTCGCGGGCTGCGTCCTGATACTCGCCGTCCCAGGCTCGCTCCCACAGGCCGAAGACGGCAGTGCCGCGCTCCCGTAAGGTCGCGTTAGAATCCTTGGCGCGGGCGCGAAGCCGGTCCCCGGCCCAGTCCCGTTCCGGTGGCGACCAGATCTTTGGAATCGCGATCGCGAGTTCGAGGTCGAGCGAGCGCGCGGGGTAGAGGCTGTACTGCCGAAGCCGTTCGCAGAAGCTCAGTTGCCGCTCGACCCAGTCGCGCACCTGCTCGCCTTCAGGGCTTGATTCCCGGCGGTCCGCCTTGATGGCCAGGACGACCGCGGCCAGGGCGCGCCACACGCGGAAGCCCAGGGGTGTGCGTAAGGCCCTGTCCAGGCGCTTCTCCACGAGGTCGAAGGCGTAGCGGCTGATGCTGCCGAGCAGGATCAGCGCGTCGACGCTGGACGGAGTCGGCGCGAGGCTGCCGATCTGGATGAGTCCGTCGACGACATGGGCAAGTGTTTCTCGGTGGACGTTCCGCACATCACTCGGTGGCCGGCCGGGCTCTTCGAATTCGGCCAGGAGGATGGTGGCCTGAAGCAGCAGGATGATCGGGGGAGGGTTGCGAATGGCGAGGACGAATGGTTGGTAGAAAGGCGAGATGGTGGCCTCGACGTTCTGGCCGCTGCGTACACCAGACAGCCGGGCGGCGAAGGCCGCGAGCCCACCCGCGCGGCTGAGTTGTGGTGCTCTTCCGAGGATGACGGTGTCCAACGCTTGCAGGAACGGAATCGTCGGCCCGTTTCGCAGCGCCCGGCTGAAGTTTCCGCTGGGGTCGTTTGGCGTCGCATCACCGCCGACGCCGGCGGTGGGGTCTGGTTTGTCGCCACGATTGACCTGCTTGATCTTGGCGTGGATCTTGGCGATTTCATTCTGCGTCATCTTTGTGATCCCGGGTTCCAGCCCGGCGTCCATGTAGGCGACCTGGGCGGTCGCCGCGTAGCTGCGCAGTTGTCGTGGATCGCTGACGTCGGTCAACGTGACGGCCGGCGGCGTGCTCGCTGACGATGAGCGGTGTCGCGTGGAGGGCACTAGCGCAGGGTAACAGCGACGCTGTCTCTTGGCGGGAGTGCTGCTGTCAACTGTCCGATACGCCGCTGTCAATCACGCCGAAGTCTACTGTCGAGCGTTCGGCGTAATCGCTGTGGACGGGATAATCGATCTTGATTCTAACTGCTCTGAGCTGCGGAAACAGTGACTGCAAACCTCACTCGAAGTCACTGTGGAGCCCATTGCTTGTTGAGTTGCCAACCAGGAAGATAAATATCGACAAAAAAATTAGTGGCTCCTCCGGGAGACCGGAGGAGCCACTAGGAGTGATCGATCCGGGGGCCTAGTCCCGGAAACGATCATCACGCACGCCAGTTGCCCTAGTGAGGAGCTGACATGTATGACCCCGACAAGAATACGCCCGCCGACGCTTTCGAGGTACCCTTCGGCCTCAGTCTGAAGACGTGCAGGCCAACGCTCTACCTGGGCCTCGCCTACCTGGGTGTGAGTGGAGTCGCTCGCCCGGCTGTGACCGCCCACCAGATCGAGGCCGGCAGCGCGCAGGACTTCTCGGTCTTCGGTATGTGCCTGGTCATCTCCTTCGTCATCGCGCAGGCGCTGGAGTACAGCACCCGACCCACGCGCGGCGCCACGGTGGTGGGGAGTGTCCGCGGCGATGGAACCGCCCGGCGTTGCAACCTGATCCTTGGCTCGCTCGGCGTGCCAGTGTCGCTGCTCACCGGTCAGATGGAATGGGGCGGCCACCTGGCCGTGATCTCCCTCATCGCGGTCTGCACCCTCCTCGGCGAGGTGCTGTACCACACGTATGGCAAGAAAAATCCCTACCGACCCGTTCAGAAGCGGTCCGCTTCACGGCCGCGCAGCCGGACACGGACGGCCTGACTGACCCCGAAGGACGACCAGGATCATGGAGATCAAGCGCCACGCGGACCGGTCCATGCGACCGGTCCGCCTCCGTTACAAGATTGTTCGCGAGGCCGGAGGTGAGTGGGCCTTCTGGCAGGGCCCGCGGTTGCGCTGCGAGTGGGGGGCTGCCTGGTCCGCCGACGCGATTCTCGCGATCGTCACTGAGCTCGTCTACCTCGAGACTTTTCAGCGGGTACGGTGGCGCGAACGGGCGAGTGCCGGCGCGACGCCGCGAACCGTCTACCTGTCCTGGCGGGTCTCCTGCCTCGACGGTTCCGGGGGGCGGCCGGGAGGTAGCCGTCCGCCCACCCCAGCGACAGGCCGCCGTCGCCCTCGGTTCTGAATGCCGGGCGCCTCGGCATCCGACTGCACGTCCGGGTAGGCCGGGGTCGGCTCACACATGCCCTCCACGACGCTGTCGCCGAGCGCCACGAACCGCCGCCACGGGTGCCCGTGCAGCAGGTCGGCGGCCTCCCCGGGGCGCAGACAGTACGGGTCCGTCGATTCGGTGAGCGTCGATGGCATGCCGGCACGCTAACCGACCGTCGGGCGGCCCGGCCAGCCTGACCCCGATCCGGTCCGCTCCTGGTGGAGGAGCAGCAGCTACCCGGGCCCGGTCGACTCACGGTGGGCGGCGGCCAGCCGTTTCGGGGCCCGCGCGTACCACGCGTCGGTGATGACCTCGACCAGCTCGGACGGGCTGATCCGGTCGAGTCTGACCAGCACCGCCGGGTAGCCGTCGAAGTGCGGGGTGGTCAGGTAGACCGACGGGTCGTCGGCGAGCAGGGCCTCCTTGACGCCGAGGTCGGCCACTCGGACGCCGAGCAGCGGGCCGTCAGGTGCGGCGGCCCCGAGCGCGTCGAGATCAGGCCGCCGCAGCGGTCGCTCCCAGACGAACGGTTTGTCGCGCACCCGCCAGGCCGGCAGCCCATCGTACGAGGCCCGCTCGGTGGCCTCGGGCATCGCGAGCGCGATCCGACGGACGTCGTCCCAACTGGCCATGGCCACACCGTACGGGTTCAGCGGGCCACCGTGTGTTCGGCGAGGAGTTCGCCGAGTACGTGCCCGGCCCGCTCGGCCTTGGCCGGGTCGTGATCGTCCAGGGTGATCAGCGCCTTCCACAGCGCCCAGCCCCGTCCGCGCGCCCAGGTGCCGTCGTCCAGACCGAGCGCCGCCCGGAAGGCCGCCCGGCTGGGGCCGCGCAGCAGGGTCCAGGCGATCACGGTGTCGCAGGCCGGGTCGCCCACACCGCAGCAGCCGAAGTCGATGACCGCGGCGAGCCGACCGTCGCGGACCAGCAGGTTGCCCTCCGCGACGTCGCCGTGGAACCAGAGCGCCGGGCCGGTCCAGGTGGCGTCGAGGGCGGCCTGCCAGATGCCGGTGACGACGTCGGCGGGCAACCGGTCGCGGTGCGCCTCGATCGCCGCCCGGGTCTCGGTGTCGTAGGTGGACAGCGGGCCGCCCCGCCAGGCGCTGTGCGGGCCGGCCTGCGGGCCGTCGGTGGCGTCGATGCCACGCAGGGCGCGCAGGAAGGCGGCGAGGTCGGTGGCGAACCGGGTCAGGTCGTCGATCCGCTCAGCTGCGGCGGTCTGCCCGTCGATCCACTGGTAGACCGACCACGGGTACGGGTAACCGGCCCCGGGTCGGCCCTGAGCCAGCGGAACGGGGATCCGCACCGGTAGCTGTGGCCCGAGCACCGGCAGCCAGCGCTGTTCCTTGTCGACCTGCAGGGCGTACCCCGCGCCGCTGGGCAGCCGCACTGTCATCTCCGCGCCCAGGTGGAAGGTGCGGTTGTCCCAACCGTCGACAGCGACAGGGCGGACCGGAAGCGACGCCCACCGCGGGAACTGCTCGGCCACCAGTCGGCGGACCAGCGCCACGTCGATCCGGTCGGTCACGGCGGCGTCGGTCACCGGGACGCCGGGTGTCGGTTGCGTGTTCATCAGCCCGAGCCTGCGGCAGCCGGCCAGCTCCCGCAACGCGTTTACCGGGTGGCGACGGGGGCGGGCCGCGCCGGGGTTTCCGGGCCGGACGCCCTGTTCACCAGCGGGTACGCGGTGATCACCAGGCACGCCGCCGCCATGGTCAGTAGGGCCGGGGTGAGCCCCAGAGCGTCCACCGACCAGCCGCCGAGCAGCGCGCCGACCGGCAACCCGACGAACGCCAACGAGCCGGCGATGCCGATCACCCGGGTCTGCAACTCCGGCGGCACCCGCTCGTACAGGGCCACCCCGAGCAGCGGGTTGACCGCCGCGATGCCGATCCCGGACAGGAACGTCACCACGAGCACGACCGGCAGTTCGTCGCTGATCGCGAGCGCCACCAGCCGGGGTGTGCCGGCGACCAGCGCGCCGATCAGGAACGTCAGCCGCCGCGGCAGCCGGGGTCCGAGCGCGGTGAACACCAGATTGCCCAGCAGCGCGCCCGCCGAGAACGCCGCCAGCACCAGACCGAGACCGCTCGGCCCGGGTAGCTCGCGGGCGACCCAGACCGGGATGTAGACGGCCACGCTGGCGTTGGCCACCATGTTCAGCGCCGAGATGACGGCGAGCATGCCGAGCAGCGGCCGGTCCCGACCCAGGTAGCTGAACCCACCCCGTAGCGCGCTCAGGTAGCTCTCCGGCTGGGCCGGTGGGGTCGGGGCGGCCGGTGGGCGGACCAGGACACCGATGAGCAGCGCGCAGACGCCGAAGCTTGCCGCGTCGATGAGGATCGCCTCGGTCACCCCGAACACGGCGATCAGCAGACCGCCCACCGCGGCACCGAAGAGGGTCACCACCCGACTGAGCCCGTCGTAGGCGGAGGTCAGCCGGATCAGCGGCACCCCCGCGGCCTCCGCGACCGGCCGGAACATCACGTGTTTCACCCGGTCCCCGATGCCCCGCAGCGCGCCGGCCACCGCGACGAGCGCCACCAGCGGGGCGAAGCCCAACCACGGGGTCAACGCGACGACGACCATCGCCACCGCGCTGCCCGCGTCGCAGAGGATCGAGGTACGACGCAGGCCGATCCGGTCCGCCCAGGGCGTGCCCAACGCGCTGGACAGCAGGTACGGCAGGGTCTCGGCGAACGCGACGAGGCCCATCTTGGTGGGGCTGCCGGTGGTGACCAGCACCAGCCACGGGATGGTCACCACCGAGATGCGGGTGCCCAGGTTCGAGATCAGGTCGGCGCTGACCAGGACGACCAGTTGCCGGCGGGGGGTCACGCCCCGACCGCCGCCGCCCGACCGGCCGCGTGGCGGGCGCGCAACGCCCGCTTGTCCACCTTCATCGACCGGTTCACCGGCAACCGGTCGACGAACTCCACGGCGGCCGGTGCCCACATCTTGTTGAGTTCGGTGGTCACCAGGTCGATCAGCTCCGCCCCGGTGACCGTCGCGTCCGGCCCGAGCACCACGTACGCGTACGGCACCTCGCCGACCGTCTCGTCCGGTACGCCGATCACGGCGGCGGCGCGGACCTGCGGGTGCCCGACCAGCGCATCCTCGATGGGACGGCAGAAGATCGCCCAGTTCCGCCGATGCGTGACGATCATGTCGTGCGCCCGGTCGACCAGGTAGAGGTAGCCGTCGTCGTCGAGGTGGCCGATGTCGCGGGTCCGCACCCACCCGTCGACGAGCGTCTGTGCGGTCAGCTCCGGCTGGCCGTGGTAACCGGCGAAGCTCAGTCGGGTCCGCACCCACACCTCGCCGTCGCGGCCCGTCGGCAGCACCACCCCGTCGTCGTCGCGGATCTCGATGCGCACGTCGCCGTAGGGCCGCCCGCAGGAGCGCAGCCGCTCCGGGTGGTCCGGGTCGTCGGTCAGCCCGGGCAGCGCGGTGATCACGACCGCCTCGCTGAGGCCGTACACGATGCGCAGCACCGGGCCGAAGCGCGCGATGGCCTGGCGCAGCCGGGCGGGCGCGGCGGGCCCGGCGCCCACGTTGAACATGAACATGGCGGAGAAGTCCGCGCCGACCAGCGCCGGGTGGTCCAGCACCTCGTAGAGCATCGGCGGGGTGACGAAGGTCGAGTTGATCCGCTCCCGCTGCACGGTGTCCACGAAGGCCACCGGGTCCCAGTCGTCACGCAGGAACAGCACCCCGCCGGTGAACAGGTTGAACAGGGTGGTGATCTGGCCGCTGGCCAGCCACATCGGCGAGTGCGACAGGTGCCGCAGCAGCGGGAACCCGGCGGCGCGGAAGTCGGCGGCCAGGGTGAGGATCTGGGCGTAGAAGCTCTCCCGGTGGTGCACGAGCTTGGGACTTCCGGTGGTGCCACTGGTCTGCAGGAACGACTCGGGTGCCGGCACTGACGCCGGCAGCTCCGTCGCGTCGGCGTCGGCGGTGAGGTCGGGTCCGGCGCCGCCCGCGCCCAGGCAGCACACCGGCGTGCTGGGCAGCGCGGCGGCCAGTTCCGGGCCCAGGCTGGCCCGGTCCCGGGCGTCGTAGACCAGGGCGTCGGGGCGGGCCAACCTGATGAACTCGTCGACCTCCCGGCGCGCGGTCACCGGGGCGACCCACATCGTCCGGCAGCCGAGCAGGTGCAGGGCGAGTTGGAGCAGCGGACCCTCCACCGCGTTCGCGACGGTCACCAGCACCGCCGACCCGGGCCGTACGCCGTGCCGGGTCAACGTCGCGGCCATCGCCCGGACCCGGGCGGCGGCTTCGGTGTAGGTGAGTCGCCGATCGGCGCCGACCAGCGCCTCCCGATCGCCGAATCCGGCGAAGAGGTCCAACACAGTGTGCACGTACGTCGTGGTGTGCTCGGGTCCGTCAGTCATCCGGCAGCCCCCATCCGAGAAAGCGGCGGTCCCCGGGCAGCTCCCGGTGACGACGCGACGGTGGCGCGCTTGGGCGACCGCACCGCCGCCGCCTGGAAGCCTAGGCCGGAAACGACTGGTCGGAACCGTGCCGAGTGGGCGATCCGGGCGGCCCGCCGGACATTTGATCGCGTCGATCAGGTTGATTGACGCCCGTCAACGGCGGCGGCTAGGTTTCTGGACCATCGTCCAGGCGGGCGCCGTCAGCGGACGGCCCTGGGCTGCCACACGATGGAGGTTCCATGGCAACGGCAACCCCGAAGAGATGGCCTGTCATCGCCGCCGCGGCCGCGCTGTTGGTCGCCGGCGCACCCGCCGTCGTCGCCAGCGCCGGCCCGTCCGGCACCACCGCCAGCCGACCCGACCGCGCCGAGTGGGCGGGCAGCTGGGCCACCGCTGTCACCCGGGGCAACTCGGTCGGTTTGACCAACACCGGCCTCAACAACCAGAGCGTCCGGATGATCGTGCACGTGTCGGTGGGCGGCCCGGCGCTGCGGGTCCGGTTGAGCAACCTCTACGGCGAGCAGGCGGTCCAGGTCGGCCGCGCCACCGTCGCCCGGCCCAACACCACGACCCCCGACGACCTCTCCGACATCGACGCGGCGTCGGTGCGCCCGCTGACCTTCACCGGCGCCACCACGGCGACCATGAACCGCGGCGCGGAACTGCTCAGCGACCCGTTGCCCTTCCCGGTCGCCGACGACAGCGACCTGGTGCTCACCGTGCACTTCCCGACGCCGACCGGCCCGACCACCTTCCACGGGCAGTCCCAGCAGGCCAACTTCATCGGCGCCGGCGACCTGACCGGGGCGGCCGAGGGCGCCGGGTTCACCACCCGTCCCACCTGCTGCTGGTTCTTCCTCTCCGGCGTCGACGTGCAACGCAAGGGCAGCCCCGGCGCGCTCGTCGTGCTCAGCGACTCCATCGGTGACGGCAACGGCAGCACCGTCAACGCCAACCGGCGCTGGCCCGACCTGCTCGCCGACCGGCTGCTGGCGGACCGGCCGGACAAGCGCACCCCGGGCGTGCTCAACCTGAGCCTGGCCGGCAACCGGCTCAACCACGAGGGCACCGAGCCGGGCGACGGCGACTACCCCGGCTACTACCAGCTCGGCCCGAACGCGGCGGCCCGGCTCAACGAGGACGTCTTCGGCCAGACCGGGGTGCGGACCGTCGTCACCCACCTGGGCATCAACGACATCTGGATGTCGAACGACACACCCGAGGCGATCATTGCCACCCTGCGTCAGATCAACCAGCAACTCCAGCAGCGCGGGCTGACCAGCCTGGTGGCCACGCTGACGCCGTACGAGGGGCACGGCGCGCCGGGCGTGTGGACGCCGCAGAAGGAGGCCACCCGGCAGGCGGTGAACGCGTACCTGCGCGGCAGCCGGGAGTTCGACGGGCTGCTCGACTTCGACCGGGTGCTGCGTGACCCGGCCCGGCCCAGCCAGTTGCTGGCCGCGTACGACTCGGGGGACCACATCCACCCGAACGACGCCGGCAACCAGGCACTGGCCAACGCGGTGCCGCTGCGGCTGCTCGACCTGTGACACCGGCCGGGGGCGGCGGGTGATCCCCGCCGCCCCGGCCATCGACATCCTGGGGAGGAGTTGGCCGTGGACGTGGCGGAGATACTGACCGGCCTGTACAGCGAACAGGGCAGACAGGACCCGTACCCGTGGTACGCGCAGCTGCACCGGCTCGGCCCGATCAGCGCGGTGCCGCCGCGCGCCGAGCACCGCACGGTGGCCGCGGTGGCCGTCGGCTACGACCTCGTCGACGAGTTGCTGCGCGATCCGCAGTGGACGAAACAGCCGCCGCCGGGCTGGGAGGAACAGGAGATCCTGCGCACCTTCCAGACCTCGATGATGTTCGTCAACCCGCCTGATCACACCCGGATGCGGCACGTCTTCTCCCGCACCTTCACGCCGCGCCGGCTCGGCGCGCTGGAACCGGTGATCCTGCGGGTGGTTGACGAGCTGCTGGACCGGATGGCGGACGCCGGCCCGGGCGTCGTCGACTTCGTGGCCGACTTCGCGTACCCGATCCCGGCCCTGGTGATGGCCGAGTTCATCGGCATCCCGGCCGCCGAGTTGCCGTGGTACCGCGAGCGGGTGGAGTGGATCGACGAGTTCCTGGACGTGGCGGGCAAGACCCCGCAGCGGCTGGCCGCGGCCAACACCGCCGCGCGGGAGTTGCGGGCCTTCTACCGGGAGTTGCTGGCACACCGCCGCCGGGCGCCGGGGGACGACCTGCTCAGTGGGTTGGTCGAGGCGCTCGACTCCGGGGAGGTGGAGCTGACCGAGGAGGAATTGATCAGCAACCTGATCGTGCTGTTCAACGCCAGCTTCGTCACCACCGTCTACATGTTCAGCAACGGGCTGCCGTTGCTGCTGGCGCAGCCGGAGACGGTCGCGGCGCTGCCCAGCGACGCCACACTGGCGCAGGGCTGCGTCGACGAGGTGTTGCGGTTGGCGAGCCCGGTGCACTTCCTGGCCCGCGCCGCGCCGGCCGACACCGTGTTGCACGGCGTGCCGGTCGCCACCGACGACAACGTGCTGATCATGATCGGGGCGGCCAACCGGGACCCGGCCCGCTTCCCGGCCCCGGACGCCTTCGACCCGACCCGTGCCGGCCCCCCGTCGCTGGCCTTCGGTGTCGGTCTGCACTTCTGCCTGGGCGCGGCGGTGTCGCGGTTGGAGGGTCGCCTCGCGCTGCCCCGGCTGTTCGCCCGGTTCCCCGCGCTGACCGTCACCGAGACGCCGACGTACAGCGGCAGCCTGTTCCTGCGCGGTATCGACAAGCTGCTGGTCAGCACCGGTGGATAGGAGCGACATGACGCTGCATCCGGAGGTGGCGGCGTACCGGGCGGCCCGTGCCGCGGCCGGCACCCCGCCGCTGTACACGCAGACCCTCGCCGAGGCGCGCGCCGCGGATCTGGCCGCGATCCGCGCCGGCGGCGGCCCGGTCGAGCCGGTGACCGAGGTACGCGACGAACGCATCCCCGGCCCCGCCGGGGAGCTGCCGCTGCGGGTGTACCGGCCGAGCGGTCCGGGTCCGCTGCCGACAGTGCTGTACTTCTTCGGCGGCGGCTGGACGCTCGGCAGCATCGACACCGCCGACGGCATCTGCCGGCGCCTGGCCAACGCCGTGCCCTGTCAGGTGATCACCGTCGGCTACCGCCTCGCCCCGGAGCACCCCTTTCCGGCGGCGGTGCACGACTGCCACGCCGCCACCTCGTGGATCGCCCGGCACGCCGACCGGCTGGGTGTGGACCCGACCCGGCTGGCGGTGGGTGGGGACAGCGCCGGCGGGAACCTGGCCGCGGCGGTCACCCTGCTCAGCCGGACGGACGGGCCCCCGCTCGCCGCGCAACTGCTGATCTACCCGAACACCGACCAGAGCGGCGACCCGGTCGGCGACGACGACCCGGCGCTGTTCAACAGGCATTCGGTTGCCTGGTACCGGAGGCACTACCTCTCCGACCCGGGGCACGCCCGGGATCCGCTGGCCTCGCCACTGCTCGCCGACGACCTGTCCGGGTTGCCGCCGGCGTTGGTGATCACCGCCGAACTGGACCCCCTGCGCGCCGAGGGGCAGCGGTACGCCGAGCGGCTGCGAGACGCCGGTGTGCCCACCCGACTGGCGCACTACCCGGGCATGATCCACGGGTTCTTCGCCATGCCGGGAACCTTCACCGACGGGCGGCGGGCGCAGGAAGACGCGGCCGCCTTTCTCCGGGAACGCTTCGGGCTGTCGGCCGGGCCGGAAGCCGCCCAGGTGGACGAGCCGGCCGTGACGGGCCCGGCGGTGGCCGATGGCTGAGCGGGTGCTGACCGACCTGCCGGCCGTCTCGCTCGCCGACTACGCCGAGCGGGCCCGGGCCGTGCTGGCGCCGGACGTGTGGGACTACCTGGCCGGCGGCAGCGCGGCCGAGGTGACCCTCGCCGCGAACCGGCACGCGCTGGACCGGGTCGCGGTGCTGCCCCGGGTGCTGCGTGGCGTGGACACCGTCGACCTCGGCGCCGGCCTGCTCGGCAGCCGGTACGCCATGCCGGTCGCCGTGGCGCCGATGGCGTACCAGCGGCTGGTGCACCCGGACGGGGAGCTGGGGCTCGCGGCGGCGGCCGGCGCGGCCGGAATCCCGTACCTGGCGAGCACGCTGGGCAGCACGCCGATCGAGCAGGTGGCCGGCGTGGGCGCGGACGTCTGGTTCCAGCTCTACTGGCTGCGCGACCGGGCTCTCGTCCGCGACCTGCTGGACCGGGTCGTCGCGGCCGGGTGCCGGGCACTGGTGGTCACCGTGGACGTCCCGGTGCTCGGCCGACGTCCCCGGGACCTGCGCAACGCGTTCCGGCTGCCGTCTGAGGTGATCGCCGCGAACCTCCCCGAGGGTCGGGACGCGCTGGCGCACTCCGGTGCTCCCGGGGTGTCCGCGATCGCGGCGCACACCGCCGCGTCGTTCGCGCCGGCGCTGCGCTGGGCGGACCTGGCGTGGCTGCGCGAGCAGATCGACCTGCCGCTGGTGGTCAAAGGGCTGCTGGATCCGCGGGACGCGACCGAGGCGGTACGGGTCGGCGCGAACGCGGTGGTCGTCTCCAACCACGGTGGGCGGCAACTGGACGGTGCACCGCCGAGCGTCACCATGCTGCCGGAGGTCGTCGACGCGATCGGGGGCGGCTGCCAGGTGCTGCTGGACAGCGGCATCCGCAGCGGCACCGACGTGCTGCGGGCGCTGGCGTTGGGTGCGTCCGGGGTGCTGGTCGGCCGGCCGCTGCTCTGGGCGCTGGCCGTCGGCGGCGAACCGGCGGCCCGGGACGCGTTGGCGCTGCTCGCCGCCGAGCTGACCGACGCGCTGACCCTGGCCGGCTGCGCCGATCCGGTGGCGGCCGGCGAGCTGCGTACCCTCCGGGTGGGTTGAGCGGTGACCGCCACCGAACCTGTCGACCTGGCCGTCGCCGACCTGCACCCCGCGCTGGGCGATCCGGCGTTGACGTCGATGAACTTCCTCAACGAGGTGTCCGAGCGGTACCCGGCGGCGGTGTCCCTCGCGGCCGGCCGGCCGTACGAGGAGTTCTTCGACGTCGCGGCGGTGCACCGGCACCTGGACACCTTCCACCGGCACCTCGTCGACGACCTGGGGCACCGACCCGAACAGGCCCGGCGGCTGCTGCTGCAGTACGGCCGGACCAAGGGCATCGTGCACCACCTGATCGCCCGTAACCTCGCCGTCGACGAGGGGATCACCGTCGACGGCGAGGACATCGTGGTGACCGTCGGCTGCCAGGAGGCCATGTTTCTGGTGCTGCGGGCGTTGCGGGCCGGGCCGACGGACGTGCTGCTGGCGGTCGCACCGACCTACGTCGGGCTGACCGGCGCGGCCCGGCTGGTGGACCTGCCGGTCTGGCCGGTGGCCGGTGGGCCGTCCGGGATCGACCTGGCCGACCTGGCCGCCCAGGTGCGCCGGGCCCGGGCGGCAGGGTTGCGGCCGCGCGCCTGTTACCTGATGCCGGACTTCGCCAACCCGTCCGGGGTCAGCATCGACACCGCCCACCGGCGGCGGTTGCTGGAGCTGGCCGGGCAGGAGGAGCTGCTGCTGCTGGAGGACAACCCCTACGGCCTGTTCCCCGTCGACGACGGACCGCGCCCGCCCACCCTCAAGGCGTTGGACACCGCGCGGCGGGTCGTCTACCTCGGCTCGTTCGCCAAGACCGTGCTTCCCGGTGCGCGGGTCGGGTACGTGGTCGCCGACCAGCGGGTGGCCGGCCCGGACGGGCGGGTCGGCCCGTTCGCCGACCAACTCGCCATGATCAAGAGCATGGTCACTGTGAACACGTCGCCGATCGCGCAGGCGGTGATCGGTGGCCGGCTGCTGGAGCACGGTTGCAGTCTGGTGGCCGCGAACACCCGGGAGCGGTCCGCGTACACCAGGAACCTGCGCCACCTGGTGGCCGGCCTGGCCCGGCGGTTCCCGCCCGGGGCGGACGGCGCGGCGGCGGTGCGGTGGACAGTGCCGGCCGGCGGCTTCTTCGTGGTGGTGACAGTGCCGTTCCCGGTCGACGACGCGTTGCTGGACCGCTCGGCGCGCGACCACGGGGTGCTGTGGACGCCGATGGCGCACTTCTACGACGACACCGCGCCGGTCCACGCGTTGCGGTTGTCGGTCAGCGCGGTCACGCCGGAGCAGATCGACGTCGGGTTGGACCGGCTGGCGGCACTGATCACCGACGAGCGGGCCCGGCGGGCGGGTTGACGCACCGCGTTCACCTGATGGCAATGCGCGACGACCCGTGTGCCGCCGTCCTGGTTGGACGGACATAATAAGGCCCATGGTTGCCTGGGAGTACGCCCTGCTCGTCCGTCGCTATCAGGGACAGGGCCGCAATTTTCACGTCTCGTTCGTCTGGTACGCGCCGGACGGCTCACGCAAGGACATCACCGCGTACGGCGACACGGCCATCGCGCACCTCAACCGCGCCGGCCGGGAGGGGTGGGAGCTGGTCTCCGCCGCCGAGGACGTCAACAACGTCCAGGGCAGCACCGAAGTCCACCGCTACCACCTGAAGCGCCCCATCGTCTGAGGGTGTCGGCCCGCCGCTCAGGCCAGGTCGATGCCGGGGTAGAGCGGGTGGGTGGCCAGCAGGTCGGTGGCCTGACGGGCGACCTTGTCGGCCAGGCCCGGGTCCAGGGTGTACTTCGCCTTCGACGGGGTGCCGTCGGCGTTGGCGCCGGCGGTGGTCTGGGTCAGCACGGTGTGGATCAACTCGGCGGTCTGGTCCATCTCGGCGGTGCCGAGGCCCCGGGTGGTCAGCGCCGGGGTGCCGATCCGGATGCCGGACGTGTACCAGGCTCCGTTCGGGTCCTGCGGGACCGAGTTGCGGTTGGTGACGATGCCCGAGTCGAGCAGGGCCTGCTCGGCCTGCCGGCCGGTGAGCCCGTAACCGGACACGTCGATCAGCACCAGGTGGTTGTCGGTGCCACCGGTGACCAGCTTCGCGCCCCGGCGCAGCAGGCCCTCGGCGAGCGCCTGCGCGTTGTCCACGATCCGCTGGGCGTAGTCGGCGAAGTCGGGCCGGCGGGCCTCGGCGAGCGCGACCGCCTTGGCGGCCATCACGTGCGGAAGCGGGCCGCCGAGCACCATCGGGCAGCCCCGGTCCACCTGGTCGGCGAGCTCCGGCTGGCAGAGCACCATGCCGCCGCGCGGGCCACGCAACGACTTGTGCGTGGTGGTCGTGACGATGTGCGCGTGCGGCACCGGATCGAAGTCACCGGTGAAGACCTTGCCGGCCACCAGGCCCGCGAAGTGCGCCATGTCGACCATGAAGGTGGCGCCGACCGAGTCGGCGATCTCGCGCAGGATCCGGAAGTTCACCTTCCGGGGGTACGCCGAGTAGCCGCCCACCAGGATCAACGGCTTGAACTCCCGGGCGGCCTCGGCCACCCGGTCGTAGTCGATCAGGCCGGTCGCCGGGTCGGTGCCGTAGCTGCGCTGGTCGAACATCTTGCCGGAGATGTTCGGCCGGAAGCCGTGGGTGAGGTGGCCACCGGCGTCCAGCGACATGCCGAGCATCCGCTGGTTGCCCAGCTCGCGGCGCAGCGCGAACCAGTCGGCCTCGGTGAGGTCGTTGACCTGGCGGACCTGGGCCTTCTTCAGGGCGGGGGACTCCACCCGGTCGGCCAGCACCGCCCAGAAGGCGACCAGGTTGGCGTCGATGCCCGAGTGCGGCTGCACGTACGCGTGCGCGGCGCCGAACAGCTCCCGGGCGTGCTCGGCGGCGAGCGCCTCGACGGTGTCGACGTTCTGGCAGCCGGCGTAGAAACGGCGGCCGACGGTGCCCTCGGCGTACTTGTCGCTGAACCAGTTGCCCATCGCCAGCAGGGTCGCCGGGGAGGCGTAGTTCTCGCTGGCGATCAGCTTGAGTGACTCCCGCTGGTCGGTCAGCTCGGCGCCGATGGCGTCGGCGACCCGCGGCTCGACAGCCCGGATCACCTCAAGGGCGCTGCGGAATGCGGTGGACTCGGCGTTGCGGGACATGCGACCTCCTACAGACGTGCGGAAGGCCCAGGCGCTCGGCAGACGTCCTCATGACGGGGCCGCTCCCCGATGGTTATCCATCCCCACGCGCCAGTAACGGCCCGCGACGATCGTACCGGGCCGGGCCCGGTCGTTCGGGCCGCCCTCCGGGAGGCGACCCCCGCCGATGTGGTTGGGCGCTGCGTCGCGGGGCACACGGTAGGGGACCACCGCACCGTCACGGGTGCGGCCAGGGTTCGCACAGAAGGAGTCGAGAACATGACCACACCCACCTCCGACCGGCCGCTCGCCCTGGTGACCGGGGCCTCCAGCGGGATCGGGTACGAACTGGCGGCGCAGTTCGGTGAGCACGGCTTCGACCTGGTCATCGCCGCCGAGGACGAGGGCATCGAGTTGGCGGCACAGCAGCTGCGCCGGGACGGCGGACCGCAGATCTGGTCGGTCCGCGTCGACCTGGCCCGCGAGCAGGGCGTGACGGAGTTGGTGGCCGCCGTCACCGCGACCGGACGACCGCTGGACGCGCTGGCGCTCAACGCCGGCCGGGGTGCCGGCGGCGCCTTCGTGGGCGGCACCGACCTCGCCGACGAGCTGGAGATCGTCGACCTCAACGTGCGCTCGACGGTGCACCTGGCGAAGCGACTGCTGCCGGGGATGGTCGAGCGGGGTGCGGGCCGGGTGCTCTTCACCTCGTCGATCGCCTCGACCATGCCGGGGCCGTTCCAGGCGGTCTACAACGCGTCGAAGTCGTTCGTGCAGTCCTTCGCCGAGGCGCTGCGCAACGAGTTGAAGGACACCGGCGTCACGGTGACCTCGCTCATGCCTGGACCAACCGACACGGAGTTCTTCGACCGCGCCGAGATGGAGGACACCCGGGTCGGCTCGGGTAAGAAGGACGACCCGGCGAAGGTCGCCGCCCAGGGCTTCGAGGCGATGATGAGGGGCGATCAGACGGTCACCGCCGGGTCGCTGCTGAACAAGGTGCAGACCGCCGCCGGCAAGATCATCCCGGACAAGCTCAAGTCCGAGCAGCACCGCCGGATGGCCGAGCCAGGATCAGGAAACTGACCCCCCCGCCCGCACTGACCCCCCCGCCC
>NZ_JAGPXU010000013.1:0-179385 GCF_018070385.1 Micromonospora sp. C97
GATCGTGCTCGATCCTTGATGTAGTGGTGTCACGGCGGTGGGAGACCACTAGATCCCTGTTGCAGCGCGATCACGGCGTGCGGCGTGCGGTGTCGCCGTGTCGCACGTGGTGCGCAGCAGTGCGGCGCGGGGTGGGGCGGCAGGGGGCGGGGCGGGGCGCAGGGCTAGTGGGCTGCGGCGGGCTCGACCAGTTCGACGAGGACGCCGCCGGCGTCCTTCGGGTGGACGAAGTTGATCCGGCTGTCCGCAGTGCCGCGCCTCGGGGCATCGTAGAGAAGCCGCATGCCGCGCTCGCGCAGTGCCGCGCAGGCCGCGTCGATGTCCACCACGGTGTACGCGACCTGCTGCACGCCCGGCCCGTTGCGGTCCAGGAACTTCGCGATCGTCGACTCCGGGGTGAGCGGGGCGAGCAACTGCACGCAGCCGCCCTCGGTGGTCGGCCCGACGGCCAGCATCGCTTCCCGGACGCCCTGCTCGGCGTTGGTCTCCACGTGTACGCAGCGCATCCCGAACGTCCGCTGGTAGAAGTCGATCGCGGCGTCCAGGTCGGCCACGGCGATCCCGACGTGGTCAATCTTGCGAAGCCCGATGTCTGTGACGTAGTCCGCACCGGGCTCGACGGGGGAGTTCTCTGCCATGGCGCTAGTCTGGCCGAACAATCGTTAAGGCGTACAGCTCGGCACCCCCCTCGGAGGCAGGCATGGCTTCGGTGATCGTCAGCGGCGCGCGGACCCCGATGGGCCGGCTGCTGGGCAACCTCAAGGACCTTCCCGCCACCAAGCTCGGCGGGATCGCCATCAAGGCGGCGCTGGAGCGGGCCGGCGTCAGCCCGGACCAGGTCCAGTACGTGATCATGGGGCAGGTGTTGCAGGCCGGCGCCGGTCAGATCCCGGCCCGGCAGGCGGCGGTCGAGGCCGGCGTACCGATGTCGGTGCCGGCGCTGACCATCAACAAGGTCTGCCTTTCCGGCCTGGACGCGATCGCCCTGGCCGACCAGCTGATCCGGGCTGGCGAGTTCGACATCGTGGTGGCCGGCGGCATGGAGTCGATGACCAACGCCCCGCACCTGCTGATGGGCCAGCGCACCGGCTACAAGTACGGCGACGTGGTGGTCAAGGACCACATGGCGCACGACGGGCTCAGCGACGCCTGGGACTGCTGCTCGATGGGCGAGTCGACCGAGCGGCTCGGCGTCAAGCACGGCATCTCCCGCACGGAGCAGGACGCCTTCGCCGCCGCCAGCCACCAGCGGGCCGCCGCCGCGCAGAAGAACGGCCACTTCGCCGACGAGATCACCCCGGTGGTCATCCCGCAGCGCAAGGGTGACCCGCTGGTGATCAGCGAGGACGAGGGCATCCGCCCGGACACCACCGTCGAGTCGCTGGCCAAGCTGCGCCCCGCCTTCGCGAAGGACGGCACCATCACCGCGGGCAGCTCGTCGCCGATCTCCGACGGCGCCGCCGCGGTGCTCGTCATGAGCAAGGCCAAGGCGAAGGAGCTGGGGCTGACCTGGCTGGCCGAGATCGGCGCGCACGGCAACGTGGCGGGCCCGGACAACTCCCTGCACTCGCAGCCGTCCAATGCGATCAACCACGCCCTGAAGAAGGGCGGCCTGAGCGTCGCGGACCTGGACCTCATCGAGATCAACGAGGCGTTCGCCCAGGTCGGCATCCAGTCCACCCGGGACCTCGGGATCAGCCCGGACAAGGTGAACGTCAACGGTGGCGCGATCGCGCTCGGCCACCCGATCGGCATGTCCGGCGCGCGTCTCGTCCTCACCCTCGCCCTGGAGCTGAAGCGCCGCGGTGGTGGCACCGGCGCGGCGGCGCTCTGCGGCGGCGGTGGGCAGGGCGACGCGCTGATCATCCACGTGCCGGGCCAGTGAGCGGAGAGGCCGAGCCCGTCCCGGCGGCGGGCAGCACGTCGGTGCGCCGTAGTCGGGACGTACCGCTGCTGGTCGAGCGGGCCCGCGCGGGTGACCCCCGCGCGGTGGCCCGCCTGATCACCCTGGTGGAGAACGGCGACGAGCTGCTCCCGGCGATCGCCGCGGCGCTGGCGCCGTACGCGGGGCAGGCGCAGGTGGTCGGGCTGACCGGTTCACCCGGGGTGGGCAAGTCGACCACCACGAACGAGCTGGTCCGGGCGCTGCGGGCGCAGGGGCACCGGGTCGGTGTGCTGGCGGTCGACCCGTCCAGCCCGTTCACGGGTGGGGCGATCCTCGGTGACCGGGTGCGGATGCAGGACCACGCCACCGATCCGGGCGTCTACATCCGGTCGATGTCCAGCCGGGGGCACCTCGGCGGGTTGGCAGCGGCGACGCCGCAGGCGGTCCGGGTGCTGGAGGGCGCCGGCTGCGACGTGGTGCTGGTGGAGACCGTCGGCGTCGGGCAGGCCGAGGTGGAGGTCGCCTCGCTGGCCGACACGACGCTGGTGCTGCTCGCCCCCGGGATGGGTGACGCGATCCAGGCGGTCAAGGCCGGCATCCTGGAGATCGCCGACGTGTTCGTGGTCAACAAGGCGGACCGGGACGGCGTCGACGCCACCGTCCGGGACATCCAGGGCATGATCGCTCTCGGTGAGCGCGGCCCGGGGCAGTGGCGGCCGCAGGTGGTCCGGTCGGTCGCCGCGCGCGGCGAGGGCATCGACGACATCGCCGCCGCCATCGACAAGCACCGGGGCTGGCTGGTCGAGCACGGCGAGCTGCGCCGCCGCCAGGAGGCGCGGGCCGCCGCCGAGATCGAGGCGATCGCGCTCGGCACCCTCCGCGCCCGGATCGGGTCCCTTCGCGACGGTACGCAGTTGTCCACTCTCGCCGCCCGGGTGGCCGAGGGCGCGACCGACCCGTACACGGCGGCGGACGAGTTGCTCGCCCAGCTCGCCCGCTGACCGGAAGGCGCGCCGGCACCGAGCGCCCGGACGCGAAGCTGGCTCCGGTTTTAGTAGGCTCGCGGCGCGTGGCCGGCGGTCGGCCGTCGCGCGGCGGGCTGACGAGACGGTCGGCCCACATCGCACCGGGACCAGGGGAGATGTGATCATGACGGACGCGGTGGAGAACGCCGGTGCGGTGTCGCCCGCGACGGGCGCGGCCCGGGGTGCCACGTCGGTTTCCGACGAGGTCGTGGAGAAGATCGCCGGTGCGGCCGCTCGTACCGTGCCCGGTGTCGCCGATCTCGGTGGTGACGTGTCCCGGTTCTTCAACAGCGTGTTGGACAAGGTCGGCCTGGACCAGGTGGGCGACGCTCGGCGGGGCGTGTCGGCCGACGTGAAGGGCGGCTCCGTCGTCATCAACGTGGTCCTGGTGATCGACGCCGGGCACGTCGTGACCGACGTGACCGAGGCGGTGCGGGCCGCGGTGATCGAGGCGGTGGAGAAGTACGGCCTCACTGTCACCCAGGTCAACGTCACTGTGGACGACATCGAGCTGAACCAGCCCGGGGCGACTGCCGGGGCCTGAGGCGTACCTGCCCGGCGGCCGGTGACGGCTGGTGGGCCGTCCGTTGACCATCCACCGGGGACAGCCCGGGGCCGCACCGTCGCAGTAGGCTCGCACCGCCCACCGTCGTCGGAGGGCAGGACGTGCCCCCAGACACGGTGGTGCGAGGAGCAGGGAGCGACTGTGGACCTGGAAGCAACGCAGAAGCTGACCAGGGCGTCGGTGCCGGCCGGTGGCACGACCCAGGTCGCGGACGAGGTGATCGAGAAGATCGCCGTCGCGGCTGCCCGCGCGGTGCCCGGCGTGGCCGACCTGGGCGGGGACGTCGCCCGGTTCTTCAACGCGGTTCTCGACCGGGTCGGGCTGGACCAGGTGGGTGACGCCCGGCGGGGTTGCTCGGCCCATGTGACAGGGGACGCCGCCGTGGTCAACCTGGTGTTGGTGATCGAGGCAGGTCGGCCGGTGCCGGAGATCACCGGTCAGGTACGCGCCCAGGTGACCGAGGCGGTCGAGGCGTACGGGCTGCGGGTGGACGAGGTCAACATCCGGGTCGACGACGTGGCGATGGGCGGGTCCGTGGGGTCGCCGACGGTCTGAGTCGGGTTGCGGCCGTCCCGTGCGGCGGGGTGTTACTTGCCGGTACGACACGACTTAGCGATCGTTCAGGTGGGGGCCTTACACTCGACGTGCAGTCGAGGACCCGAGGAGGAGCCCTGCTCATGGACGCCGACGAGATCGACGCCGGCCGGGCGCGCTGGCAGGCCCGGTACGACGCCGCGCGCAAGCGGGACGCGGACTTCACCACGCTCTCCGGGATGCCGGTGGAGCCCGTCTACGGGCCACCCGAGGGCAGCGCGTACCCGGGCTTCGAACGGATCGGCTGGCCGGGCGAGTACCCGTACACCAGGGGTCTGTATCCGACCGGCTACCGCGGGCGGACCTGGACGATCCGGCAGTTCGCCGGCTTCGGCAACGCCCAGCAGACCAACGAGCGTTACAAGATGATCCTGGGCGCCGGTGGCGGCGGCCTGTCGGTCGCGTTCGACATGCCGACGCTGATGGGCCGCGACTCGGACGACCCGCAGGCGCTCGGCGAGGTCGGCCACTGCGGCGTGGCCATCGACACCGCCACCGACATGCAGGCACTCTTCGACGGCATCGACCTGTCCGGCGTCACCACCTCGATGACCATCTCCGGCCCGGCCGTGCCGGTGTTCTGCATGTACCTGGTCGCCGCCGAGCGGCAGGGCGCCGATCTGTCCAAGCTGGACGGCACCCTGCAGACGGACATCTTCAAGGAGTACATCGCGCAGAAGGAGTGGCTCTTCGACCCGGAGCCGCACCTGCGCCTGATCGGCGACCTGATGGAGTACTGCGCCCGGGAGATCCCGCGCTACAAGCCGCTGTCGGTTTCCGGCTACCACATCCGCGAGGCCGGCTCGACCGCCGCGCAGGAGTTGGCGTACACCCTGGCGGACGGCTTCGGCTACGTCGAGCTGGGTCTGTCGCGCGGGCTGGACGTGAACGTCTTCGCCCCGGGGCTGAGCTTCTTCTTCGATTCGCACCTCGACTTCTTCGAGGAGATCGCCAAGTTCCGGGCCGCCCGCCGGATCTGGGCCCGCTGGCTGCGTGACGTGTACGGCGCGACCAGTGAGAAGGCCCTGTGGCTGCGGTTCCACACGCAGACCGCCGGGGTGTCGCTGACCGCCCAGCAGCCGGTCAACAACGTGGTACGCACCGCCGTCGAGGCGCTCGCGGCGGTGCTCGGCGGCACGAACTCGCTGCACACCAACGCGCTGGACGAGACCCTGGCGCTGCCCACCGACGAGTCCGCCGAGATCGCCCTGCGTACCCAGCAGGTGCTGATGGAGGAGACCGGTGTGGTCAACGTGGCCGACCCGCTCGGCGGCTCCTGGTACGTCGAGGCGCTGACCGACAAGATCGAGGCCGAGGCGGAGGAGATCTTCGCCCGGATCCGGCAGCTCGGCGGGGACGGGCCGCACCAGATCGGTCCGATGACCTCGGGCATCCTGCGCGGCATCGAGGACGGCTGGTTCACCGGGCACATCGCCGAGTCGGCCTTCGTCTACCAGCAGGCCCTCGAAAAGGGCGACAAGAAGATCGTCGGGGTCAACTGCCACACCGGCACCGTCGCCAAGGAGCTGGAGATCCTGCGCATCTCGCACGAGGTGGAGCTGGAGCAGCGTCGGGTGCTCGCCGAGCGCAAGAGCGCGCGGGACGAGTCGGCGGTCCGCGCGGCGGTGACCCGGATGATCGAGGCGAGCCGTACCGACGAGAACATGATCCCCGCCATGCTCGACGCGGTCCGCGCCGAGGCGACGTTGGGCGAGATCTGCGACGCCCTGCGCGCCGAGTGGGGCACCTACCGAGAGCCAGCACGCTTCTAACCCTCCCTCCCTCCCTCACCCGCGTCGATCTTGCGGTTTCGGTGCCGTCATAAGGCGTGAATGTGGCGTATCGGCGACAGAATGTGCAAGATCGCGGGGGTGAGGGCGGGGTGCGGGTGGGGGCGTGAGAGTTGCAACGTCGGGGTTGCGGGTGAGCTGAGATCGGGGGCTCACGTGCGAGACTAGGTAACCATGAGCGACCCACGGATCACCTCGTCGATCTTCACCCGCGGCGCGGTCGACCTCAGCACGCTGCGTGGCCCCGCACCAGCAGGTACCCGCCCCGGCACGCCCCCTCAGGGCGGCCCGTCCAACGGCACACCCGGTGCGCCCTCCGCTGGCGGTGACACCGCCATCGTGGACGTCACCGAGGCGACCATCCAGTCCGACGTGCTCGAACGCTCGATGACCACGCCCGTCGTCGTGTTCTTCGGCGCGGCCGGCTTCCCGGAGAGCGACGAGTTCGCCCCGGTCCTGGAGCGGCTGAACGCCGAGGGTGGCGGCGCCTGGGTGCTGGCCCGGGTCGACGTGCAGGAAAATCCCCGAATCGCCCAGATGTTCCGGGTGCAGGGCATTCCCATGGTCTACGCGGTCGTCGGTGGTCAGCCGGTCGACGCCTTCTCCGGAGTGGTGCCCGAGCCGCAGTTGCGGCAGTGGATCCAGGCCGTGCTCAAGGCCGGCGGCGTGACAGTCGCCGAGCCGGAGGACCCGCGCCTCGACGAGGCCGACGACGCGTTGATGAGCGGCGATCTGGACGCCGCCGAGCAGGCGTACCGCAAGATCCTCGCCGACGCCCCGGCGGACGCCGCCGCCACCGCGGGACTGGCCCAGGTCGGGGTGGCCCGGCGGGTGGCCGGCGCCGACCCGTCCGCCGCGCTGGCCGCCGCCGAGAGCGCCCCCGACGATGTCGCCGCCCAACTGCTGGCCGCCGACATCGAGGTGCTCAGCGGCCTGGCCGAGCAGGCGTACGCGCGGCTCGTCGCCCTGGTCCGGCGCACCGCCGGTGAGGATCGTGAGACGGCCCGCCAGCACCTGGTCTCGCTCTTCTCGATCGCCGGCCCGGACGACCCGGCGGTCGCCTCGGCGCGTCGGGCCCTCGCCAGCGCCCTGTTCTGAGTTCGTAGCACGCCAGCGCGGGCCGGCGTTCCGGCCGGCCCGCCCGACCACCGAGGACGGGAGCTCATGATGCGCCGGATCGCCGTCCTCGACGCGCCGACAAATCTCGGTCTACGGCCGCCGACGCCCACGTCGGTCCCGGGTTGCGCCAAGGCGCCCGGGGCGCTGCGCGACCACGACCTGCTGGCCCGGCTCCGGGCCCGCGACGCCGGCTGCGTCACCCCCGCCCGGTACGACCCGGGCGACTGGCGGCCCGGCGACGGGGTGTGTCACGCCCGCGAGATCGCCGACTACTCGCTGGCCCTCGCCGAACGCATCGGCTCGATCATCGACCGGGGCGAGTTCCCGGTGGTGCTGGGCGGCGACTGCTCCGTGCTGCTCGGCTCGGCCCTGGCCATGCACCGCCTCGGTGAGGCCGTCGGCGGGCGGATCGGGTTGGTCTTCGTCGACGGGCACTCCGACTTCCGGCACCCCGGCAACGCTTCCTACGTCGGTGCCGCCGCCGGTGAGGACCTGGCCCTGGTCACTGGGCGGGGGCAGGCGGACCTGGCCGCGCTGGAGGGTCGTCGGCCCTACTTCCGCGACATCGACGTGGTGGTGCTCGGCATCCGCGCCCAGGACGAGTACCGGCTCGACCTCCAGGCCGCCGGGATCACCACCCGACCGGTGCCGGCACTGCGGGCCGAAGGCGCCGCCCGGACGGCCCAGTGGGCGCACGAGCAGCTCGCCGACTGCGCGGGCTACTGGGTGCACATCGACGTGGACGTGCTCGACCCGGCGGTGATGCCCGCCGTGGACGCCCCCGACCCGGGTGGGATCGCCTTCGCCGAACTGGAGATCCTGCTCGCCGGCCTGGTCGACACCCCGCACTGCCTCGGCGTGGAGCTGACCGTCTTCGACCCGGACTACGACCCGGACGGCTCGTACGCGGCCGAGATCGTCAACACGGTGGTCGCCGGTCTGGCGCCGGTGACAGCCCCGGAAGCGGTGCCGCCCCGACTGCTGTCGGCCCGGCCGACGCCCAGCCCTCGGCGCACCAGCGACCGGGTGGAGCGGGTTGGCGGCATGGAGCGGCGGGACGGTGCCGAGCGGCTTGGCGGCGTGGCGCGGCTGGATGATGCCAAGCGGCTTGATGGCGTGGCGCGGCTGGATGGTGACGGACGGTCCGGTGCAGCGGGGCGGCTGGACGGTGCTGCGCGGCTGGACGGGCTTGACGCCGTGGATCTTGCCGGCGGCGATGGCCCCGGTGGGGGACTGGCTGATGCCGACCGCGACGGCGCTGTCGATTCGGCGCAACCGGGCCTGCTCGGGCACCCGAAGGCCGAGCCGTCGGGAGTAGTGCCGGCGATGATCCCGGCTGCGGTCGAGCGCGAGCCGGTCGGCCCGCCCGCATCGGCGGGTCCGGGCCTGCTCCGGCGACCCGCTCAGCCCGCCGAGGACGCTCCGCGTCCGAGCTCAGCTACCGAGAACAGCGAAGATCTGCACAAAGCCGATACTGCTTGACCCGAACGCGGGTCGTGGGCGGATGATCGACTCGGGTTTCTTGAAGTTGGGGCATCCGGCCGCGCCGGATAGCGCGCTTTCCTGAAACCCGAGTGGATCAAGGCTGGCGGGCCCGCCCGAAGGCACGGTGTCCGGGCGCTTCGCCGCCCCGGGGCTTGGTCGGCTCTGCGCCGCGCCCGCAGGCGTGGTCGGCCTTGCGTCGCGCCCCGAGGCTTGGTCGGCTCTGCGCCGCGCCCGCAGGCGTGGTCGGCCTTGCGTCGCGCCCCGGGGCGTGGCGGTCCGGGTCAGTTGGTGGGCAGGGCGCGGAGGAAGCGCTCGGCGATCGGGACGGCCGAAGCGGTGCTGGCCCCGCCCTTCTCCACGAAGACGGCGAACGCCACGTCACCCCGCCAGCCGACGAACCAGGCGTGGGTGTGGGCCGGGTTGTCGTCGTACTCGGCGGTGCCGGTCTTGCCGTACACCTCGCCCGGCACATCCTTGAGCGCGCTGCCGGTGCCGGTGGTGACCACCTCGCGCATCATCGTGCGCAGCGCCGCGACGGACTCTGACTTGAGTTGCTCACCCGCCGGAGCCGGCTTGGCCGGCGCCGGGTCGATCAGCAGCTTCGGTTGCTCGAAGTGGCCGCGGGCGACGGCGGCGGTGGCGCCGGCCATGGCCAGCGGGCTGACCAACGTGGTGCCCTGCCCGAACGACGCCGCGGCCTGCTCGGCCGGGCTGCCGCCCGTGGAGACCTTGCCGGTGAAGGCGTCCGTGCCGAGGTCCCACTGACCCTCCAGGCCCAGCGTGCGGCCGGCGGCGGCCAGCCCGTCGCCGCCGAGCTTCGGCGCCAGCGCGGCGAACGCCGTGTTGCAGGACTTGGCGAAGTCGGTGCGGAACGGCACCGAGCCCAGCTCGAAGTTGTCGGAGTTCTTGAAGGACCGACCGTCAACGGTGAAGGTCTTCGGGCAGGCCACCGGACCGTCCAGGGTGACCGCGCCCCGGTCCAGCAGGCCCAGCGTGCTGACCATCTTGAACGTGGAACCCGGCGGCACCTGGGCGTTGAAGGCCAGGTTCTCCCCGGCCGGGCCGGGGCCGTTCGCCGCGGCGAGCACGGCACCGTCGCTGACCCGGAGCGCCACCAGGGCGGACCGGCGTGCTTCGCCGCGCAGCGCCCCGTCGGCCGCGTTCTGGACGGCGACGTCCAACGTGGTCTTCAGCGCCTGCCCGGGCTGCGGCTCCCGGCGGAACAGTTCGGTGCCGGTGGGTTCGAGTTTGCCGCCCTCAGCCGGACGCTCGACCATCACTGTCAGCCCGGGGCCGCCGCGCAGTCGTTCGTCGTAGCGGCCCTGCAGCCCGCCGTGCCCCACCAGGTCGCCGACGACGTACCGGTCGGGGTGCGCGGCGATATCGTCGGCCTGCGCCGGGTCGACGGTGCCGAGCAGCGCGCGGGCGAACTCGCGGGTGGGCGCCAGGTCGATCTTGTCGGAGATGAACTTGGTGCCGGGCAGGTCGTAGATCCGGGGCTTGATCTGCCGGTACGCCTCCTCGCGAAGCGACACCACCTCGACGAAGGCACCCGGCTCCGCCTCGGCCACCCGGTTGGGCAGGTCGGTCAGGTCGACGCCGGGGACCAGCGCCGGACGGATGGCCTTGAAGGCCGCGTCGAGGTCCTTGACGAGCTTCTTGATGTCGGCGACCCCGTTGGGCTGCACACCCACCCGGACCACCGGGCGCGGGGTAACGAGCGGCTGCCCGGCATTGTCCAGCACGGCGGCGCGGGCACCGGTGTCGCGGCGCAGCGCCAACCGGTCACCCTTGGCGAGCCGCTCGTGCACCACGGTCGGCTCCCAGATCACCTGCCACTGGTCGTCACCGCCGTGGGCGAGCCGCACCTCCCGGTCGTACGCCCAGCGGGTCTGGCCGGGCAGGGTCCACTCCACCTGCACCGTCGTGGTGGCGATGTCCTTCGTGATCTTCGGCTCGCCGCGTCGCGTCAGGGTGGGCGGGGTGGCCGCCAGCTCGCCGGAGAGGTCCTTGATCTCGCGGGCCACGTCGGCCGACGGCAGTTTCGAGCCCAGCGGGTCGATCATGCCGACCGACTGGAGGTCGCCGCTGCGCCAGCCCGCGAGGAAGGCGTCAACGGTGCGCTGCGGCCCGTCGTCACCGGAGCAACCGACCAGGACGCCCGCCGCGAGCAGCGCCGTGCTGACCGCAGTGGCCAGGCGGCGAGCGTGGTTCGGCCGGTGGGGCCGGGGGTACGACAAGGTCATGAAGCTGGTCCTTCCGATCTCGGACTGCCCTCGCACGGTAGTACGTGAACGACGTCCCCAACGTCCCCCAGGTGTTCGGCCGCGCTCAAAGATGGGCCGCACCCGTGTGATGAACATCGCGTGGCGGGGTATCCCGCAGCCGGCCAACCTCGGACCCGCAACGGGTGAAAGGACAAAGTCCCGATCCGGACGTCTGGCCAGTGGTCCGCCGACGAAGGCGCAGAACGGCAGGGCCTAGGCTGGGCGGCAGAGTGACCCACAACGCGGTGGGTCGAGGGGAGTGGCACCGATGGACCGGCGTCCGGCGATCAAACCGGAACCCGACCTCCGGCAGGATGACTCCGGCCGGGACGATGACAGCTTCGATTCGGCGACCGACGGGGACGGCTACGGCCGGCTCGACACGGGCGTCACCGGGCTGACCGGGTCGAGCATCGACACCATCTACGATCTGGGCCTGCCGACCGAGGCGTTGGCCGACGACGTGGAGGACGCGGAGCTCGACGAACCCGTTCCCAACGCGGAGCGCCTGGTGGCCCAGGCCGTCGCGCTCGCGGGGGACGATCACGACGCGGCGACACTTGTCGGCCGTTTCTGGCGGTTCGCCCCGGACGAGGAGCTGGTCGGCTTCACGGCGGAGGAAATGCTCGACGCGGCCCGGGCGCACCGGGACCTCGCCCAGCAACGGGTGCCCGGCGAGTTGAAGCTGCGGATCCACGAACCGCACGCGGACCAGCACCACACGGTCGTCGAGATCGTCACGGACGACATGCCGTTCCTGGTCGACTCGGTGACGGCGCTGCTCAACTCGTACCACCTCGACGTGCACCTGCTGGTGCACCCGCTGGTGGTGGTGCGGCGCGAGCCGCTCGGCCGGCTCACCGAGGTCTCCGCCGATGTGGAGCCGGACGACGCGATCGCCGGTGACATCATCGAGAGCTGGATGCGGATCGAGATCGACCCGGTCCGGGACGCGGCCGAGCGGGACCGGTTGCGCCGCGAGTTGCAGCGGGTGCTCACCGACGTGCGGGAGGCGGTGGAGGACTGGCCGAAGATGCGTCAGCGGGCCCTCGCGCTCGCCGACGAGCTGGCCTCGGCCCGTACCTCCGACAACCGCCCACCGGTGCCGGAGAAGGACATCACCGACTCGGTGGAGCTGCTGCGGTGGCTCGCCCACGACCACTTCACCTTCCTCGGCTACCGCGAGTACCGGCTGGTGGACGCCGACGGCGGCGATACCGACAGCAAGGCGTTGGAGGCGGTGCTCGGCACCGGTCTGGGCATCCTGCGCTCCGATTCGCCGGAGGCGCGGTCGCTGTCCTCGATGACGCCCGAGGCGCACGAGAAGGTGCTGGAAAAGCGCCTGCTCATCATCACCAAGGCCAACTCCCGGGCCACCGTGCACCGCTCGGCGTACCTGGACTACATCGGCTTCAAGATCTTCAACTCCGCCGGTGACGTGATCGGTGAGCGGCGTTTCCTGGGCCTGTTCTCGACCGCCGCCTACCGGACCAGCGTCCGTGAGCTGCCGGTGGTGCGCCGCAAGGTGGCCGAGGTGCTGGACCGCTCCGGCCTGAGCCAGCGCAGCCACTCGGGCAAGGATCTGATCCAGATCCTGGAGACGTACCCGCGCGACGAGCTGTTCCAGATCAAGACCGACGATCTGTACCACGCGGTGATCGGCGTGCTGCGGATGGCCGGTCGCCGGCAGCTGCGGGTGTTCCTGCGTCGCGACGCGTACGGGAGGTTCATCTCCTGCCTGATCTACCTGCCCCGGGACCGGTTCACCACCCAGAACCGGCTGCGCATGCAGGACATCCTGCTGCGCGAGCTGAACGGTGTCGGGGTGGACTACACCACCCGGGTCACCGAGTCGATGCTGGCGCGGGTGCACTTCATCGTCCGTACCGACCCGACGCGGCCGCCCGGCGACATCGACGCCGACCTGCTGGCCGAGGAGTTGGCCGACGCCACCCGACTGTGGGACGACGACTACCGGTTGGTGCTGGAGCGCAAGCTCGGCGACGAACAGGCCAAGCACCTGTTCACCCGGTACGCCGACGCGTTCCCCGAGGGCTACAAGGACGGGCACACGCCGTACGAGGCGATGAAGGACCTGGCGAAGCTGGAGCTGTTGGAGGAGCCCGGCCAGCTGGAGATGCACCTGTTCCGCAAGCAGTTGGCGCCCCGGCCGGGCACCCGGGTGCCGGGTGCCGACCTGGCCGAGGCGATGGACGTCCGGTTCAAGGTCTACCGGTACGGCGAGCCGATGATGCTCTCCGCCGTGCTCCCGGTGCTGCACTCGCTCGGTGTGCGGGTGGTCGACGAGCACCCGTACGAGGTGGACCGGATCGACGGTCGCGTCTACCTGTACGACTTCGGGCTCATGCTGCCCGAGGGGCATCAGGAACTGGCCGAGGTGCGCCCGCACGTGGAGAACGCCTTCGCAGCGGCCTGGCGCGGCGAGGCCGAGGTGGACCGGTTCAACGAGCTGGTGCTGCGCGGCGGGCTGACCTGGCGGCAGGTGGTGGTGCTACGGGCGTACGCGAAGTACCTGCGGCAGGCCGGCACGGTCTTCTCGCAGGACTACATGGAGCAGACCTTCATCGCGTACCCGAAGCTCGCCGCGTTGCTGGTGGAGCTCTTCGAGACCCGGTTCGCGCCGGGGGAGCAGACCACCGAGCAGCGCCGGCAGCGCAGCGGTGAGCTGGTGGAGACGATCCGGGGCGCGCTGGACGACGTGGCGAGCCTCGACCAGGATCGGATCCTGCGCTCGTACCTGACGCTGATCGAGGCGACCCTGCGGACCAGCTTCTACCAGAAGCGCGCCGACGGGCGGCCGAAGGCGTACGTGGCGTTCAAGCTCGACCCGCAGGCCATTCCGGACCTGCCCGCGCCGCGACCGAAGTTCGAGATCTTCGTCTACTCGCCGCGGTTCGAGGGTGTGCACCTGCGGTTCGGGCCGGTGGCCCGGGGCGGGTTGCGCTGGTCCGACCGTCGGGAGGACTTCCGGACCGAGGTGCTGGGCCTGGTCAAGGCGCAGATGGTGAAGAACACGGTGATCGTGCCGGTGGGCGCCAAGGGCGGCTTCGTGTTGAAGCAGAAGCCGGGTGACCGGGACGAGGCGGTCGCCTGCTACCAGGAGTTCGTCGGCGCGATGCTGGACGTCACCGACAACATCGTCAGCGGGCAGATCGTGCCGCCCGAGGACGTGGTCCGGCACGACGAGGACGACCCGTACCTGGTGGTGGCGGCCGACAAGGGCACCGCCACGTTCTCGGACATCGCCAACGAGATCTCCAAGAACCACAACTTCTGGATGGGCGACGCGTTCGCGTCCGGTGGTTCCGCCGGCTACGACCACAAGAAGATGGGCATCACCGCCCGGGGCGCCTGGGAGTCGGTCAAGCGGCACTTCCGGGAGCTGGGCCTGGACACTCAGACCCAGGACTTCACAGTGGTCGGCGTCGGCGACATGTCCGGTGACGTGTTCGGCAACGGGATGCTGCTCTCCGAGCACATCCGGCTGGTGGCCGCCTTCGACCACCGGCACATCTTCCTCGACCCGGCCCCGGACGCCGCCACCTCGTACGCGGAGCGTCGGCGGCTGTTCGACCTGCCCCGGTCGTCCTGGGAGGACTACAACACGGAGCTGATCTCGGAGGGTGGTGGCATCTTCCCGCGTACCGCGAAGTCCATCCCGATCACGCCGCAGGTCCGGGCGGTGATCGGCCTGGACGACGACGTCACGCAGATGTCGCCGCAGGACCTGATGAAGGCGATCCTCACCGCCCCGGTGGACCTGTTCTGGAACGGCGGCATCGGCACCTACGTCAAGGCCTCCAGCCAGACCAACGCCGAGGTGGGCGACAAGTCCAACGACGCGATCCGGGTGGACGGGCGCAACCTGCGCTGCCGGGTGGCGGGCGAGGGCGGCAACCTGGGCTGGACCCAGCTCGGCCGGATCGAGTACGCGTTGACCGGTGGCCGGATCTACACGGACTTCATCGACAACGCGGCCGGGGTGGACACCTCCGACCATGAGGTGAACATCAAGATCCTGCTCAACACGGCGGTGGCCGACGGCGAGCTGACCACTGCCGAGCGGGACGAGCTGCTGGCCGGGATGACCGACGAGGTTGCCGAGCTGGTGCTGCGGGACAACTACGACCAGGCGCGGGCGATCAACAACGCCCAGGCCCAGGCCGCCTCGCTGCTCCCGGTGCACCGTCGGATGATCAACGAGTTGGAGCGGTCGGGCGGGTTGGACCGGGCCCTGGAGGCGCTGCCGCCGGACGAGGAACTGGCGGTCCGCAGCGAGTCCGGGCTGACCGCGCCGGAGTTCGCGGTGCTGCTCGCGTACGTGAAGATCGTTTTGGAGCGGGAGATCCTCACCGAGGGTCTGGCCGACGAGGAGTGGACGACCGACGTCCTGGTCAACTACTTCCCGACGCCGATGCGCGAGCGGTTCGCCGACCGGATGGGCCGGCACCGGCTGCGCCGGGACATCGTCACCACAGTGCTGGTCAACGAGGCGATCAACCGGGGTGGCATCTCGTTCATCTTCCGGGTGGTCGAGGAGACGGCGGCCAGCGCGGCGGATGTGATCCGGGCGTACGTGGTGGTCAGCGAGGTGTTCGGCCTGCGCGACCTGTGGGACGCGGTCGAGGCGCTGGACAACAAGGTGGCGCCGGAGCTGCAGACCAGCGTCTACCTGGACACCCGCCGGCTGCTCGACCGGGCGGTACGGTGGCTGGTCTCCAACCGGCGCTCGCCGATCGACGTGCCGGCCGAGATCGCCCGACTGCGGGACGGGGTCACCCGGCTGCTGCCCGGGCTGGAGGAGCTGTTCTACGGCAACGAGCGCCAGGGCATCGCCGCCCACATGGACTCGATGACCGAGCGTGGGCTGCCCCGCGAACTGGCGGAGCGGGCGACCCGGCTGATGTACAGCTTCGGCCTGATGGACGTGGTGGAGACCGCGAACGCCAGCGGGCGGGACGTCAGCGAGGTGGCCTCGGTCTACTTCGTGCTGTCCGACCTGTTCCGGGTGGACTCGCTGCTGTCGAAGATCTCCCTGCTGCCGCGGGAGGACCGCTGGCAGACGCTGGCCCGGATGGCGCTGCGGTACGACCTGTACGCCGCGTTGGCCGCGCTCACCGCGGAGGTGCTCGACTCCACCCCGGGTGACCTGCCGCCGCACGAGCGGGTGCAGCAGTGGGAGCAGTCGAACGCCACGTCCATCCACCGGGCCCGACGGGCGATGGGAGAGTTCGACGAGTCGCGGGCGGATCTCGCCGCGCTGTCGGTGCTGCTGCGTCAGATCCGCACCCTGGTGCGGACCTCCGCCGCCGCCTGAGTCAGGTACGCCGGACGCGGTCCGGCCGGTCGGGAACCCCCGACCGGCCGGACCGCGTTTCGCTTCGTCGTTGGTCACGCCGCCAGGGTGGCGAAGACGACGATGTTGTCGGGGTAGCTCTTCGCGGCCTGGTCGAACTGGCCGCCGCAGGTGACCACCCGCAGGCCGGGCCGGTCGCTCGGTCCGTACACCAGCTCGGTGGGGAAGGCCGTCTTCGGGTACGACGTCACCGAGTCGACAGTGAAGCTGGCCGGAACGCCGTCGGCGCGGCGCACGGTGATGGTGTCGCCGGGGGTGAGAGCGCCGAGGTCGAAGAAGACGGCCGGGCCGAGCACCGCCGAGTCCACGTGCCCGACGATGACAGCGTTACCCGTCTCGCCCGGGCTCGCGCCCGGCTCGTACCACCCGGCCTGGTCGGCCTTGTCCAACGGCGGAACCTGGACGGTGCCGTCCGGGTTGGTGCCCAACGACATGATCGTCGCGTCGACACCGATCCGGGGGATCTCGATGCTGGTCGGCGCCGACCGGGCCAGCCCTGCCGGCGCGTCCCCGATCGGCTGCCCGTCGACCGGCGGGGCGTCGTCGGCGGTGCTCGCCGGCCCGGTGGTCTGCGGGGCGGCCTGGGCCAACGGCTGCGGCGGTCGGGGGGCGGGTGTGTCCTTCAGACTGGCGCCGATCATGCCGGCGCCGATCATGGCCATGGTGACGACGACGGCCGTGCCGGCGGCACGCCACGGTTTCCCGCGACGGCCGCCGGCCGGTGTCGTCGTCACGTCAGACGAGCGAACCATCGGTCCGCCGACGACGCATCAGCACGATCCCGCCCAGCGCGGCAGCGCCGAGCAGGCCCGCCCCACCAGTGGCCAGACCCCGGTCGGTGCCGGTGCTGACGCCGCCGTCACCGCCGTCGACACCGCCGTGCGGCAGCACGACCAGCTCGCCCTCGCCGCAGGAGCCCTTGAGCTCGTAGCGACCCGGCTTGGCGTCCTTGTCGACAGTGGCTTCGCCGTAGTAGACGAACTCGCGCTCCTTCTTCCAGTCACGCTCGTCCGAGCCGCGCTCGTCCTTGCCGTAACCGCCGCGCTCGTCCGAGCCGTACTCGGAGCCGTGCTCGTCCTTGGACTCCCAGCCCTTGTCCGAGCCGTACTCGGAGCCGTGCTCGTCCTTGGACTCCCAGCCCTTGTCCGAGCCGTACTCGGAGCCGTGCTCGTCCTTGGACTCCCAGCCCTTGTCCGAGCCGTATTCCGAGCCGTGCTCGTCCTTGGACTCCCAGCCCTTGTCCGAGCCGTATTCCGAGCCGTGCTCGTCCTTGGACTCCCAGCCCTTGTCCGAGCCGTACTCGGAGCCGTGCTCGTCCTTGGACTCCCAGCCCTTGTCCGAGCCGTACTCGGAGCCGTGCTCGTCCTTCGACTCCCAGTCCTTCTTGTCACGGCTGTCTTCGGCGTCCTGGCCGTGCTCCTCGCCCTTCCAGTCCTTGCCGTTCTCGTCGCCGTAAGCGTCGGCGGCAGCGCCGGCACCCTGGCCGCCCTTGTCGTCCTTGCCCTTGTCGTCCTTGCCGTTCTCGTCCTTGCCGTTCTCGTCCTTGCCGTTCTCGTCCTTGCCCTCGTGGTCCTTGCCCTTGTCGTCCTTGCCGTGTTCGTCCTTGCCGTTCTCGTCCTTGCCCTCGTGGTCCTTGCCGTTCTCGTCCTTGCCGTGTTCGTCCTTGCCCTTGTCGTGGTCGGAGGAGTTCTCCCCCTCGCGCCAGTCGCGGTCCTCACCCCGGTCCTCACGCGCCGGCTTGAGCTTGACCTTGCCGGTGACCTTGGACCACACGTACGCGTGCTCCTGGCGATCCGGGCAGATCTCGAGGAGCTTGACCTCGTCGCCGGCCTTCACGACGTGCGGCTTGGCGTAGACCTTGCCATCGTCGTGGCCGTCGGCGAACGCGATCCCCGGTGCGAACACCAGGAGCGACGCGCCGCCGAGCGCGGCGCCCGCAACGACCTTCCCGAGCATCTTCTTAGCCATGACCTGCGTCACTCCATCCCTGTTGTCCTGAGCCCGGCGACAACCGAGCTAAGACCGACGTTAGACGGTTTCATGACTTATGAAGTGAAAGATTCGCGTTTTGACCTTTGTTCCGGTAAGAGGTGAAGGAGTGGTACGCGGCTTTCGGCGCGCTGAGTGTGGTGTCAGGCGGGCCGTGACCCGGTAGGCGCGCTCGCGGCGTTCGGAGCACGTCGTGCTCGCCCCGCCCAGTCATCCGGTACCGGCGGCTGCGGCCGCACCGTGCCGCTAAGGCGCGGTCGGGGGGTATCGTCCGGAACGGCTCCGGCGACGCATCGAGCCATTGCCATGGAAGCGCTCCCATGCAAGAATCGGCGAACGCGGTTCAGAGAGCCACACCGTGCAGGCAGGCAGTCGAGGGCACCCGTTCATCGGGCGACATGCCGCCGCCGATCGACCGGCCGCATCGGGTCGGGCACCACCACCATCGCCCGTCCGGGTCGGGCGCCCCCGAAGAATCCCGTTGGCGCCGACGGTCGTCCGTGCAGGACGCCCATCGGGCCGTCCCGCCGGGCCGTACCTGGGCCCGGTCTCGCCCAAGGAGATCAGTGGCATGAATGTGTGGAGAAGGCTAACCGGCCCACGCCGGGCCCTCGCGCTCGCCGGCGCGGGTGCCCTGGTCGCCGGTGGGCTCGTAACGATTCCGGTCACCGCGGCGCAGGCCGCGACGCAGTGCGATATCGCGTACACGAGCAACGACTGGCAGGGCGGCTTCACCGCGAACATCACCATCAAGAACGTCGGTGACCCGCTGAACGGCTGGACGCTGGGCTGGACCTTCCCCAACTCCAGCCAGCGGGTGCAGCAGGGCTGGTCGGCCACGTTCACCCAGTCCGGCAGCCAGGTCACCGCCCGGAGCCTGTCCTACAACGGCACCCTGGCCACCGGCGCGTCGACGAGCATCGGCTTCAACGGCGCGTGGAGCGGCAGCAACCCGAAGCCGACCTCGTTCACCCTGAACGGCGTGGTCTGCAACGGTGGCACCACCCCGCCGACCACGCCCCCGCCGACCGACCCGCCGCCCACTGACCCGCCGCCGACCGACCCGCCGCCCACCACCAACCCGCCACCCGGCACCAAGGTCGACAACCCCTACGTCGGGGTGCGCGGTTACGTGAACCCGGAGTGGAAGGCCAAGGCGGACGCCGAGCCCGGCGGAAGCCGGGTCTCCAACAACCCCACCGCCGTCTGGCTGGACCGGATCGCCGCGATCAACGGCACGCCGGACAGCAGCTCCAACGGTGCCTTCGGGGTGAAGGACCACCTGGACGAGGCGCTGCGCCAGGGCGCCGGCTACATCCAGTTCGTGATCTACAACCTGCCCGGCCGGGACTGCTCCGCGCTCGCCTCCAACGGTGAGCTGGGCCCGGACGAGCTGCCCAAGTACAAGGCCCAGTACATCGACCCGATCGCCGCGATCCAGGGCGACTCGAAGTACAGCAGCCTGCGGATCATCAACATCATCGAGATCGACTCGCTGCCGAACCTGGTGACCAACACCTCCGGCCAGCCTGGCGGCACGGTCATGTGTGACACGGTCAAGGCCAACGGTGCCTACGTCAACGGTGTCGGCTACGCCCTCGCCAAGCTGGGCTCGATCGGCAACGTTTACAACTACATCGACGCCGGTCACCACGGCTGGCTCGGCTGGGACTCCAACTTCGGCCCGAGCGCCGAGATCCTGAAGACCGCCGCGGTCGCCTCCGGCAGCACGGTCAACAACGTGCACGGGTTCATCACGAACACCGCGAACTACTCGGCGCTGCAGGAGCCGTACTTCAAGGTCACCGACAACGTGAACGGCCAGACGGTGCGGCAGTCCAAGTGGGTCGACTGGAACTTCTACGTCGACGAGCTGTCGTTCGCCCAGGCGTTCCGGACCAAGCTGGTCTCGCTGGGCTTCAACTCGAACATCGGCATGCTGATCGACACCTCCCGCAACGGATGGGGTGGCTCCGCGCGGCCCACCGGACCGGGTGCCATGACGAGCGTCGACACCTACGTCAACGGTGGCCGGGTCGACCGACGCCTGCACCTCGGCAACTGGTGCAACCAGGCCGGTGCCGGTCTTGGTGAGCGGCCGCGGGCCAACCCGGCGACGGGGATCGACGCCTACGTCTGGGTGAAGCCGCCGGGTGAGTCGGACGGCTCCAGCAAGGAGATCCCGAACAACGAGGGCAAGGGCTTCGACCGGATGTGCGACCCGACGTACGGCGGCAACGCCCGCAACGGCAACAACCCGTCCGGGGCGCTGGGCGACGCGCCGATCTCCGGTGCGTGGTTCTCCGCCCAGTTCCAGGAGCTCATGCGCAACGCCTACCCGGCGCTCTGATCGGGTAGCTCACGCACCAACCCGCTGCCAGTGGTTGGTGAGGCACTGTTGGCAGCAGGTTCCCCCCGGGTCCCCGGCCCGACCGTCACAGGTCGGGTCGGGGACCCCCCCTCGCCCCGGTCAGGGCACCGTGCGTTCGATCGCCGCCCGACCCTGCTCAGCCAGGTCACGGCGGGCCCTGTCCAGGTTCTCCGGCGTCAGGTCCTGGCCGCGGGCCATCACCAGGTCCTCCGGCTCCCACTGCTGTTCGCCGCCGGTGCGGATGTTGTCCCCGCCAGCGCCGGTGCCCGTCCCGGTCGCCCCGGTGCCGGCAGCGTACGGATCGCCGATCAGATCGTCGGTGTCCGGTGCCAGATCGTCTGGTCGGTTGCGGGGTTCGGCGAAGCTCGGCGTGTCCCGGTCGGGGCCACCTCCGGTCCGCAGTTGCGGCACGGTGGCGTCATCATCCACCGCCGAGGCCACCTCGGGGCTGTCCTCCAACGGCGGTTGGCGATCGCGATCGGTCATCGTGCTGCCTCCTGTGTCCGACACGGTGCCTGATTTCCTCACGTACCCCTTCGTGTCGCGCTCATGCCGGGCAGCCCGGCCGTCAGGCGCCGGGCTGGTGCTCGGTGGGGGCGGCGGGTCAGGCCTCGGGCTGGTGCTCGTTGGGGGTCGGCGGCTCCGCCGGGCGCAGCCACTGCCAGAGCAGCATGAGCAGGCCGAAGACGAGCATCGCCAGCCCGGCCCACAGGTTGATCCGGACGCCCTCTGCCTTGTCGATCTCGGCCCGGCTGTCGAAGATGCCGATCAGCGTCACGATGATCCCGTACGCGACGAAGAGACCACCGATCACCCGGCGGATGTCGAACAGCCGGGCCGCGGCGGAGCGCCGCTGCTCCTCCTGCGTCTCGTCGATCAGCGGGTCCTGTGCCGGCTGGCCGTCGTTGCTCATCTGCCGACCCCTTTCCTCAGAAGACCGGGATGTAGAAGAGGGCGGCCAGCGCGACCGCGATCAGACCGAGCAGCACCGGGGAGCGGTACCAGACGGCGTCCCCGGCGAGCACGTCGCCCTTCAGGTCGACGCCGCCCATGCCGTACACCAGCCCGCGCAGTTCCTCGTCGCGCTTGGGCGAGGTGAGCGGGGTGATGATCGCCGCGACCACCACCGCGGTGACGAACGCCAGACCGGCGCCCCAGAAGCTCTCCTCCAGGTCGGAGTTGAAATCGACCACACCGCCCTTGTAGAGCAGGTAGAGGCTCAGCGACACCAGGGTGCCCAGCAGCAGTGACCAGAAGCCGGCCAGGGCGGTCATCCGCTTCCAGAACATGCCGATGATGAAGGTGGCGAACAGCGGCGCGTTGAAGACGGAGAAGAGCGCCTGGATGTAGTTCATGATGTTGCTGAAACCGGCCGCGATGAACGCGGTGCCGATCCCGATCACCACGGCGGCGACCGTCGCCCACCGGCCGACCCGCAGGTAGTACTCGTCCGAGCGGTCCCGGCGGATGTACGCCTGCCAGATGTCGTAGGTGAAGACGGTGTTGAAGCCGCTCACGTTGGCCGCCATGCCCGCCATGAACGAGGCGAGCAGGCCGGTGACCGCCACCCCGAGCACGCCGTTGGGGAGCAGGTCGCGCATCAGCAGCGGGATGGCGTTGTTGTACTGGAGGTCGCCGCTCTCCGCGCCGAGGCCCTTCACGGTGACCAGGGCCACCAGGCCGGGGATGACCGTGACCAGGGGAATGAACAGCTTCGGGTATGCGGCGATGATCGGCGTACGCCGGGCGGCGCTCATGTTCTTCGCCGAAAGGGCACGCTGCACCTCGGCGAAGTTCGTCGTCCAGTAGCCGAACGAGAGCACGAAGCCGAGGCCGAAGACGATGCCGATCCAGTGCGCGCCGAGCGGGTTGGCCGTGCTGCCGGTGTCCTGCCACGCGTGCAGGCCCGCCTCTCCGAGTTTGGTGTCGGCGACCGCGTCCATGAGGCCGTTCCACCCGCCGACCTTGACCAGGCCGATCACCGTGACCGGAATGAGGCCGGCGAGGATGACGAAGAACTGGAGCACCTCGTTGTAGATCGCCCCGGACAGGCCGCCGATGGTGATGTACGCCAGGACGATCGCCGCCCCGACCACGATCGCCGTCCAGAGCGGCCAGCCGAGCAGCGCCTGCATGACGAGGGCCAGCGCGTAGAGGTTCACGCCGGCGATCAGCACCTGGGCGACGGCGAAGCTGAGCGCGTTGAGCAGGTGGGTGGGGCGGTTGAATCGCAGCCGCAGGTATTCCGGGACGCTGCGGACCTTGGAGCCGTAGTAGAAGGGCATCATCACGATGCCCAGGAAGACCATCGCCGGGACCGCGCCGATCCAGTAGTAGTGGACCGTCATAACGCCGTACTGGGCCCCGTTCGCGGCCATTCCGATGATCTCCAACGCGCCCAGGTTCGCCGAGACGAAGGCGAGACCGGTCACCCAGGCCGGCAGGGAGCGGCCGGAGAGGAAGAAGTCGACGCTGGTCCGGATGGCCCGTCGGGCGGCGAAGCCGACCCCGAGGACGGTGACGAAGTACAGCGCCAGAATCAGGTAGTCCAGGCCGTTCATGTTGAGCCGGAGACCGTCGCCGTCCATCCCGCCACCCCTCGTCCCGACGTCCGCGCTGGTTGCCGCGCGCCCTATTACCCCGCCTGCGCGGTTTCACGCCTGGAGGTGGGAACCGTCCTGTTCCACCCCGGTCGGGCGGTCTGGGGGCGCCCGGGCGCCGACCAGCGCGCGCAAGAGGGCGCCCCGGCCGTCAGGGCCGGGGCGCCGCCTGTCTGCGGGGTGGGTCAGCGACCGAGGACGCGGTCCAGGAAGTCCCGGTAGTTGCGGACCGCCATGCGCAGCTGCTCGGTGTCGGCCGAGCCGGCGTCCTGCCACCCGCCCAGCGTGGTCTTCTGCGCGGCCAGTGCCGAGGAGAGGGCCTGGATGGCCTCCTCCACCAGCGACTGCGCCTCGCCGGCAGCCGCCTTCGGGTCGTCGACGAAACGCAGCTGCACGTCCCGCCAACGGTCCCGGAAGCTCTGCGCGGTGTCCGGTTCGAGGAGCGTGGCCGGCCCGGCCGCGACAGTCGACCCGGCGGGTCGGGATGTTCCGGCGGCCGCCAGCGTGGGGCTGGTGTCGTCGCCGGGGACCGGTTCGCCGTCCGCGTCCGGGTCGACCATCTCCGGTGTGGCGCTGCCGTAGCCGGCCGCGCCCGCCGCGGCGGCCTCCCGATCGCCGGTCAGATCGCCGCGTCGCTCGGGGTCGCCGTTCGTGCTCCCCGGCGGGACGACGGTCCGCGCTGACGTGTCCGCGTCGGCGCGGTCGTCGACGTCGCTGCGGTTGTCGACGTCGGTGCTGTCGACGTCGACGTCCGAGTCGCGGCGGTGCAGCTCGGCGGTCGGGTCGGCGCGCAGACCCTCCCGCTCGCCATCCTCGGCGCCGTCGCCCGGCTGGGCGGTCCGCTCGGCCCGGGGGTCCGGCTGGTCCTGCGGGCGCGGGCTGGCCAGCGCGGAGGCGGCCACCGCGTCGGCGACAGTGGTGGCGCCGAACGTGGTCGGCAGCGGCCCCGGCTCGTGGAAACCGCCCTCGTCGGTGGACCGGTCGTCGCGTCGGTGGCGTGGGTCGGAGTCGTCGGTCAGCTCGTCGTCGGCCGGGTCGTACGCGCCATCCCGGTCGGTGTCGTCGGCCCGGTCGGTGTCGTCGGCCCGGTCGGTGTCGTCGGCCCGGTCGGTGTCGTCGGTCCGGTCGTGGACGGTGCTTTGGTCGTCGAAGGTGCCCCGGTCGTCGAGGGCGTCCTCAGGGACGTCGGAGCGGCCGGACCGGTCGCCGGCCGGGGGTACCGGCACGGGCGCGGACCGCACGGCCTCCGGGTGGTCGTTGCTCACCTGCTGCTCTTCCTGGCGCATCGGTGGCCTCCTCAGCGGCTCGTGGTGTCGTGGTCCGGGTGGTGGCGCTGCTCGGGCGTCTGCTGGCCGACCGGCTCCTCGCCCAGCAGGTCGGCGAAGAGTGCGCGGTAGTGCACAACCGCCTGCCGCAGCTCCTCGGTGTTGGCCTCGCCCCGGGAGTTGCGCAGGTGGATCTCGTGCGCGTCCCGGTAGTTGGTGAGGGTGCGGGCGTGCTCGACGGAGAGGTGGGCGATCTGGTCGGAGAAGTCACCGGTCGGGTAGCCCTGCTCCTCGATGAGCCGGGTGACCAGTTCGTCCGCGTCGCCCACGGTCTCGCCGGGGGAGTCGATGAAGCGGACCTGAAGTTCCTCCCAGGCGGCGGCGTACCGGGCCCGGGACTCCGGGGTGAGTGGGGTGAGCGTGAGCTCGGCATGCCGGCGTTCCCGGTCGCGCAGTTCGCGCTCGGCGGCGGACCGGCTGTCCTGCTCCGCCACCACCCGGTCGTACTCCGGGCCGAACCGGTTGCGGAGCGCGCGACGGTTGGTGAGCGAGCGGGCGGCCACGGCCAGCACCGCGACGATCACCAGCACGACGAGCACGATGACGACTATCTGCGTGGACGACATGGGCTCCTCCTTCGTCATCTGGTATTCCCTCCGCGCAGTGATCGCCAATCCCGATCCGAGACACTTTCCTGACGAGGCTCCAACTGCCCCACCTGCCAGAATCTGACTCGTTCCAGAAAAGTGGGATTCGGACCACGCCCGCGCACATCCCGGAGCGTCGATGTCGGCGCGACAGGCGGTAGTGCAACAGCTCTCGATTACGTATCCTGCCCAAGGCGCCCGCGCCGGTGCCCGACGAACGGCCGGGCGCGCAGCCGGCCGGAGCGTTGCCCGGCGGTGCCGGCGCCCCTCCTGCCACCCTGTACGGGCGAGGTCTGATGAAAACCCGCGACTGGCCGATCCGCTCGAAGCTGACCGCGTTGGTCGTCGCGCCGGTGACCGCGCTCCTGGCGTTGTGGATCTTCGCGACCTCCCTGACCTTCGGTCCCGCCCTGAACCTGCTCTCCGCCCGCACCCTCCTGTACGACCTGGGTCGCCCCGGCGAGGCGGTGGTCACCGAGCTGCAACGGGAACGCCGGCTCTCGGTGGTGCAGCTCGCCGGCGACGCCGAGCTGCCCGCCCTCGCCGAGCAGCGCGGGCGCACCGACCGGGCGGTCGCCGAGCTGCGCCGCCGGGTGGACGGCGAACCCCTGCGCGACGCCGCTGACGACCTGCTGGAAACCCGGATCGACCAGCTCATCACCGCCCTGGCAGCGCTGCCCAGCGGGCGGACGTTCATCGACGACCGCAAGGTGGACCGGGCCGGCGCGCTCAACCTGTACAGCGGCATGGTCTCCGCGGCCTTCCAGGCGTTCGCCGGCATGGCGACCCTGACCGACCCGGGAATCAACCGGCAGGCCCTGGCGCTCACCGCGCTGGGCCGCTCCCGGGAGCTGCTCGGCCAGAGCGACGCGCTGCTGGCCGGCGCGCTGACCGCCGGACGGTTCGCCGAGGGGGAGCACACCCAGCTCGTCCAGGCCATCGGCAACCAACGGTGGCTCACCGAGAGCGCCGTGGCCGACCTGCCCGAGAGCAGCCGGGTCGCGTACCAACGACTGACCGAGGGCGAGGCGTTCACCCGGCTGCGCGCCATGCAGGACGCGCTGGTCGTACCCAGCCGGTCCGGCCGACCGGCGGTCGACGCGGCGGCCTGGCAGGCCAGCCAGGACGCGGTGCAGCAGCAGCTGCGGGACTTCGAGCTGTCCGAGGCGGACGCCCTCACCGACCGTTCGGTGCCGATGGCGGTCCGCATCCTGGTGCGGCTGGCCGCCGCCGGGGTGCTCGGGCTCGTCGCCGTGGTCGTCTCGGTGCTGGTGGCGCTGCGGGTCGGCCGCACCCTGGTCCGGCGGCTCAGCGGCGTCCGCACCGCCGCGCTGGAGCTGGCCGAGCACCGGCTGCCCGACGTGGTGACCCGGCTGCGCCGTGGCGAGCAGGTCGACGTCGCCCGGGAGGCGCCGCCGCTGGAGTACGGCCACGACGAGATCGGCGAGGTCGGGCGCGCCTTCACCGAGGTGCAGCGCACCGCCGTGCAGGCCGCTGTGGACGAGGTCACCCTGCGGCGCGGGCTCAACGAGGTCTTCCTCAACATCGCCCGACGCAGCCAGAGCCTGGTGCACCGTCAGCTGCACCTGCTGGACCGGATGGAGCGGCGCAGCGAGGACCCGGACGAGCTGGCCGAGTTGTTCCAGGTCGACCACCTGGCCACCCGGCTCCGCCGGCACGCCGAGGACCTGGTCATCCTCGCCGGCTCCGCCCCCGGCCGCGGTTGGCGCAACCCGGTCGCGATGGTCGACCTGATCCGTGGCGCGATCTCCGAGGTCGAGGCGTACGAACGGGTGGACATCACCAACGTGCAACCGGCCGGCGTGCTGGGGCGGGCCGTCGGCGATGTCATCCACCTCCTCGCCGAGCTGGTCGAGAACGCCACCGCCTTCTCTCCGCCGGACACCCGGGTCACCGTCACCGGGGCGCAGGTGGCCAACGGGTACGCCCTGGAGATCACCGACCAGGGGCTGGGCATGTCCGACACGGCGCTGGAGACCGCCAACACCCGGCTGGCCAGCTCGCCGGAGTTCGACCCGGCGCAGAGCGCCCGACTCGGCCTGTTCGTGGTGGCCCGGCTGGCGGCCCGGCACGGCGTACGGGTGCGGTTGCGGCCGTCGGGGGAGGGTGGCGTGACCGCCGTGGTGCTGCTCCCCGGCGACCTGATCACCACCGAACCGCCGGCCGGCCCCGACCCGGCCACGCTCGGCGCCGCGTCGGCCGACCCGGGCCGGCGACTGGTGCGGACGGCACGCCGGGGCGCGGTGACCCGACCCCGTACCCGCCCACCGACGGCCCCGACCGGCAGCACGGCCCCGCCGGCCCCGCCCGCCGGCGCGCCGACCTCGGTCACCGCGCCGGCCAGCACGCCCGACGAGGGGCCGGCGACCTCCGACGAGCCGGACGACGAGCTGGACGGGCTGCCCCGCCGGGTGCGCCGCCGGACCCCCGCCGCCCAACCCCGGTCGACAGTCGGCGACACGCCGTCACCCCGCTCGCCCGAGGAGGTCCGCCAGGTGATGGCGGCGCTGCAGGCCGGCACGGCGCGCGGCCGTGCCACCGCCGTCACCCCGACGGCACCGCCGTCAACGGGCCCGACGACGCCGACCGGCAGCGCGGTCCCGACGGCACCCACCGACCCGCCGACGAGCCCCGAACCACCGACCGCGACTGAGAGGGACGCCTAGTGCGGCATTCGACGAAGCAGAGCGCCGGCCTCGACTGGTTGCTCGACGAACTGGTGCAACGGGTACCGGCCGCCCGGGAGGCGGTGGTGCTCTCCGCCGACGGCCTGCTGCTCGGCTGCTCGGCCGAGTTGGAACGCTCCGACGCCGAGCACCTCTGTGCGCTCGCCGCCGGGTTCTCCAGCCTGGCCCGCGGCGCCAGCCGGCACGTGGACGGCGGCCCGGTGCGACAGACGGTGGTGGAGATGGAGGCCGCGTACCTCTTCGTCACCACCGCCGGGCAGGGCGCCTGCCTGGCCGTGGTGAGCGACGCCGACGCGGACATCGGGCTGGTCGCGTACGAGATGGCGATGCTGGTGATCCGGGTGGGGGAGAGCCTCGCCGCACCGGCCCGATCGGCAGCGGACGCCGGAGATGCGGACTGAGCCGCCCGGGCCGCAGCACGAGTGGCTGGACGGTGACGCCGGCCCGGTGATGCGCCCGTACACGCTCACCCGGGGCCGGGTACGCTCCGCCGTCGACAATTTCAACCTGGTCGCGTTCGTGGTGGCGGCGGACGTCGACCCGGCGGGTCAGGCGCACCTGCTGCCCGAGCATCGACGGCTCGTCGCGTTGGCCAGCCGGCCGGTGTCGGTGGCCGAACTGGCGGCCGAGTTGGACCTCGCTGTCGGCGTGGTCCGGGTACTGCTCGGTGATCTCCTCGCCGAAGGCCTGGTCGCGGTGCACGAGCCGCCGAAAGCCGGCATCCTTCCCGACGACGACATCCTCAAGGCGGTGGTCAGTGGACTCCGTGCGCTGTGACCAGGTGGGCACCAGCACCACCATCCCGCTGGCACTGAAGATCCTCATCGCGGGAGGCTTCGGGGCCGGCAAGACGACCTTGGTGAGCGCCCTGAGCGAGGTCCGTCCGTTGCAGACCGAGGAGGTGCTGACCGGGGCCGGGATCGGCACCGACGACATCTCCGGCGTGGAGGGCAAGTCCACCACCACGGTGGCGATGGACTTCGGCCGGATCACCATCAACGACGACCTGCAGGTCTACCTGTTCGGCACGCCGGGTCAGGACCGGTTCTGGTTCCTCTGGGACGAGCTGGCCTTCGGCGCGCTCGGCGCGGTGGTGCTCGCCGACACCCGGCGACTGGCCGACTGCTTCCCCTCCATCGACTACTTCGAGCAGCGCGGCATCCCGTTCGTGGTGGGCGTGAACTGTTTCGACGGCTCCCGCCGGTTCAACCTGGAGACCGTACGCCGAGCGCTCGACCTGGACCCGGAGGTGCCGATGGTGCTCTGCGACGCCCGGGACCGGCAGTCCGGGAAGATGGTGTTGATCTCTCTGGTGGAGCACGTGGCCCGGCAGCGCGGTGAGCCGGTGCCGGCCGCCTGAGAACCGGGCCGGAAAGCGGGTTAACGGGCGGGCAACGCGGGCACGCTCTGGTTGGATCAACGGAGGATGCCGGCGGAGGAGTGGTACGTGAGCGGTCAGGGTGAGGTCGTCCACATCGGCTGTTACACCGCGCAGAGCGGTGGACGGGGCAGCGGCATCGTCGCCGCACGTCGCGACCCGACGACCGGGGCGCTGACCCCGCTCGGCACGGTGGCGGTCACCCCGTCCCCGTCCTTCCTGGCGCGGCACCCCACCCAGCCGGTGCTCTACGCGGTCAACGAGCTGACCGACGGGGAGGTCAGCGCCTGGCAGGTCGGTGCGGACGGCGCGCTGGACCCGCTCGGCAGCCGGTCGACCGCCGGGGCCGAGCCCTGCCACCTGGCGGTGCTGCCCGGCGGCGATCACCTGCTGGCGGCCAACTACGGCAGCGGCAGCATCGCGGTCTTCCCACTCGACCCGCGGGGCGTGCCCGGCGACCGCACCGACCTGGTGGTGCACGAGGGCCACGGCCCCGACCCGGAGCGCCAGGACCACGCCCACGCCCACATGGTCTCGCCGGGACCGGGCCGGGGGCCGATCCTCGCCGTGGATCTCGGCACCGACTCCGTCTACCGGTACGACCTGGACGCGGCGACCGGACGACTGGTGCCGCGTGCGCCGCGGATGCGGACCGCGCCCGGAACCGGTCCCCGGCACCTGGCCCGGCACCCGGACGGACGGCGCTGCTACCTCGTCGGTGAGCTGGACGCCTCGGTCACCGCGTACGAGCTGACCGACGACGGCGCGTTGCACCAACGCGGGCGGGTCGAGGCGAGCGAGCGGGCCGGCCACGTCCAACCGTCGGAGGTCGCTGTCACCCCGGACGGCCGTTTCCTCCACGTCGCCAACCGTGGGGCGGGGACCGTGGCGGTCTTCACCCTGGCCGGGGACTTGCCCGAGCTGGTGGCCGAAGTGGACACCGGTGGCGAGTGGCCCCGGCACTTCGCCCTGATCGGGGAGCACCTCTACGTCGCCGACGAGCGGGCGGACATGGTGCGGGTGTTCCGGCGCGACGCCGAAACCGGCGTCCCGGAGGCGGTCGGCGAGCCGGTTCCGGTGCCGAGTCCGACGTGCGTTTTGCCCTGAACGATGGTTTAGAGACGTGAGCGCCGCACTCGTTTGGCAACGCCACGAGGCTGCTACGTCACTCTGTGTTGCAAAAGAGAGGTCAACTGTTTCTCCTGCGTAACTTTAGTCCGAACGGATGTGGCAGAGACGGCACCTAGTACGCAAGATGGTCACCGTGTCAGCAGGCCGCCATCGCATGCGTTCGAAACTCCACCTAGCCGCCGCCGCCGCAACGGTCGGGGTGCTCGTCGTCACGACGGGCGCGTGGTTCGGCTATCGGGAGTTGATCCAGCCCAGCTGCTCGGGGGAGATCCGGCTCGCCGTGGCGGTCGCCTCCGAACTCGCGCCAGCGGTGGACGCGGCGGCGTCCCAGTGGGTGAAGGACGGCGCGGCGGTAGGCCCGACCTGCATTCGGGTCGACGTTTCCGCGTCCGACCCGGTCGACGTCGCGGCCGTGGTGGCGGCCAAGCACGGCGCGGTGCTCGCCGGCGTGGGGCAGGCCAGCGGCACCGCCGTCAGCCCCGACGTCTGGGTGCCCGACTCCTCGACCTGGCTGCTGCGGTTGAAGAAGGACGCGACGGCGTTCGCTCCGACCAACGGCGCGTCCATCGCGCGCAGCCCGATCGTCGTCGCGATGCCCGAGCCGATCGCCACCCGGCTCGGCTGGCCGGACAAGAAGTTCAACTGGACCGACCTGCTCAAGCAGGTCAACAGCAGCACGCCGCTGCGGACCGGGATCGTCGAGCCGACCCGCGACGCGGCGGGCCTGTCCGGACTGCTCTCGCTGACCGCCGCCGCCAGCGCGGCCGGCGGCGACGCCCAGCGCAACACCGTCGGCGCGCTGCGCGCACTGGCCACCGGCCGCTCCTCGCTCCGCAACGACCTGCTGGCCCGTTTCCCCACTGCCAACGACTCCACGTCCATCGCCAGTGGTCTCGGTGCGGCAGCCCTGTCCGAAGAAGACGTGATCGCGTACAACAGCAAGAAGCCGCCGGTGCCGCTCGCCGCGCTCTACATGGAGCCGGCGCCGATGCCGCTGGACTACCCGTACGCGGTGCTGCCCGGCATCGAGCCGAGCAAGGCGTCGGCGGCCAAGGTGCTGTTCGAACTGCTCACCAGCCCGACCTTCCGTAACCGGCTCGCCGCGCAGTCGCTGCGTGCGCCGGACGGCAACTGGGGCGAGGGTTTCAAGGCGCCGCAGGGTGCGCCGAGCCCGGCCGGCGGCGCGCCCACCGCACCGGCGAACGGCGGCACCGCAGCGGGTGGCCTGGACCCGGCCGCCATCCAGCGGGTCGTCTCCAGCTGGTCGATCGCCACCCAGTCCGGTCGGATGCTCGCCGTCATCGACGTCTCCGGCTCGATGAAGGAGCCGGTGCCCTCCGCCAACAACCGCAGCCGGGAGGAGGTCACTGTCGACGCGGCCCGTCGTGGCCTCAGCCTCTTCGACGACTCCTGGTCGATCGGTCTGTGGACCTTCTCCACCCAGCTCGTCGGCAACCGGGACTACCGGGAGCTGGTCCCGATCGGCCCGCTCTCCGGCCAGCGCGGCCAGTTGGAGGGCGCGCTCGCGACCATCAAGCCCTCCAGCGGCGACACCGGCCTCTACGACACGATGTTTGCCGCGTACCAGGCGGTCCAGGAAAACTGGCAGCCCGGCCGGGTCAACTCGATCGTGCTGTTCACCGACGGCAAGAACGAGGACGACAACGGTCTCAACCAGCAGCAGCTGCTCGGCAAGCTCAAGCAGGCCGCCGACCCGGAGCGGCCGGTCCAGGTCATCATGATCGGTATCGGTGAGGGCGTCAGCAAGGCGGAGCTGGAGTCGATCACCAAGGTGACCGGTGGCGACGTCTTCGTCACCAAGGATCCGAGCGAGATCGGCAGCATCTTCCTCAGCGCCATCGCGCGGCGCCCGCCAGCACCCCGCTGATCCGACGCTCAGCGGTCGAGGAGCCTGCCACACCCGTCGATCCGGTGTGGCAGGCCCCTTTTCGGCCCGCCAGTTGTTGAAGAAAAGTGACGGCAATACGTCGGAAGCAATCGGCAGTCATAGTTGTCAGGGCAGGATGTCGACTGTTCCGGCATGGTCGGTCCGCCTCCGGTCCGACCCGTTGGCCGGGGCCATCCTGTACAGAGTGGGAGGGCCGGTGAGCGTGGCGACACTGTTGACCCCCGCCACGTCGGCGGAGCCCGATGGTCAACGCACCGGGCTGCTGGCACGAGCCGACGAACGGTCCTACGTCCGGGTGCTGGTGGTGCTGGACACCACCATCCTCATCATCGCGTTGCTGATCGGGTACGTCACCCGTTTCGGTGAGGGCGAGCCGACCGGCTCGGAGATCCCGTACGTGCTGGTCGCCCCCGGGTTGGTGCTGGCCTGGCTGATCTCGCTCAAGGCCCTCGGCTGCTACGACGACCGGGTGATCGGCTACGGGGCGGACGAGTACCGGCGGGTCAGCTCCGCCAGCCTGCGCCTGGCCGGGGCGATCGCCATCATCGGCTACATCGCCGACGTCGGAGTCTCCCGGGGCTTCCTGGGCATCTCCTTCGCGGTGGGCACGGTCGGGCTGGAGGTGGCCCGGTTCGCCGCCCGCAAGCGGCTGCACCGGGCCCGCTCGCTCGGCGCGGGCTGGTCCCGGAAGGTGCTGGTGGTCGGCGACACCGCCCACGTGTTGGAGTTGGTCCACACGTTGCGTCGCGAGCCGTACGCCGGTTACCAGGTGGTGGGCGCCTGCATCCCGGACGCGCTGCTCGCGCCGGTGGCGCAGCGGCTGGGTGACGTGCCGGTGGTGGGGTCGTTCCGGGGCATCCCGGAGGCCGCCACCGCGATCGGCGCGGACACTGTCGCGGTGACCGCCTCGGGTGAGCTGACCGCGACCCGGCTGCGTCGCCTCGGCTGGCAGTTGGAGGGGACCGGCGTCGACCTGGTCGTGGCACCCGCGCTGACCGACGTCGCCGGCCCGCGGATCCACACCCGCCCGGTCGCCGGACTGCCGCTGATCCACGTCGAGGCGCCCGAGTTCCGCGGCGTTCGCAAACTGGTGAAGGGTTTCGTCGACAGGTCCGTCTCGTCGCTGGCGCTGGCGGTGCTGCTGCCGCTCATCGCGTTCATCGCCCTGGCCATCAAACTGGACAGCCGGGGTCCGGTGCTGTTCCGGCAGGTCCGGGTCGGTCGGGGCGGGCAGGAGTTCGGCGTGTTCAAGTTCCGCACCATGGTGGTGAACGCGGACGCGCTGCTCGCCGAGTTGGCCGCCCGCAACGAGACCGACGGCCTGATGTTCAAGATGCGCCACGACCCCCGGGTGACCCGCGTCGGCCGGCTGCTGCGCAAATGGTCACTGGACGAGCTGCCGCAACTGGTCAACGTGCTGCTGGGGCAGATGAGCCTGGTCGGGCCGCGCCCGCCGCTGCCCTCGGAGGTGGCCCGCTACGACGGTGACGTGGCCCGGCGGCTGCTGGTCAAGCCCGGCATGACCGGCCTGTGGCAGGTCAGTGGCCGCTCCGACCTGAGCTGGGAGGACGGCATCCGGCTCGACCTCTACTACGTGGAGAACTGGTCCCTCACCGCCGACCTCACCATTCTCTGGAAGACCTTCGGCGCGGTGCTGAACGGCCGCGGAGCGTACTGACCACAGGTCACGGCTGCGGGCCGGTCCAGTCCAGGCAGACGACCACCGCGTCGTCGACCAGGTCACCGGCCACGAACGCGCGCAGATCACCGATCAGCGACCGGACCGCGTCCAGCGGTGCCATCGGCCCGGTCCGCCGTAGGAACCGGTCCAGTGCCGTCTCGCCGTAGCGCATGTGCTGACCGGTGGCCTCCACCACCCCGTCGCTGACCACGAAGACCCGGTCGCCGAGTTCCAGGGGGAACTTCTGCTCGTGGTAGTCGGTCGCCTCGAACATGCCCAGCGGGAACTGCGCCTCCAGCGGCTGCTCGCTGACCTCGCCGCCGCGGAGCAGGACCAGTCGGGGCGACCCGGCGTCCACCACTGTCATCATCCCGGAGCGCAGGTCCAGCTCCATCAGCAACGCCGACAGGTGCTGCTCGCCCCGGTACAGGTCGTAGATGGCCTGATCGGCGAGGGCGGCCTGGTCGGCCAGGCTCAGCCCGGCCCGTCGCGCGTTGCGCAGCGCGTGGGTGGCCAGCGAGGTGAGCAGGGAGGCAGCCACGCCCTCACCGGTGCCGTTGATGGTGGACAACCAGAGCCGCTCCCCGTCGTCAGACCAGTCGAAGCCGTCGCCGCGCACGGCGTACGCCGGCTCCAACTGCCCGGCCAGGCTGAACGAGGGACGGATCCGGCTGCGGCCGGGAAGCAGCTCCCACTGCATCTCGGCGGCCAGGGTGAGGCGTTGGGTGCGCCGAGCCGCCCGGTAGACGTCGGTGCCGGCGGAGACCGCCGCCACCTCGTGCGCGAGCGCGGTGGCGACCTCGGCCAGCGCGTTGACGACCTCCTGGTCGTCCGGCACGGGCGACAGGCGCAGCACCCCTCGGCGCTCGCCGCGCATTGTGACCGGCATCCAGGCGACGCCGTCGGTCAGTAGCGGCGACTGGTGGTCGAAGGCGCGCCAGGCGGGGTGCCCGGGGCTCGTGATCGAGTCACCGTCGGTGAGTGGCAGCAACTCCGCGAGCCGGTAGTCGACCTGGTACAGCTCAACGTCGGTGATCCCGTACGACCCGGCGAGCACGTCCCCGATTCCACCGACGAGCCGGTCAGCTGGTGTCTCGTTCAGGGCACGTCGTGCCCGATCGACCGGTTTGCTCATCGTCACTCCCTCGCTGAAAGCTCGACCACCAGTGGGTTCGGAGTACTCTCGGGCCACCATGGCCGAACTGAACCGTCCGACGGACCCCGAGACGAGTATGGCTGCCGCGCTGGACGCGGCGGCCGCTGCCCTGCTCGGGATCTGGGAATCTGCCCGGGAGGGGACCGCCAACCGGGTCTCCGGTGCCCAACTACGGGCAGTGATGGTGGTGGAGCAGGCCGACGGGATCAACCTGCGTCGGCTCGCCACCCGACTCGACATGCTGCTCAGCTCCGCCAGCCGCCTCTGCGACCGGCTGGTCGCCGCCGGCATGCTGGAGCGCGAGCCGGGCCGCTTCGACCGGCGGGAGATCTCGCTGCACCTCACCCCGGAGGCCCGCCGGCTCCTCGCCGAGCTACGGGCCAACCGCCGGGCCCAACTCGACGCCGTGCTGACCGGGATGAGCCGGGAGGGCCGCGACGCGCTGCTGCGCGGAATGCGGGAGTTCGACGAGACCGCGCGTCGCCAGCAGGAGCAGCGGCCGGCGACGCCCGGGGAGCCGCCGGGCCCGGGGGACTGGCCGGACGGCCCGGACCAGCCCGGTGGGCGGTCGGGGGACTGGTCGGTCGATTCGGCGCGGCAGACCCGTGGGTTGTGGGCGGGCGCCGCTGGCGGTCCGGATCCGACGGCCGGCAGCACCCGGGAGTGGCCGGCCGGCGACCCGCCGGTGGCACGTACCGCCTGACCAGGCCGGTCGGTCGCCGTCGGTCAGGCCGGTCGGTCGCCGTCGGTCAGGCCGGCGTCGACGCGCCCACGGCCAGCATCGCGATGTCGTCGTGGGCCTGCCCGTCCAGCCAGTCGTCGACCTCCCGCAGCACCCGGTCGATCAGCGCGGCCGGTGGCTGCCCGGCCGCCGCCACGAGCGCGGCCCGCAGCCGGGCCTCACCGAACATCGCCGTGTCGCGCGGTCCGCGCGCCTCGGTCACCCCATCGGTGTACGCGAGCAACACGTCGCCGGGATCGAGGTGCACCCTCGCCTCGGCGAACCGGGCGGCGGTCAGCGCCCCCACCGGCATGCCACCGACCGGGACGGTGGTGACAGTGCCGTCGGCGGTGACCAGCAGTGGCGCCGGGTGCCCTCCGCCGGCGATCCGGATGTCCAGTCCGGTGGGCCCGCGGTCCAGGGAACCGAGCAGCACTGTGGTGAACTGGCTGCGACGCGCGGCGTCCGGCGCGTCGAACAGCGCCTGGTTGAGCAGGCGGATCAGCTCCAGGGGGCGTCGCTCGACGAGCCGCAGCGTCTGCAACGACTGGCGGACCCGGCCGGTCAGCACGGCGGCGCCCACGCCCTTGCCGCACACGTCGCCGAGCGCGAACAGGGCGCCCTCGGGGTGCGGGAACACCTCGTAGAAGTCCCCGCCGATGCGCAGGGTGTCGCCAGCTGCCCGGTAGCCGCCGGCCATCGTCACGCCGGGCACGGCGGGCAGCTCGGGCGGGAGCAGACTGCTCTGCAGCACCTGGGCCAGGTGGGCCTGCTCACTGTGCAGGTCGGCGGTGGCCAGCGCGGCACCCGCGCGGGCGGCGAACTCCCGGGCCAGCTCCACGTCGCGTGGTTCGAAACCGGCCCGCCCGGGCCGACGGATGAGCAGCAGGGCGCCGGTCGACTCGCTGGCGTTCAGCAGGGGGCTGGCCAGCACCGCCCCCGGGGGGCCGAACCCGGGCGGCAGCAGGTCGGCCAGGTCGGTGAGCGGGGCGTCCGGCCAGCGGCCCGGCTCGGCGCGGTCGCCGGCCAGCGCCTCGGCGAGACCGGGCACGGCGCTGGCCAGCGCGGGACCGGCCAGCCCGGTGACCGGGGCCGGATCACCGTCGGCGTACCGGATCCACCTGGCGTGTGGCTCGGCTGGCGCTGTCGGTCGGGGCAGTGCCACGGCGACGTCGGCCAGGTAGGGGACGGCGAGTGTGGTGGCGAACAGGAGGACCTGGTCCCGGTGCAGGGCCAGCGCCAGCCGGCTGCCGGCCCGGGCGAGGAACGCGGTGCGGGAGCGTTCGGCGAGCAGGGCGTCGGCGCGGGCGTGCTCCTCGGTGACGTCGCGGACATACCACGCCCACCGGGAGCCGGCGAGTTGGCGCCGGACGCCACGCAGTCGCCGGCCGTGGTGGTCGGCGTCGAAGCGGTCGGCGCCGGTGACGACCGCCCGGGCCAGGGCCGCCACCGGGCAGTCGGCCAGCCCGGTGCCGGCCTCGATCTCCGGGAGCAGCTCGGCCGCCATGGCGTTGACCAGGGTGACCAGGCCGGTCCGGTCCGTCGTCAGCACGGCCTCGGCGAGCCCGTCGAGCAGCTCGCGGGCCAACCGGTCGTCGGCCGGCAGCGGGGTGCCGCCGGGTTGCCGGGTCGTGGTCACCGCCGGACGCCAGCTCGCGTCTGGCGACGTGTGCGCATGCTGCTTCTCGACTCCTCACCGGGGATCGTTGCCTGAGTGCAAGGGTACCGATCCGTGCCGACGGGGGCGCGGGGGCGGCGATCAGCCGGAGCGGGCCAGCCAGCCGGCGGGCTGGGCGATGATCCGGCGGGCCACCGAGCCGGCGGCCCCCACCGCTGCGGCTTCCGCACCGAGCGTCGACGGCCGGACCGTTACCGGCGACCAGGCGGCGGTGAGCACCCGGGCGTCGATCTCGGCGAGGACCGGGGGGCACAACCAGGGTGCGAGCGCGGCGTAACCGCCACCGAGCACCACGGTGTCCAGGTCGAGCAGGTTGACGACGCCGGCCACCGCGACGCCGAGCGCCGTTCCGGCCTCGTGCAGCGCCCGCAGCGCGTCGCCGTCACCGGCCTCGGCCAACTCGGCCAACCGGGCGGTCGCGGTGTCCGCGGGAAGCTCCGCCCGGGCCAGCCCGGCGGCGGACACGATCGCCTCCTGGCCGGCGTACTGCTCCAGGCAGCCCTGCCCGCCGCAGCGGCACGGACGGCCCTCGGGGTGGACCGGGAGGTGCCCGATCTCACCGCTCCACCCGCGTACGCCGCGGAACAGCGCGCCGTCCAGCACGATGCCGGCGCCGATGCCCACCTCCCCGGAGATGTGCAGGAAGCTGGACGGGCCGGGTGGTTGCGAGTGCAGCTCGCCGAGCGCGGCGAGGTTGGCCTCGTTGTCCACCGTCAACGCGGGGACCCCGGGCACCTGCTCGACCAGCGGAGGGTGCTCGGCGAGCAGCGCGGGCACCGGCACGTCGGACCATCCGAGGTTCGGCGCGAGCCGGACCAGCCCGTCGTCGTCCACCAGGCCGGGCACCGCGAGCGCGGCCCCGACCAGGGTGAGGCCCTGGTGGGCGGCGTCGTCGCGGGCTGCCCCGGCCATCTCGACCAGGTGGGCCAGGGCGTCGGCGGGGGCCACCGGACGCAGGTCGGCCCGGTGCACGGTGCGGTGCCGCACCTGGCCGGTGAGGTCCACCACGCAGACCGCCAGGTAGTCGACGTTGACCTCGAGGCCGAGCCCGGCCGGCCCCTGTTCGGCCAGGACCAGCCCGCGCGCCGGCCGGCCGGCGCCCGAGCGGGGCGCGGGGTCGGACTCACTGACCAGCCGACCGCCGAGCAGGTCCTCGACGACAGCGGAGACGGTGGCTCTGGTCAGGCCGGTGGCGGTCGCCAGGTCGGCTCGGGAGGGGGGTCGGTCGGCCGCGGCGATCCGACCGAGGACCAGGGCGAGGTTGAGCTCGCGCAGACTGCCCTGACGGACTGCGCCGGCCGGGGCGTGGGTGAGGCTCACCCCTTGACAGTGCCATAGGGTGGGCAAATAATTCAATCGCTGAACAAATACCTGACACCACCACCCCGGAGGTCGCTCATGGCACCCCGTCCCACCCCCGCCGACAAGTTCTCCTTCGGGCTCTGGACCGTGGGCTGGCAGGCCCGCGACCCGTTCGGTGACGCCACCCGCCCCGAGCTGGACGCGGTCGAGGCCGTGCACCGGCTCGCCGAGCTGGGCGCGTACGGCATCACCTTCCACGACGACGACCTGATCCCGTTCGGCGCCGACGCGGCTTCCCGTGACCAGCACATCGCCCGGTTCCGCAAGGCCCTCGACGAGACCGGCCTGGTGGTGCCGATGGTCACCACCAACCTCTTCACCCACCCGATCTTCAAGGACGGCGGCTTCACCAGCAACGACCGCGACGTCCGCCGCTTCGCGCTGCGCAAGGTGCTGCGCCAGGTCGACCTGGCCGCCGAGCTGGGTGCGGGCACCTTCGTCATGTGGGGTGGCCGCGAGGGCTCCGAGTACGACCTCGCCAAGGACGTCCAGGCCGCCCTGGACCGCTACCGCGAGGCCGTCAACCTGCTCACCCAGTACGTCATCGACAAGGGCTACAACCTGCGGTTCGCGCTGGAGCCCAAGCCCAACGAGCCGCGCGGCGACATCCTGCTGCCCACCATCGGGCACGCGCTCGGCTTCATCTCCCAGTTGGAGCACCCGGAGATGGTCGGCCTCAACCCGGAGGTCGGGCACGAGCAGATGGCCGGGCTCAACTACGCCCACGGCATCGCCCAGGCGCTCTGGCAGGGCAAGCTGTTCCACCTGGACCTGAACGGCCAGCGCGGCATCAAGTACGACCAGGACCTGGTCTTCGGCCACGGTGACCTGATGAACGCGTTCGCCCTGGTGGACCTCCTGGAGAACGGTGGCCCGAACGGTGGGCCGACCTACGACGGTCCCCGGCACTTCGACTACAAGCCGTCGCGTACCGAGGACATGGACGGCGTGTGGGCGTCCGCGGCGGCCAACATGAGCACGTACCTGCTGCTCAAGGAGCGCGCGGCGGCGTTCCGTGCCGACCCCGAGGTGATCGAGGCGCTCGCCGCCAGCAAGGTCGGCGAGCTGAGCACGCCGACGCTCGGCGACGGCGAGGGCTACGAGGAGTTCCTGGCCGACCGGTCCGCGTTCGAGGATGTCGACGTGGACGCTGTCGCCGCCCGGGGCTTCGCCTTCGTCCGGCTCAACCAGCTCGCCGTCGAGCACCTGCTCGGCGCCCGCTGAGGCCCCGCCATGCCGTTGGTCGCAGGCGTTGACTCGTCCACCCAGTCCTGCAAGGTGGTGATCCGGGACGCGGAGACCGGTGCCCTGCTCCGGCAGGGCCGGGCACCGCACCCGGACGGCACGGAGGTCGACCCGGAAGCCTGGTGGCAGGCGCTGCGCAGCGCCGCCGACCAGGCCGGCGGGTTCGCCGACGTGGCGGCGATCTCCGTCGCCGGCCAGCAGCACGGCATGGTGTGTCTCGACGAGGACGGCCGGGTGGTCCGCCCGGCGCTGCTGTGGAACGACACCCGATCCGCCGACGCCGCCGCCGACCTCATCGAGGAGGCCGGCGGCAGCGCGGCCGGGCGCCGGTTCTGGGCCGAGGCGACCGGCAGCGTTCCGGTGGCCAGCTTCACCCTGACCAAACTGCGGTGGTTGGCCAGGCACGAGCCGGAGCTGGCGGCCCGGGTGGCCGCCGTCTGCCTGCCGCACGACTGGTTGACCTGGCGGCTGGCCGGCGCACCGGGGTTGGGCGCGCTGCGTACCGACCGGGGCGACGCCAGCGGCACCAGCTACTGGTCGCCGGCCACCGATGACTACCGACTGGACCTGCTGGAGCAGGGCTTCGGTCGGCGGTTGGTGGTGCCCGAGGTGCTCGGTCCGGCGGAGTCGGCGGGAAAGCTCGCCGACGACCTGGGCGGGTCGGGTGGGGCGCTGCTCGGTGCGGGCACCGGGGACAACGCCGCTGCCGCGCTCGGTGTCGGTGCCGGGCCGGGTGACGTGATCGTCTCGATCGGCACCTCCGGCACCGTGTTCAGCGTCGCGGACGTGCCGGCGGGCGACGAGAGCGGCGCGGTGGCGGGCTTCGCCGACGCGTCAGGTCGTTTCCTGCCGCTGGTCGCCACGCTCAACGCCGCCCGGGTGCTGGACGCCGCCGCCGCGATGCTCGGCGTCAACCTCGACGAGCTGGCCCAGCTGGCGCTCTCCGCCCCCGCCGGGGCGGACGGGCTGGTCATGGTGCCGTACCTGGAAGGTGAGCGGACGCCGAACCGGCCGCTCGCCACCGGCGCGGTGCACGGGCTGACCCTGCGCACCTCGACCCCGGCGCACCTGGCGCGGGCCGCCGTGGAGGGCATGCTCTGCGCGCTCGCCGACGGCCTGGACGCGTTGATCGCGCAGGGTGCCGTCGCCCGCCGGGTCATCCTGATCGGCGGCGGAGCCCGGTCGGCCGCGGTCCGTCAGATCGCCCCGCAGGTCTTCGGCTGCCCGGTCGTCGTCCCGCCGGCCGGCGAGTACGTCGCCGACGGGGCCGCCCGACAGGCCGCCTGGGTCGCCCTGGGCGGTGCCGCGCCGCCGACCTGGGCGGTCGAGGGCACCGAGGAGTACGCGGCAGCGGCCGTTCCCGCCGTCCGCGACCAGTACGCCGCGGCCCGCGGGTTGGTGCTCGACCGACGCTGAGCGTCGCGATCTGTGCGGGTGGCCGCCGGTCGACGGTGACCGGCGGCCACCCGCGTGACGCGCGCCCGCACGGAGTCTGGTTGGCTGCCGGTCATGACGGTGACCAGTGGCGGGCCCGGCCTGCGCGCGCACGGTCGGGGCGGTGGGCCGGCGCACCGCTTGTACAGCGTCGTGGTGTTCGTGCTGCTCGCCTCGCTGGACAACGTGGCGATCGGGCTGGTCCCCCCGCTGTACGGCCCGATCTCCGACGCGTTCGACGTGTCCGGGCGGCTGCTCGGCGTGGTCACCGCGGTCAGCTTCCTGGTCAGCTCGGTCGCGGCCGTCGGCTGGGCGTACGTCGGGGACCGCACCAACCGCAAGCCGCTGCTCATGGTGGGCACGTTGCTCTGGGCGGCGGGCACCGGCGGTAGCGCGCTCGCCGGCGGTTACCTGACGTTCCTGTCCGCGCAGCTGGTCGCGGCGGTCGGCCTCGGCGCGGTCGGCTCGGTGGGCTTCTCCGTGGTCACCGACCTGATCTCGCCGACCCGGCGCGGGTTGGTGATGAGCTTCTGGGGCCTCTCCCAGGGCATCGGCACCCTCGCCGGCACGCTCGTCGGCGGGCTGCTCGGGGCGGCCGACTGGCGGCGGCCGTTCCTGCTGTTGACCGGCGTCGGCCTGGTCGCCACCCTCGCCTACTTCTTCACGTACGACATCCGACGGGGCCAGAGCGAGCCGGAACTGGCCGGCAGGCTCGACGCCGGTGCCGAGTACGACTACCGGATCAGCCGCGCCGACCTGCCGCGCATCCTGGCCCGGCGGACCAACCGGTGGCTGATCCTGCAGGGGCTGACCGCGCAGGCCGCGTTCGGCTCGTTGGTCTGGCTGCCGGTGCTCTTCGCCGAACGGGCCGAGGCCCAGGGCTACTCGACGTCCACGGCGGTGGTGGTGGGCAGCGTGTTCGCCACCCTGTTCCAGCTCGGCGGGGTGCTGTCCATCGTGGGTGGGTTGATCGGCGACGCGGTGCAGCGGCGGACACCGCGGGGGCGCGCACTCGTCGCCTCGGTCGGCATCCTCGCCGCGCTGCCGTTCTACCTGGTGTTGTTCTTCGTCCCGGTGACCATCGACGTGCCGGACGGCGCGAGCGGCGGCGCGGTGGTCGGCGCGGTGCTGGCCAGTGTGTTCACCGAGCCGTCGGTCGGGCTGAGCCTGCTCACCGCGATCGTGGCGCTCGCGTTGACCTCGGCCAACTCGCCGAACTGGTTCGCGTTGATCGCCGACGTCAACCCGCCGGAGCACCGGGGCACTGTCTACAGCCTGGGCAACCTCGTCAACGGTGTCGGTCGCGCGGCCGGCAACGGGCTGGTCGGGGTGGCCTTCCAGGCGCTGCGAACGGCATTCCCGCCACCGTTGAACTTCGCCGTCGGGTTGGCCGCGTTCCAGCTTTTCTTCATCCCGACCGGTGTCATGTACTGGCTCGCCTCGCGGACCTCACCGGCGGACATCGACAACGTGCACGACCTGCTCCACAACCGAGCCGACCGCCTCTGACACCCCAGCACCCCGCCCCGCGCACCTGACTCCGCGCGCCAACCTGAAGATCGCGCTACTTCCTGGTTTTAGTCGCCTCCTGGCGGACGGAGGCCACTAGATCGTGGAAGTAGCGCGATCTTGAGGTTGGCGAGGTGCAGGCGGGCGTGAATCGTTTACGACATCAGCTCCAAAGCGGGCCGTCGCGCACCGAGCGGCCCGCCCGCACCGCGTGGCCGGGGCGGGCCGGTCGGCGCGAGATCAGCCGCGCAGCCAGACGGTCACGTCGGTCGGGACCGCGCCGTCGTCGTCCAGCGCCGCGCTGGCGACGAGCACCTCGGCGCCGGCCGGCACCGGTACCGGGGCGGCACCGAAGTTGGTCAGCACGGTCAGCTCACCGTTGCGGAAGCTCAGCACCTCGTCGCCGGAGGACAACCACTCCAGGGTGCCGCGGCCCAGCTCGTGGGCACGGCGCAACCGCAGCGCCGTGCGGTACAGCTCGTACGTCGAGCCGGGCACGTCGCGCTGGCGGTCCAGCGCGTACTCCGCCCAGAGCGCGGGCTGCGGCAACCAGCTGGCGTCGGTCGGCCCGAAGCCGTACGACGGGGCGTCGGCCTCCCACGGGATCGGCACCCGGCAGCCGTCCCGGCCGCGCTGGGTGTGCCCGCTGCGCGCCCAGGTCGGGTCCTGCCGGGCCTCGTCGGGCATCGTGGTGTGTTCGGGCAGCCCCAGCTCCTCGCCCTGGTAGAGGTACGCCGAGCCGGGCAGCGCGAGCATCAGCACGGTGGCCGCCCGGGCCCGGCGCAGACCGAGTGCGGCGTCGGGTTGCGGGTCACCGATACCGATGCCGTTGGGGCGTACGGTGCCGACCGGCAGGCCGAGCCGGGAGGCGTGCCGCACCACGTCGTGGTTGGACAGCACCCAGGTGGTCGGCGCGCCGACCGAGTCGGTCGCCTCGAGCGAGCGGGTGATCACCGCGTACTGGGCCGGTGCGGTCCACGCCGCGAGCAGGTATTCGAAGTTGAACGCCTGGTGCATCTCGTCCGGGCGGACGTAGCGGGCCAACCGCTCGGCCGGTTCCACCCAGGCCTCGGCGACCAGCACCCGCTCGCCGGGGTAGCTGTCCAGAACCTGCCGCCACTGCCGGTAGATCTCGTGCACACCGTCCTGGTCCCACATCGGCGGGCGGGGCTTGTCGATCTCGTTGCCGGAGAGGATCTCCTGGGGCTCCTGCCAGTCGGCCAGGTCGGCCTGCTTGATGAGGCCGTGCGCCACGTCGACGCGGAAGCCGTCCACCCCGCGGTCCAGCCAGAACCGCAGCACGTCGAGGAACTCCGCGTGCACCTCCGGGTTGTCCCAGTTGAGGTCCGGCTGCCCGGTGTCGAACAGGTGCAGGTACCACTGGCCGGGCTGCCCGTCGGCGTCGACAGTGCGGGTCCAGGCCGGACCACCGAAGACGCTCTGCCAGTCGTTCGGCGGCTGGTCGCCGTCCGGGCCTCGGCCGTCCCGGAAGATGTACCGGGACCGTTCCGGGCTGCCGGGCGCGGCCGGCAGCGCGGCCTGGAACCAGCGATGCGCCGACGAGGTGTGGTTCGGCACCAGGTCGACGATCACCCGCAGGTTGCGGGAACGGGCCTCGGCGATCAGCTTGTCCGCGTCGGCGAGGGTGCCGAACAGCGGGTCGATGTCGCGGTAGTCGGCCACGTCGTAGCCGGCGTCGGCCTGCGGCGACGGGTAGAAGGGAGAGAGCCACACCGCATCCACGCCCAGCTCGACCAGGTGGTCGAGGCGGGCGGTGATGCCGGGCAGGTCACCGATTCCGTCCCCGTCCGAGTCGGCGAACGAGCGGGGGTAGATCTGGTAGATGGCGGCCTCGGTCCACCAGCCGGTGGCCGGTTGGTCGGAGGAGGTCTGCTGCGTCGGGTCGGTGTTCAGGGTCGTCTCCCGTGTTGCGGTGTGTTGATTTCAATGTGCCCGGGGCGGCGCTGTCGAATCCCGCACCACCAACCGGGTGGGCAGGACCACCGGAGTGTCGCAACCGGTGCCCCGTTGACTGACGACAGGGTTCGGCGGTCGGGCCCCGAGCGGGTCGAGCAGCATCTGTGCGGCGAGCCGGCCCTGCTCGGCGGCGGGCTGGGCGACGGTGCTGAGCCCGAGCACACCGGCCAGGTAGTGGTCGTCGATACCGACCACGCTGACGTCCTGCGGCACCCGCAGCCCGACGTCGCGCAGGGCGGTCATCGCGCCCATCGCCATCTCGTCGCAGGCGGCGACGATCGCTGTCGGCGGCTCGCCGCGGGCCAGCAGTTCGGCGGTGGCCCGGTTGCCGCCGTCGATGGTGAAGGTGGACTCGATGTCCAGGGTCGGGTCGGGTCGCAGGCCGGCGGAGCGCAGCGCCGCCTGGTAACCCCGCCGTCGGTCGAGGTGGGTGGTGAAGGCCAACTCGTCGTCCGGGTCGCCGGAGATGTGGGCGATCCGGTGGTGGCCGAGGTCGATCAGATGCTTGGTGGCGACCCGCGCGGCGGCCACGTCGTCGATGCGTACGCACGGCCAGTTGGGCACCCTGCTGCCCGAGCTGATGGTGACTCCGGGCAGGTCCAGCGTGGCCAGCGCGGTCAGGTCGGCCGGACGCAGGGGCGTGGCGACCAGCATGATGGCGTCCACCCGCTTGTGCAGGTTGGCCGTCCGCAGGACCCGCTGGCGGACCTGTTCCCGGCCGCCCAGGTTGTAGAGCAGCAGGTCGTAGCCGGACTGGTGGAGGTATTCCTCGACCGCTTCGACGACGGTGCTGAAGAACCACCGGGTGATGCGGGGAACGACCACCGCGACAGTGCCGGTGCGACCACCGGCGAGCCGGGACGCGCTCGGTGAGACCTCGTAGTCGAGCTGTTCGGCGGCGGCCAGTACCCGGCGCCGGGTGGCGGCCGAGACCGTCGGCAGCCCCCGCAGGGCCCGTGAGACGGTGGCCGTGGAGACCCCGGCCAGTCGGGCCACATCATCGATCCTCGTCACGGTTACCCCCGCTCGGTGCCCGGTGCCCGCCGCCGCCCGAGGGGCCAGGCGACGGCGGGCGCGCGGTCAGCCCTTGACGCTGCCGGCGAGCAGACCTCGCACGAAGAAGCGCTGCAGGGACAGGAACACGATGAGCGGTACGACGATCGACACGAACGCACCGGCGGTCAGCCGCTGCCACTCGTTGCCCCGGGTGCCGGCCATCTCGGCGAGCTTGACGGTGAGCGGGGCGGTCTCGTTGCCGCCACCGGCGAAGATCAGCGCGACCAGCAGGTCGTTCCAGACCCAGAGGAACTGGAAGATGCCGAAAGCCGCCAGCGCGGGGGTGATCAGCGGCAGCACGATGGTGCGGAAGATCTTCGGGTGGGTGGCCCCGTCGACCCGGGCCGCCTCCATCAGGTCCCCGGGCAGCTGCGAGATGAAGTTGTGCAGCAGGAAGACGGCGAACGGCAGCGCGAAGCAGGTATGCGCGAACCACACCTGGGCGAACTTCTGTTCGTCGACCAGGTCCCACGCCGGCATCAGGGTGACGCCGCCGAGGCTGACGCCGGTGGAGAAGAACTTCAGCAACGGCACCAGGGCCATCTGCAACGGCACGATCTGCAACGCGAAGATCGCGATGTAGACCCAGTCCCGGCCGCGGAAGTTGATCCACGCGAGCGCGTACGCGGCGAGGCACGCGAAGGCGAGCGGGAAGAGCACCGACGGGATGGTGATCGCCAGCGAGTTGATGAAGGAACCGGCGAGCTGCCCGGAGGACGCTGACCGCCCGAACAGGACCTGCTCGTAGTTCTCGAAGGTGAACTGCGGGTTGGTGAAGGCCGTCCACCAGCCGGTGGTCTTGATCTCGTCCTCCGGGCGGAGGGAGGAGACGAGCAGGCCGAAGGTCGGGATGGTCCAGAGCACCGCGATGACGATCGAGACGAGCGTCGCGGTGCGGCTGTTCAACCGCTTGCGGACCCGGCCGGCCGCGGTGGTCGGGGTGCCGTCGGTCTTCTGGGTGCCGACGGCGACGGTGGGCGTTGCGGTTGTCATCTCAGCCCTCCCGCTGCTGACGGAGGTTGCGGATCTGGTAGATCACGACCGGGATGACCAGGATGAAGAGGAAGACCGCGAGCGCGGAGCCCTGCCCGTTCTGGCCGTACCGGAACGCCTGGTTGTACATCTCGCTGGCGATCACGCTGGTGTCGTAGTTGCCGTTGGTCGAGGTCCGGACGATGTCGAAGACCTTGAGCGTGGCGATCGTGAGCGTCACGACCACGACGATCAGCGCCGGCCGGATGCTCGGCATGGTGATCCGCCAGAACATCTGCCACGGGCTGACGCCGTCGAGCCGGGCGGCCTCCACGATGTCACCGGGGATCGCCTTGATCGCGGCGGAGAGCACCACCATGGCGAAGCCGGCCTGGATCCAGACCATGATGACGATCAGCAACAGCGTGTTCAGCGGCGATTCCAGCAACCACTGCTTCGGCTCGCCGCCGAGGCTGACGACGATCTGGTTGAGCAGACCGATCTGGTCGCCCTCGCCCCGATAGGCGTAGACGAACTTCCAGATGATGCTGGCGCCGACGAAGGAGATGGCCATCGGCAGGAAGATCAGTGACTTGGCGACCGCCTCGAACCGGGCCTTGTCGACAAGTACGGCGTAGATCAGGCCGAACCCGGTCGCCACCAACGGGACCAGGACCACCCAGACCAGGGTGTTGATCAGAACCCGGACGATCGAGTCGTCGGAGAACATCCAGCTGTAGTTGCGCAGTCCGACCCAGTTGGTGCTGCTTCCATCCATCAGGGAGAGCAGCGTGGTGCGAATGGCCGGCACGACCAACCCGACCGTGAGCAGTAGCAGCGTCGGCAGCAGGAAGAAGAGCGCGAAGAGTCCCTCCCCCTGCTTGCGTCGGCGGGGGAGCGGGGCGCCGCTGGCGGACGCGGCGACGAGCTGCGCCTCCCGACGGCGGGCGAACCAGGCCGGCACCACGTCGAGAAGCAGGAGCAGACCGCCCACCACCGCGACGAAAGCGATCAGCCCGTACATCAGCATGAGGAACTTCGGCTGCTCCTCAGCGAAGTCGAACTCCATCGACCCTCCCAGGTCCAGCTCCGGCGGTGGGCCGGCCCCCAGGTGCCGACCGGCCCACCGCTCAGATCACTTCCAGCTGCTCTCGATGCCCTGGAGCACCGACGCGGTGTCCTTGCCGTTGATCCACTCGACCATGCCCTTCCAGAACGTCCCCGCGCCGACCGCGGCCGGCATCAGGTCGGATCCGTCGAAGCGGAAGACGCCGGTCTTGTCCTGCAGGATCTGGACGGAGAGCTTGTCGATCGGGCTGGCGACGTTGGCGATGTCCAGCTTGTTGTTCGCCGTGACCCAGTTGCCGAGCTTCGCGCGGCTGTTGACGTACTCGGCCGAGGCGAGGTAGGTCTGCACCGCCTGCACCTCGGGGCGGTCGGCGAAGCCGACGACGAACTCGCCCGCGCCGAGCACCGGCTTGCCCTTGGCCGTGTCGATGGCCGGGAAGTAGAACGCGAAGGCGTCGCCGTCCTCGGCCACCTTGGTGCCCTCGGGGAACTGGTTGGCGTAGAACGACGCCTGGCGGTGCATGGCGCACTTGCCGGTGGTGACCGGCAGGCCGGCCTCACCGAAGGCGGTGGTGCCGATGCTCTTCACCCCGCCGAAGCCGCCGTTCATGTACTTCTCGTTCTTCAGGATCGTGCCGGCCCGGTTGACGGCGTCGACGATCCGCGGGTCGTTGAACGGGATGGCGTGGGTGGTCCACTGGTCGTAGACCTCGGGGCCCTGCGTACGCAGGATGACGTCCTCGATCCAGTCGGTGGCCGGCCAGCCGGTGGCGTCACCGGACTCGATGCCGGCGCACCACGGCTTGATGCCGCTCGCCGCGATCGTGTCGCTGAGCTTGATCATGTCGTCCCAGCTGGTGGGGACGGTCCAGCCCTTCTCCTTGAAGAGCTTCGGCGAGTACCACACGAAGGACTTCACGTTGGCGCCGAGCGGCACACCGTAGAGGGTGCCGTTGACGGTGCCGTACTTCAGCCAGTCGGCCGGCATGTTCTGCTCGGCCATCGTCTTGGTGTCGGCACCGAGGGACTTCAGCTTGCTGGCGTCGGCGAACCGCTTGACCAGGCCCGGCTGGGGCACGAAGGCCAGGTCGGGCGCGTTGCCGCCGTCGACCCGGACCGGGAGCTGCGCCTCGAACTCGGCGTTGCCCTCGTAGTCGATCTCGATGCCGGTGCAGTCCTCGAACGTCTTCCAGGAGTTCCTGAGCAGATCGGCCTCGGCGTCACGGATGGACGCGTAGATGGAGACCTTCTTGCCGTCGTGGCCGTCGTACTTGTCGTATGCGGCGCACTCCGCGGAGCCCGCGTTGCTGCTCTTCTTGTCGTCGCCGGTACCGCAGGCGGTGGCGCTGAGCGCCAGCCCGAGTACGCCGGCGATCACGAAGGCCTGGCGTGGTCTGGTGAAGACCGCCATGCCGTCCTCCTTCCTAGCCGGCGCGGTCTCGCTGGTGACCCGTCGCCGGTCCGATTGGGCGTGCACACATGTAAGCGCTTGCATCCGGCTGGGTCCACCCCCTGCCAGACACGACCGAGTAACAATCCGGAAACCTGCCGGCTGCCTGGTGGGCGCGCTCCCGGGGCACGCTTCGGACTCTTTCGAAGAGTGACGATATCTGTCAGGCTGATGCCTACGCATCGAAGGTTTTCGACATAGGAGGAGCTGTATGCGAAAGCGGTGGATCAGCCTGCTGGTGACGGGTCTCTTGGTCGGGGGAGCGCTGGCGCCGGCGACGCCCGCGCTGGCCGCGCCGACCTTCAGGGTGCCCTTCCCGTGCGGGCAGACCTGGTCCGGGCAGACCCGGTCGGATCACAGCCCGGCGTACGCCATCGACTTCAACCGCACCGACGACGCCGGCGACCCGGTGGTCGCCAGCGCCCCCGGCACCGTCGACCGGGTCACCGACCTCGGCGGCACCAGCTACGGCAAATACGTCCGAATCAACCACGGGGGCGGTTACAGCACCTACTACGCGCACCTCAGCGGCTTCAACGTCTCGGTCGGGCAGACGGTCGGGTACGGCAAGGTGGTCGGCTGGGTCGGCAGCACCGGGGGATCGACCGGCCCGCACCTGCACTACGAGCAGCGCCTCAACGGTGCCGACATCCAGGTCCGCTTCAACGGCAGCCTCGCGCTCTACTGGGGCACCAAGAGCTACACCAGTGGCAACGGGTGCTCGTCGGGCAGCGGCAACGGCACCGTCGACACCAGCGGCACGCCGCTGACCGTTCGCTCCGGTCCCGGCACCGGGTACGCCTCGGTGGGCACCGTCGCCGATGGCACCCGGGTGACCATCGCCTGCCAGACCAGTGGCACGAGCGTCACCGGCACCTACGGCACCAGCACGATCTGGGACCGCATCGGCGCCGGGCGGTTCATCGCCGACGCGTACGTCTACACCGGTTACGACGGTTACATCCCGAACGTCCCTCGCTGCTGAGGCAGCGGACGGCCGGTCTCCGGCGGGCGAGCGCCCGCCGGAGATCCGCCGGTCAGGCGTTCAGCCGCCAGATCGACAGGTTCAACGCGGCGGCGAAGGTGACCCACGCCCAGTAGGGCAGCATCAGCGCGGTGGCGACCCGGGAGACCCGGGTGAACAGCAGCACGGTGAGGCCGATCGCCAACCACATCAGCACGATCTCGGCGAACGCCAGTCCGTACTGCCCCGCGCCGAAGAACAGCGGGGTCCAGATGGCGTTGAGGACCAGTTGGGCGGTCCAGGCCCAGAGTGCGGGGGAGAAGCCGACCCGTCGCCACACCAGCCAGCCGGCCACCGCGATCAGTGCGTACAGCAGCGACCAGACCGGGCCGAACAGCCACGAGGGCGGCGCCCAGTCGGGCTGCCGCAGGCTCGCGTACTCGTCGGTGGTGCCCTGCACGCCCAGCCCGCCGATGGCGGCGGCGATGAAGACCGCCACCCCGAAGCCGACGAGGGCCCACCACTGGCGGCGGCCGGAGGTCCTCGGGGCGTTCTGAGATGTCTCCATAGTCAAGATGTTTCCGCGGATCGGCGGTGGCAAACCGCCGGACACGAAAGCGCCGGGATCGCTGCGACCGGTGCCTCTGTCGGGAGGACGAAGCTCCGGTCGCGGCGACCCCGGCGGGTCCCGGTGTTACCGATGATGAGCGCTAATTGAAGATGCTGACACCACCCGGGCCGACCAACAGCCCGACGACGATGAGGACGATGCCCCACAGGATCTGCCGGCGGAACAGCGCGAGGATGCCGGCGACCACGAGTACGACTGCGAGAATCCAGAGAATCAGCTCCATGACCTCTGACTACCCGACTGGCCGATCGGGGAAACCTGGTCGGTGTCGAGTTGATCGCCAACGTGGAAGACGCTGTACGCCTGCTTGATCACCGGGTGTGCGACGTTGCGGACGCGTACCCCACCGGGGGTCGTGCCGCGCTCGGTCCCGGCGTGCGCGTGCCCGTGCACGGCCAGTGCCGTGGGCGCCGAGTCGATCGCCTGCCCCAGCTGGTACGACCCGAGGAACGGGTAGATCTCCAACGGTTCACCGGCCAGTGTGTCCGGCACCGGCGAGTAGTGGGTGAGCGCCACCAGCATGTCGCAGTCCAACGAGCGCAGCGCCGCACCGAGCCGGTCCGCGCTGTCGGTGGTGGTGCGGACGAACGCCTTCATCTCCGGCTCGCCGAAGTCACTCGCGCACCGGCCGGCGAACCCGCCGCCGAAGCCCTTCACGCCGGCGATGCCGAGACGACCACCAGCGCAGTCCAGCACGACGCCGTTGCCCTCCAGCACGGTGATGCCCGCGTCCTCCAGTACCTTGACCACCTGCGGCACCTGGTCACACTGGTGGTCGTGGTTACCCAGCACGGTCACCACCGGCACTGCCAACCCACCGAACTCCGTTGCCACGCAGCGCGCCTCGGCCTCGGTGCCGTGCCGGGTCAGGTCCCCGGCCAGCAGCAGCACGTCGGCACACTCCGGCAGCTCCTCCAACGCCGGTCGGAACCGACCGACGACGTCCTCGTCCAGATGCACGTCGCCCACGGCGGCGATCCGGATCACCATGGAACCTCCCTCAGGGCAGTTGCTCGATCTCCGTGGGCGCCTGCGCGCGGATCACCCCGATGTCGCTGGTGACCGGCACGTCCGGAAAGCGCTCCGACACCAGACGCAGGATCTCCTCCCGCCGGTGCGGGCTCTCCACCTCGCCGTAGAGCACGAGGGCGCGTTCCCGCCGGATGACGGTGATCCCCTGTTCGGCGACGGCGGGGTCCTCGACGAGCAACCGTTGGATCTCCGCTTCGACGTACTCGTCCGGTGGCCCGGTGTCGATGTCGCGATGGTGGGTCACGATGTCCCCTCTCCTGGTTGGGTGCCGGCGGCCGGCACCACCTCCAGCCGGTCCAGCAGCACCAGGAACGCCTCGGCGTACGGCGAGTGCTGCGTCTCCTTGCGTACCCGTTCCCAGTCGATCTGCTCCCGCAGCGAGCGGGCCAGCGGCAGGCCGCGGGCGAAGTCGCAGTAGTGCTGGGAGAAGCTGAGCAGTTTGTGCACCATCAGCTGGGTGGCGGACAGCACCGGCATGTGAATCGCGTCCACCGGCCGGATGACGGTGTCGGCGAACGTCTCCTCGGTCACCGGCGTCTCGATCGGCCGGTGGATCAGGTCCACCATCCGGCCGTCGTCGAAGACCTTGACCAGCCAGTCCTCCGGTGGGCGCTCGGCGACGAAACCGGCGGCCACCAGGGCCTGCAGCGCCTGTTCCACGTCCACTTCCCGGATCAGGAAGTCGACGTCGTGATCGCTGGAGTGGCCTCCGTGGGCGTAGACGGCAAAGCTGCCGCCCAGGGCGAACGGAATCTCGGACTGCTTGAGCACGGCGGCGACCTTCTTGAGGGTGTGCACAAGACTCTCGTCCCCGCGCTCAGCCATCTGGTTCCTCCGTCGTCGTGTTGGTGGACCGGCGGTTGGATTTCAAAGTCCGGTACCCGGCATTCCGGTCGGCCACACCTGCCGGTGTCGCGGTCGGGTGTCAACAGGGATGAAGCATGACAAACCTCGCGGGGCGGGTGCGTCGGTCGGATAATCTGTGGAGAGTGGCCAGATCATCGGGGATGCGACGACGCAAGGCCCGGTTGCGCACTGTCGCCCTGATCGGCATCGACGGTTCCGGCAAGACCACCCAGGCGCACCGGCTGGCCGACGCGCTGACCGCCGCCGGGCGCCCCGCCAGGTACCGGCGCAACGCCAGTGGCCGGCGCTGGCTCGCCCGGCTCGCCCACCGACTCGGCCGGCCCGACGCGCAACGGCTCGTCGGGCGCGACGGCGTGCTGGCCGTGGAGTCGGTGCTGCGCTGGCTCGCCATCGCGATCGCCCTGATCAGCTGTCTGCTCACCGGCCGGACGGCGGTGATGGACCGCTACTCGGCCTGCCAGTACGCGAGCATCCGGGCGCACGGCGGGCAGCGCTGGGAGCGGCTCGCCCGGGCCGGCTACCGGTTGTTCCCGACGCCGCAGGTGACCTTCCTGCTCTCCGTCGACCCGGCGGAGGCATACCGGCGCATCGAGGAACGCGGCACCGATCACGAGACGATGGGGTGGCTGACCGCCGCCGACACCGCCTACCGGGCGCTGCCCGAGTACCCCACCTTCGTGGTGGTGGACGCGGGCCGCCCGGCCGAGGAGGTGACCGAGCAGATCCAGGCGCACCTGGAGACCTGGCTGCCGTCGTCCGCGCCGGCCGGGGACGACCTGGGGTCGGTGGCGGCTCAGGCCCGCCCGTAGACCGGAACGGTGGCGCCGCTGGTAGGGGCGGACTCGTCCGACGCGAGGAACCGGATCACCGGCGCGATCTCGGCCGGGGTCACCCAGCGGGAGTGGTCGGCGTTGGGCTGCGCGGCCCGGTTCGCCGGGGTGTCGATGACGCTGGGCAGCACGGTGTTGCACCGCACGTGCTGCGACCGGTACTCCACCGCCACCGCGTTGGCGAAGGCCAGCACCGCCGCCTTGGCCGTCGAGTAGCCGGCCGCGCCGCGGAACGGGGCGATCGCCGCGCGGGCCGAGACGCAGACCACCGCGCCGCCGCCGGACGCCACCAGGTGCGGCAGCGCGGCCCGGGTGACCAGGTAGGTCGGCCGCAGGTTGACGGTGAGCATCCGTTCGAACTCCTCGACCGGGGTCTCGTGCACCAGCCCGCCGCTGGCGTACCCCCCGACCAGGTTGACCACCGCGCGCAGCGGCGCCGCCGGTTCGCCGAGCGTGGCCTCGACCGCCCGCGCCGCACCCGCCGGGTCGGCCAGGTCCGCGACCACCGGGACCACCCCCGCTGCCGCCGGCTCCGATCCGGGCCGGGCTTCCCGCTGCGGTACGACCACCCGCCAGCCCGCCTCGACGAACGCGGTGACGACCGCCCCGCCGAGCCCGCCGGGACCTCCGGTCACCACCACGCTGCGCTCCGCCATACCCCCCACGCTAGCCCCCATCCACCCCCACCCCACGCTCCCGCCCCCGCCACCCCTGCGTCGATCATGAAGTTGTTGCCGTGACACGCCGGGCCTGAGTGGCAACAACTTCACGATCACCGTCTGCCGTGGGCAGAGGGGTTGGGCTGGTCGGGTGTTGGGGGCGCAGGATCGCTGCATGCGGATCCTCATCCTGGGTGGCACCCAGTTCCTCGGCCGGGCGACGGCCCGGCTCGCCGTCGAGCAGGGCCACGAGGTGACCTGCGCGGCAAGGGGAGTGTCCGGTGTCGTGCCGGCCGGCGCGCGGTTCGTCCCGGTCGACCGCGATGATCCGCAGGCGCTCGTCCCGCTGGCCGACGCGGGCTTCGACGCCGTGATCGACGTGACCCGCCAGATCAGTCACGCCCGGCACGCGCTCGCCGCGCTCGCCGACCACGTCGGCCACTGGTCGTTCGTGTCCACGATCTCGGTGTACGCGGACAACACCACCCCGGGCCAGAGCGTCGCGGACGCGCCCGTGCTGCCGGCCGCCCCGGCGGACGTGGACGGTCCGGTCGGCCCGGATCACCGCTGGTACGGCGAGTGCAAGGTGAGCATCGAGGAGCTGGTCCGGGAGCGGATGGGGGTGGACCGTTCGTTCATCTGCCGGCCCGGGTTGATCGTCGGCGCCGAGGACCCGAGCGACCGTTTCCCGTACTGGGTGCGGCGGCTGTCGGCCGGTGGTGAGGTGCTGGCCCCCGGAGCGCCGACCGACCGGGTGCAGTTCGTGGACGTCGCCGACCTGGCGGGTTGGTTGCTGCACGCCGCCGGCACCCGCCTCGGTGGCACGTACGACGGCATCGGACCGGCGATGACCCGGGCGGACCTGCTGGCCGGGGTCGCGGCCGGGCTGGACCTGGCAGAACCCGCCCTGACCTGGGTCGATCAGGAGTTCCTGATCTCCCACGACGTCCGCGAGTGGTCGGGGGAGCGGGCGCTGCCGCTGTGGGTGCGACTGCCGGAGTACGGCGGCCTGATGGACCGCGACGCCCGACCCTCTCTGCACGCCGGGTTGGCGGTCCGTCCGCTGCCGGACACCGTTCGGGCGACCGCGTCCTGGATGGCAGCGCATCCGGCCGCCGTACGGCAGGGTGGTCTCGACCCGGCGGATGAGGCGGTGGTCCTGGGGGAGTGGCAGGCTGTGCGGGACCGGTGATCCCGGCTGCCGACACTTTTCCCTACCGGACAGTCATAGTTGACGCTCACGCCTGGTGAAAGTAAGTTTCACCCGTGGCGAAGAGTCCGAAGATTTCTGCGAGTCACGAGCCCGGTGGACTGATCGTCCACATCAGTGGGTTGCTGCCATCGCTGTCGCCCGCCGAGCAGCGGGTCGCCCGGCTGGTCGTCTCCGACCCGGCGGCCGCCGCCCGGCGGACAATCACCGACCTCGCCACCGCAGCCGAGACGTCGGAGGCGACCGTCATCCGGTTCTGCCGTTCGGTGGGCATGGACGGTTACCCCCAGCTGCGCATCCGCCTCGCCGCCGAGGCCGCCCGGCGGATCGAGCCACCGGACGCCCGCGTGGTCGGCGGTGACATCCCGCCCGGCGCCGACCTCGCCCAGATCATCGCCACCATCGCGTTCAACGACGCCCGCGCCGTCGAGGAGACCGCCGAGCAACTCGACCCTGCCGTCTGCGAGCAGGTGGTCGAGGCGATCAGCGGCGCCGGTCGGATCGACATCTACGGCGCCGGCGCCAGCGGCTTCGTCGCCTCGGACTTCCAGCAGAAGCTGCACCGCATCGGGCGGATCGCCTTCTACTTCCCGGACGTGCACACCGCGCTGACCTCGGCCGCCCTCCTGGGCCGGGGCGACGTGGCGATCGGCATCTCGCACACCGGCACCACCTCCGACGTGATCGAGGTGCTGGAGCAGGCCCGCACGCGCGGTGCCGCGACAGTGGCCCTGACCAACTTCCCGCGCTCGCCGATCGCCGACGTGGCGGACTTCGTGTTGACCACGGCGGCCCGGGAGACCACCTACCGCTCCGGCGCGACGGCCAGCCGACTGGCCCAGCTCACCGTGGTCGACTGCCTCTTCGTCGGGGTGGCCGCCCGCAACCGTGCCCGGGCCCGCAAGGCCCTGGAGGCGACCGCCGAGGCGGTCCAGTCGCACCGGGTGGGTGCCAACCGGAGGCGGGCATGACGGCCGGTGCGGAGATGCCCGCACCGCCCGCTCGCCCGACGGTCCGGGTGGGTGCTCCGACCGAACGGCGTAACCCGCTCAGCGTCGACCTGGACCTGATGTCGACCCGGGACGTGCTCACCGTGATCAACGACGCGGACCGGCGGGTGCCCGCCGCTGTCGCCGCGGTGCTCGACGAGATCGCCACCACCGTCGACCTGGCGGTCGAGGCGCTTCGCGGCGGTCACCGGGTGCACTACTTCGGTGCCGGCACCTCCGGCCGACTGGGCGTGATCGACGCGGCCGAGCTGGCCCCCACCTTCAACTCGCCCCGGCACTGGTTCTGCGCACACCTCGCGGGCGGCCCGGACGCCATGTGGCGGGCCGTGGAGGACGCCGAGGACGATGACCGGGGCGGCGCGGTCGAAGCGGCCAGTTGTGTCCGCGCCGGGGACCTGGTGGTTGGTCTGGCGGCCAGCGGACGCACCCCGTACGTCCTCGGGGCGCTCGCCGCAGCCGGCGCCATCGACGCCTCCACGGTGCTGCTCTGCGCCAATCCGGAGGCGGAGGCTGCCCGGTCGGTCGACGTGTTCATCGGGGTGGACACCGGACCCGAGGTGGTCACCGGGTCGACCCGGATGAAGGCGGGCACCGCGCAGAAGTTGGTGCTCAACACGTTCTCGACCGCCGTCATGGTGCGCCTGGGGCGGGTCTACTCGAACCTCATGATCGACATGGTGGCCACCAACGCGAAACTCCGCGGACGAATGATCTCAATTCTGGTCGAGGCCACCGGCTGCTCGGAGGAGATCTCCCGGCGGGCCCTCACCGAGGCCGACGGTGACCTGAAGACGGCGCTCGTCTCCCTCGTGTCCGGCGCCGAGATCGACGCCGCCCGGGCCGCGTTGGCCCGCTCGGCGGACCAGGTGCGCGGCGCTCTCGCCCTGCTCGCCTCCTAGCGCCGCCCACCCCCGGGAAGCGAACGGGGCTTCGGATTGTTCATCTGGCCCGGGGGTAATAACACCCCCGTGGATGAACCGACCGGTTCACCGGTGCGTATCTGGCAGTGAGCAGGATCGCATCGTGGTGGTGACCCGGGTCGCTGTCCCCCGCGGCGGGCGGTGTTGCCATGGTGCGGTAACCCGTACGTGGTGCCCAATGGTGAGCCCACCCGATGGGGTGCTGACAGCAAACATGGACCGTGCTCTCAGCTACTACTCAGGCATTCGTGACACTTTCGACTCACGGCGAGGAATCCCCGACACGTCTCATCTGTTGTGTAGGTGTCAGCACCGATGGGCACAGCAGAAGTTACCAGGGGCTGACAGGCGTGGGAAATGGCAAGGAACCGGGCAACCGGCGCGAGCGAGGGGACCGTGGGCAACGTGGACAAGAACATCGGCATGCGAACCGACGAGGTTGCCGAGGAGCGCGACCTGGTCGGCGTCTACCTGCACGAGATCTCCCGGACGCCACTGCTGGACGCCGCCAAGGAGGTCGATCTCTCCAAGGCGATCGAGGCCGGCCTCTACGCCGAGCACCTGCTCGGTGAGGAAGCCGTTCCCGCCGGTGTCGACCGGGCCGACCTGGAGTGGCTGGTCGTCGAGGGGGAGCGGGCGAAGGACCTCTTCATCCGCGCCAACCTCCGGCTGGTCGTGTCGATCGCCCGGCGCTACGTACGCTCCGGGATGCCCATGCTGGACCTGATCCAGGAGGGCAACACCGGCCTCGTCCGGGCGGTCGAGAAGTTCGACTACGAGCGTGGATACAAGTTCTCCACCTACGCCACCTGGTGGATTCGGCAGGCGATCAGCCGGGCGATCGCCCAGCAGGAGCGCACCGTCCGACTCCCGGTGCACCTGGTGGAGGACGTCAACCGGATGCGCAACGTGGCGCGGCAGCTGACCCGCGAGTTGGGCAGCGACCCGGAGCCGGAGCAGATCGCCGCCTCCCTCGGCGTCACCGTCGAGCGGGTGAACGAGTTGCGCCGCTGGTCGCAGGACACCGTTTCGTTGGACACCCCGGTGGGTGACGACGGTGACACGAACCTCGGCGACCTGGTCGCCGACAGTGACGCGCCGTCGCCCGAGGACATCGTGCTCAGCGGCCTGGAGCGGCAGCGCATCGAGGGGCTGCTCAACCACCTCGACGACCGGTCCGCCGGCATCATGCGGGCCCGCTACGGGCTGGAGGACGGCCGGGAGCACTCGCTCACCGAGGTCGCGTCCCGGTTCTCGCTGTCCCGCGAGCGGATCCGGCAGTTGGAGATCCAGGCCCTCGGCCGGCTCCGTGAGCTGGCCCGGGCAGAGGGGCTGCAGGCAGCCTGACCTGGTAGTAATGACGGCGAACGGCCGGCGTCCGATAGGGGGACGCCGGCCGTTCGCCGTTTGCCGAGCGTGGTCAGCGAACCCGACCGTAGCCCTGGATGGGCATCATGTTCATGCCGCGCTTGAGCACGTTGCGACCGGCGCTGGGCGCGTCGATCACCTGGCCGCCGCCCACGTAGAGGGCGACGTGCCCGAGCCCGCTGTAGAAGACCAGGTCGCCGGGGCTCAGGTCGCTTCGCCCGATGTGGGTGACCGCGCTCCACTGCATCCGGGTGTTGTGCGGCAGGGACTTCCCGGCCGCCCGCCAGGCCGCCGAGGTCAGCCCGGAACAGTCGTACCCGTTCGGCCCGTCGCCTGCCCACACGTACGGCTTGCCGATCGCGCCGAACGCGTAGCGCACCGCTGTGCCGGCGGCACCGGACACGGCGGGCACGTTCTTCGCCTCGTTCTTCGCCGCCGTGGGCTCGGGTCGCTCGGTGGCGGCCCCGTACGCCTGCCGGCGCAGCTCGTACAGCCTGGCCAGGTCCTGCTCGATCTGCTTCTTACCCGCGGCGAGCTGGCGAGCCTGCGCGGCCTGCCGGGCCAGCGTGGCGTCCAGGCTGGCCTTCTCGTCGAGCAGTCGCTGCTGACTGGCGGTGAAGCCGGAGATGCTCGCCTGCCGTTGGCGGGTCAACTGTTCGACGGTGCCGAGCCGGTCCAGCAGCGTGGCCGAACCCCCGGGACGCAGCAGCGCGTCAGCGGTGCGCAGGCTGCCGCTCTTGTACGCGGTGGAGGCGATCTTGGCGACGTCGGCCCGGCTCTGCTCGACCTGCTGTTCGAGCGGGCCGATGCGGGCCTGTAATCGGGCCACTGCGGCCTCGTTCGTCTTGATCTCCTCACGCAGCTTGTTGTACGACTCGACGACCCGCTCCAGCTCCGCCGAGGACGTCTCGATCCGGCGGGTCAGCTCGGCGGGGGACGGCTCGGCCTGGGCCACCGCCGTCGGGGCGATCAGCGCGGCGGACATGCCGACCAGCGCCACGGTGCGCAGCAGATTTCTCAGGGATGACAAGAGCGAAAGGCCCCTCTCCCACGGCCGCCGGGGCTGCTGATGCCCGCGACGACACCGGCCGGGGCCATCCGGGCGGACGGCACTGGGCCGGACCGGCTCGCCCAACCTAACCCGGGACGGATGTCACTCGCAGTTGAAGCAGTGGCGAAAGTTGGCGGAGTTGCCGGTCGTGGCCGGTGTGTTGGGTGGCGTCATCGTGGCTGATGACGACTCAGAAGGGGCAGATATAGCCCTTTCCGAGGGCCACTGACGGATATGCGACTTTCGTCGTTCCCGGCGCATGCCGCCGGTTTCCTGGTCGCCATAACCGATATAACCCGAAATGGATGCTGTTTCTCGGCGATGTCACCCGTCGGGGCGAGCTGTCGGGAGCCCGCAAATGCCCAGGTCGACTGGCAATGCCGAAACACAATGAAGTCCGGAGCCGGGAATCCCGTCGGCAGGTGGCGATGACTGTCACCGGCGGTCCACCCGGCCCACCGTCCCCTGCGGGAGGAACCGTGAATCGTGAAGGCGCAAAGACGCGACCGCCGCGAACGGTGCCGGGCGCCCGGTCGACCCTGCTGTACGCACGGCCCGGCATCATCGTGACCGTCGACCGGTTCACCGTCGGTCGCAACAGCTACCGGGTCGCCGACCTGACCCATCTGCGTACCACCCGAGGCCCGCACGACCGGATCGCCGTCCGTGCCGTCGTCCTCACCGCCAGCATGCTCGGCGGGGTGGGGGTGCTCCTCGGCTTCACCGGCGGTCTGCAACGTCTCACCGCCGAGGCGTACCTGATCCTCGGTGCGGTGTTCCTGCTCCCGGCCGCGCTCGCAGTGGTCGGTGACCGCTGGCGGCCGCCGCCCCACGAGCTGTGGGGGTGGTACCGGGGGACGGAGGTGCTGCTGTTCAGCGCCGACGACGAACGGCAGTTCGGCCAGGTCACCCGGTCGCTGCTGCGGGCCCGGGAGGTCAACCGCTACGGCGGCTGGGTCGATCCGCTCGCCGCGGCGGACCCGTGGCGGCCCAGCCGCTGACGCGCCCCGATCCGCCCAGATGATCCTCCGCCGGCTGACCAGTCTGGGCGGTGCGGACCCTTACGCCCCAGCAGGCCGTGTTTCGGCGCTTGACGCATCAGGCGTGAACTCACTGATCTTGAATATTGAAAACTGAAGATCCCCTCAGTATGTTGAGCGCGCCGCAGCGGCGGATCGATCAACACGGGGGCTGTTCATGGTCGTTCATGGTGGGCGTCGCACGCCCTTTTGGGGCATTCGTCGTCGTGGTTCCGCTCTGTTGGTCATGGCGCTCCTGCCGGCCTCGGTGCTCGTCCCACCTGCGGCTCCGGCCCGCGCGGCCGCGCCCACGCCCGCCGCTGCCTGCGTCGACGTCCAACCGGACGCCAAGAGCGCACGCGCGATGCTCGCCACCTGCGACCGGCAGGTGGAGATCCTGTCGGAGCGCACCGAATACGCGCAGACATTCCTCAACCCCGACGGATCGCTCACCCTGGAGCAGAGCATCGAGCCCGTACGGGTGCGCAAGGGCGACTCGTGGGTGCCGGTGGACACCGCCCTCAAGGCGACCCCGGAGGGGCTCACCCCCAGGGCGTCGGTGCTCCCGATGGTCTTCTCCCCAGGGGGCGAGAACGCACCGCTGGCTCGCCTGCGTGACGGTGCGCGCGAGTTGACGATGTCCTGGCCCGGTCGACTGCCCGCGCCGGTGCTCGACGGTTCCACCGCCGTCTACCGCAACGTGCTGCCCGAGGTCGACCTGCGCGTGACGGCCGGCGCTCTCGGCTTCTCCGAGGTGTTGGTGGTGCACACCCGCAAGGCGGCGGCCAACCCGAAGCTCCGGTCCCTGCGCTTCGGCCTGGCCGGCAAGGGGGTGACTGTCAGTCCGGCGGCCGGCGGTGGTCTGGCGGCCCGCGACGGGAGCGGCCGGGACGTCTTCAGTGCGCCCGCCCCGCTGATGTGGGACGCCACCGTCGCCGGCGCGGAGCCGGACCTCGCCGGCCAGGGCGCCCGATCGAGCGACGCACCCGCCGGCACCGCCGGGGTGACCCGGCGCGCGGTGATGCCGGTGACGGTCGGCCGCGACTCCCTGACCATCGTGCCGGACCGGGCGATGCTGGACGACCCGCGCACCAAGCTGCCCATCTACATCGACCCGTCGTGGACCGGGGGGATTGCCAGCAACGCCTGGACGTCGGTGTGGAGCAAGCACAAGTCCAGCTCGTTCTGGCAGAACACCACCGCCCTTCAGCGGGCGTCGACCTACGGCGCCGCCGGAGCGGGTCGGACCGAGGACTGCGACGGCTGCGCGGACCACATCATCCGATCCCTGTTCCGGATGAACACCAGCGCGGTCAAGGGCAAGATCATTAGCAAGGCGCAGTTCAGGATCGAGCAGCTCCACTCCTGGACCTGCAACCCGAAGTCCAACGCGAAGCTCTGGCTCACCGGGAAGATCTCATCCTCCACGACCTGGAACAACCAGCCGAGCTGGGACAGCAGCTACACCGCTCAGACGGCGGCCAACCGCAAGCTTGGCGGCGCACACGGCTGTCTGGGCAGCGGGACGATCGAGTTCGACGTCACCCGCATGGTCGACCGGGCGGCAAAGAGCGGCTGGGCGGACCTGACAGTCGGGCTGCGGGCGGTCGACGAGGGCACCAAGAACCAGTGGAAGCGGTTCAAGCACTCGACGCCGAAGCTGGCGATCACCTACAACACCAAGCCCAGCCCGCCGTCGGGACACAAGTCGGACGGTAAGCCGTGCGCCGTCGGCAGCTCCCGACCGTACGTGTTGAGCGCCACCCCGTACCTGTCCGTCAAGCAGGCCGACCCGGACAGCTCGCAGCAGTCCCTGACGACGTGGTTCTACTGGTGGCCGCTCGGCGGCTCGCGCAACGAGACCAACAAGATCTCCCAGGCGTCGGGCAACCCGTCCGCGGTGTCGAAGCAGATCCCGTCCGGCAGGTTGGTGGACGGCACCACCTACGTGTGGCAGGCGATCACGTCGGACGGCTCGGTCAACAGCGACTGGTCCGGCACCTGCGAGTTCACAGTGGACGCCACACCGCCGAAGGAACCCGGGGGCCTCAGCTCCACCACCTACAGCAACGACGGTACGCCGCGCGGCGGGGTCGGCGTGACGGGCGTGTTCACCGTGGCGCCGCCGACGCAGCGCGCGTACGAGGTGAAGGAGTACGCCTGGACCCTCGACTCGGGCGTGCTCACCGATGCGGTGAACGTGCCGGCCCAGTCGAATTTCGGTGCCTCGATCAGCGTCATTCCGTTGCACGACGGGGTGAACACCCTGCGCGTCTGGTCCCGGGACCACTCCGGTCGGTACTCGCTCGTCCCGGCGACCTACACGTTCAGCGTGCGGGCCGGGTCCGGTCCGGCCGCCCGTTGGACATTCGACGAGACCGGGAACACGGCTGTCGACGCCACCGGCCACGGCAACACTCTCACCCTGACGCCGTCGGGAACCCGGACGCCGGGTCGGGCCGGTGTCGGCACCGCGCTCAGCCTCAACGGCAGCACGACGGGTTCACTGACCGGAACGGTGATGACCCCGAACCCGGACACCGGCGCGGCCACCCCGGTCCGTACCGACGGAAGTTTCACCGTGGCTGCCTGGGTTCGGCTGCCGACCGTGCCGACCAGCGGCTACCAGGCCGTGCTCAGTGCCAACGGCACCCAGTCGCACGCCTACAGTCTGGGCTACTCCGGCGCGAGCCAGCGGTGGCGGTTCACCATGTCCGCCTCGGACACCATCAACACCACGCTGTACCACGTGCTGTCCAACTCGGCGGCCACCGCCGGCAAGTGGACTCACATCGCGGCGACCTACGACGGTGCCACGAAGAAGATGACTCTCTACGTGAACGGGGTGGCTCAGACCGCGACGACGACGCTGGTCGGCGGCTTCCACGCGACCGGCTCGATAACAGTCGGCAAGCGCAGGTGGGACGGCGCCGACGACGGGCTCTTCTCCGGTGCCGTCGATGACATCCGGGTCTACAACCTCGTCGAGACCGCGGCCAAGCTCGCCGCGTTGGCAGTGCCCCTGCAGCCGGCGGTCTCCTTCCCCAACGGCGCCGAGGTGACCGCCGGAGGGCAGCTCCGAGTCACCTTCAACGCCGGCGGCGACACCAACATCACGAAGTTCCGGTACAGCGTGGGCGACACCGCGCTGGGCAGCACGGCGAACGCGACAGCTGCCGGTGGGACCGCCACCGTCGACGTCGGCGTTGGTACCGTCACGGGAGAACGCCTGATCTACGTGGCGGCCCAGGACGACGGTGGCCGAACCGGCGCAATGACCCAGGCGTCGTTCACCGTCAAGGTGACGGCATTCGTCTACGGCACCGTCTACGACGACAACTGGCTGCCGCTGGCCGGTGCCACGGTGCGACTGGAACCAGGTGGCCCGCAGACGACCACCGGCCCCGAAGGGGCGTTCAACCTCGGCAACTTCGCGCCCGGGGCCTACACCCTCGTCGGGTCCTTCGGCGGCCGTTGCGGGCTGACCGGCACCAGCGGCCCGTGGGAGATCGACGGCCAGGGGCTCGGTGTCGACATCTTCATGCAGCGGTATCGCGACGACGAGGGGCACACCTGCGCCACCTCGGCGAAGCAGTTCATCGCCGCCGACACCGCGCTCGCGCTGACCGGTGACGACGCGGTCGGCGAGGTGGCTCTGCCCTTCGCGTTCCCGTTCTACGGCCACGCGTACCGCAGCGCCTGGGTGGACACCAACGGTCTCGTCTCCTTCACCGACCCGGGTGGATCCCACCCGTACACCGGTGGCGCGCTGCCCGCCCCGGCCGATCCGAACGGCCTGCTCGCCCCGTTCTGGGACGACCTGGTTGTCGACGCCTCGGCGAGCGTGCGTACGGGGACGGTGGGAACCGGCGCCGACGAACAGTTCGTCATCGAATGGCGAAACGTGCATCGCAAGTCGTCGACCGCGCAGCGGCTCTCCTTCCAGGTCCTGCTGGCCGCCGACGGCACCGTCACCACCAACTACGACCAGCTCGACAACGACGCTGAGCGTGGGGCCAACGCGGTGGTGGGGATGGAGGCACCCGGCGGCGACGACGGTCTGGTGTATTCGGCGGCGACTCCGGCACTGGCCACCGGTCAGGCGATCACCTTCGCGGTTCCGGTGACGGCCGAGCCGTTGGAGAAGCACGATCTCTCCGGCACCCTCGTCGACCCGGCGGGCAACCCGGTGGTCGGCGCGACCGTCACCCTCGACCCGACCGGTCTGGCCACCACCACCGGCGCCGGCGGGGCCTGGAGCTTCGCCGACGTGGTCGCCGACAGTTACACCATCTCGTCGTCGCAACACAACAGGTGTGGCCCGTCCGCGGAGAGCCAGGTCGACCTGACCGAGGACACGGTGCGGGCGCTGCAACTCGCCGTCGACTACGGCAGCCTCGGCTACAGCTGCGTCGTCGGCGCGTCCGGCTATGTCACCGCTGACACGCCGCTGACCCTGACCAACGGCACCGCGCAGGTGAACCTGCCGTTCCCCTTCACACTGCACGGCAAGACCTACACCACGGGCTGGGTGGACACGAACGGACTGATCAGCTTCGACGCCGCTCCGATCACGGTCATCAACCCCGACATGCCGCGGGTCGACGCGCCGAACTCCGTCATCGCCCCGTTCTGGGACGACCAGCTCGGTATCGGATCCGGCAGCGTGATCCGTACCAAGACCATCGGCACCGCGCCGAACCGCACCTACGTGGTCGAGTGGTCCAACATGTCGCTGCAGACGTTCACCGCGAGCTACAACGTCAGCTTCGAGGCGACGCTGCACGAGGACGGACGGATCGGCTTCCACTACGGCACTCTCACCAACATCGTCCAGAAGGGCTCGAGCGCCACCATCGGCATCGAGAGCGCCTCCGGCTCGGTCGCGGAGGTCTACTCCTTCATGGAGCCGGCGGCCGTCAGCAACGGGTCCATCACCTTCACCCCGGCGCCGCCGGGTTCGATCAGCGGCACCCTGACGACGGCCGGAACGGGGGAGCCGATCGCCGGCGCCACCGTCACCCTCGACCCGGGCGGGCGCACGACGGTCACCGCGGCCGACGGTGGTTACCAGTTCGCCAACGTGCCCATCGGCGAGCAGGTGGTGGCCGCGGTCGGCACCGACAACCGGTGCGTCGGGCAGTACGCCCGTCAGTTCGTCAACCATCCCGGTGGTGGCACCCAGGACCTCGATCTCTCGGTGATGTCCAACGGTGACGAGTTCGGCTACTCCTGCACCACCGGACCGGTCACCTTCATCCCGGGCGACGTGGTGGAGACGTGGCGCGGTGACGACAAGGTCTGGCAGAAGACCGCGCCCTTCCCGATCGCCCTCTACGGGGAGACGCACACCTCCGCCTGGATCAGCGCCAACGGCCTGATCAGTTTCAGCAGCCTCGACGGCATCGACACCGACAAGCCGATGCCAACCCCCCTGCCGTACGACGAGCCGGGCGGGACGATCGACAACGCCGTGTACGCGTTCTACGACGACTGGGGAGTCGACGCATCCAGCGCGATCGCCACGAAGGTCAGCGGCACGGCCCCCAACCGGCAGTGGGTGGTCGAATGGCGCAACGTGTACCGCTCCGGCAACAAGGCGTACCGCGCGTCGTTCGAGGTCATCTTCAACGAGAACGGTGACATCTCGCTGGCCTACGCGGACATCGACCCCGCTGACGCCCGGGAGCGCGGCGGTCAGGCGACCATCGGCATCGAGAACGCCGCCGGCAACACGGCCTTCCAGTACCTGCACCGGGAGGCCCGGCTCACCAGCGGCCAGGGCGTCACCTTCCGGCCCAGCCCACCCGGGCAGGGCACGGTGTCCGGCACGGTCAGCTGTCAGGGAACTCCGGTGGCCGGCGTGACAGTGGCGGTCGCCGGAAAGACCGCCGTCACCTCGGCGACGGGCAGCTACCAGGTCACGAGCGTCCCCAGCGGCTCGTACGCGGTGATCGCCACCAGCGCCACCGGTACCTGCAACGGTTCCTCGGTGCAGCACGCCACGGTGAGCGCCGGTGCCGATCGGGTCGTCAACTTCCCGACGGCGGCGACTCCGGCCGGCGCCGGCTACACCATCGCCGAACAACCGATCACCTACACCCCCGCGGACGGCACGGTCCTGTCCCTGAGCGGTGACGACCGGGACACCCGGGTCGACCTGCCCTTCCCCGTCACGCTGTACGGGCAGTCGGTCAGCTCGGCCTGGGTGGACACCAACGGGCTGGTCAGCTTCGCCAACCCGGAGGAGCCGTTCCCGTACCCCTATCCGATCCCGTCGGCGGGTAGCCCAGCAAGCGGCATCTACCCGTTCTGGCATGACTGGGTGGTCGACTCCTCGGCCAGCGTCCGGACCGCGCTGCGCGGTGCGGCACCCAACCGGCAGTTCGTCATCGAGTGGCGCAACGTGCACTCCTACGAGGACCCCAACAGTCGGGTCACCTTCCAGCTGATCTTCGACGAGGCAGGCGGATACAGCTTCGCGTACGCCGACCTCGACGGGACGTTCCTGGAGCGCGGTGGCGCGGCGACGATCGGCATCGAGGGTGCCGACGGCACAGCAGCTCTTCAGTACACACACCGGCAACCGGTACTCCGTGCCGGCCTTGGCCTACGGATCAACCCACCCGCTTCCTGACCACAGCCGGTTCCCGCAACTGCCGTAGCTCCTCGGACCCTTCCGGAGGTAACCCGGTGCAGTCGAGCCTGCCCACACACGGGCCCGTGTCGTCGTCCACAACCAGCCGAACCTGGGCATTCTTCGTGATGCTTCTGGTGGCGGCGCTAACTGCCACGACGTTGTTCGTCCCACCGGCTCGGGCAGCGGCACCGGAAACCTTCGCCGCCCCGAAGGCGGCGAAGGTCAAGGCGGTACCGGTGCGTAGCGCACCCGCCGGCAAGGCGCCGGCCACGGCGGCGGTGCCTGAGGCGTCCGCGCAACCGGCCCCCCGGTGGCCGTCGGCGGGCACCGCCGAGGTCGACCTGCCCGCGGCACCGGCGCAGGGCCGGATGGCCTCGCCAGCCCGAGCCGGCACGCTGCCGGTGCGGGTGAACCGTCCCGAGGCCACCGCGCGCGGTGCCAGCTCGGTGCCGAGCCGGGTCCGGGTCAGCGTGCTCGACCAGCGGGCCGCCGAGCAGGCCCGGATCCGCGGCGTCCTGATCCGGGTCGCCCGGGCCGACGGCGCCACCGGTCGGGGCACCGTCGAACTCGGCGTCGACTACCGGGCGTTCGCCACCGCGTACGGTGCCGACTGGGCGAGCAGACTTCGCCTGGTCTCCCTGCCCGCCTGTGCGCTCGGCAGCCCGGAGCGCCCGGAGTGCGCCGGCACAGTTCTGCCGACTCGCAACGACCTCGCCGCGCGGACAGCGACGGCCGCCGTGCCGGTCGAGCCTCGGCTGACCGAGAAGGGCGGCCTCGACCTGGCCGCGCAGGGAAGTCTGTTCGCCCTGACCGCAGGTCCCTCCGGTGCGGCCGGCGACTACGGTGCCACGAGTCTGTCCCCGTCGGCGACCTGGTCGGCAGGTAGCAGTTCCGGTGACTTCACCTGGTCGTACCCGATGCGCAACCCCCCGGGCCTGAACGGCCCGACGCCGGAGATGAAGCTGTCCTACTCCGCGCAGAGCGTCGACGGCCGGCACGCCGCCTCCAACAACCAGCCGTCCTGGGTGGGCGAGGGGTTCGAGTTCGTCCCCGGTGACTTCATCGAACGGCGCTACCGTTCCTGCGGTCAGGACATGGACGGCGACAGCAACAACAACGCCACCAAGACCGGTGACCTGTGCTGGGAGACCAACAACGCGACGCTGTCGTTGGGCGGCTCCGGCGGTGAGCTGATCTACAACGCCACCGACGGGTACTGGCACCCGCGCCGCGACGACGGCACCCGGGCCGAGCGCATCGTCGGTGGAACGTCGTACGGCAACGGTGACAACGACGGTGAGTACTGGAAGGTCACCACCACCAACGGCACCCAGTACTGGTTCGGTCGGCACAAGCTGGCCGGCTGGACCAGCGACAAGGCGGTGACCAACTCCACCTGGACGGTCCCGGTCTTCGGTAACGACCCCAACGAGCCCTGCCGGGGCTCCAGCTTCGCCGCCTCGGACTGCATGCAGGCGTGGCGGTGGAACCTCGACTACGTCGTCGATCCGCACGGCAACAGCATGTCGCTCTGGTACGCGAAGGAGTCCAACGGCTACGCCCGCAACAACAGCGCTGACGACGTCGCCTCCTACACCCGGGGCGGCTACCTGACCCGGATCGAGTACGGCACCGACAACCGCACCGAGGTCGGCGGTGTCCGCACCGATTCGCTCTACCGTGGCGTGGCCGCGCCGATGCGGGTGGAGTTCACCACGGCGGACCGCTGCCTGAACGACTGCTCCCAGCACGACGCCGCCCACTGGCCCGACACTCCCTGGGACCAGGAGTGCACCGGCGACTCCTGCCTGATCGGCGCGCCCACCTTCTGGTCGAAGAAGCGACTGTCGGCGGTGACCACCCAGGTCCGCGATGGCAGCGCCTACCGCAACGTGGAGCGATGGACGCTCACCCACACCTTCCCGGACCCCGGTGACGGCACCAGGGCGGGCCTGTTCCTGAAGAAGATCTCCCATCAGGGACTGGTCGGCACCACCACCTCAATACCGGACATCGAATTCACCGAGACGCAGCTCAGCAACCGGGTGGACACCATCGACCACTCGGCCGCGATGAACTGGATGCGTCTCGCGGCGATCCGCAGTGAGAGCGGTGGCACTGTGAACGTCACGTACTCCGATCCGGACTGCGTCATCGGATCCCGGATGCCCAGTGCCGCGCACAACAACACGTTGCGCTGCTACCCGGTCCGCTGGACACCGGAGGGGTACCCCAACCCGGTCACCGACTGGTTCCACAAGTACGTGGTGACCACCATCTACGAGATCGACCACACCGGTGGCGTACCACCGAACGGCAGCCCGCGAACCGCCTACAAGTACAGCTACCTCGGCGATCCGGCGTGGCACTACGCCGACGACGACGGACTGATCGGGAAGAAGGACAAGACCTGGTCGGTGTGGCGGGGCTACGAGAAGGTCGGTGTCACCGTCGGTGACCCGGGCGAGCAGACCTATGTCGAGACGAAGTACTTCCGCGGCATGCACGGCGACAAGCAGCCGTCCGGGACCCGCAACGTGCCGGTGACCGGAACGGGCGTGCCGACGGTGAACGACGAGGACGCCTACGCCGGCATGGAGCGGGAGAAGACCACGCACAACGGTCCCGGCGGCCCGGTGATCTCCCGGGAGGTCAGCGAGCCGTGGCAGTCCGCCGCCACCGCCTCCCGAACCATCAACGGCGACCTTGTCGAGGCACGATTCGTCGACGTCTCCGGGAAGCACAACCGGGTGACCCTGGACGCCGGACGCGGCGAGCGGGTCACCTCGCAGTACACCACCTTCGACGGCGACGGCCTGCCCACCCGGGTGGACGACCGGGGTGACACCGCCAAGACCGGCGACGAGCAGTGTGTGAAGACCGAGTACGCGAACAACACCACGAACTGGCTGATCGGTCAGCCGCACACCCGGTCCACCTACGCGGTCAGCTGCGCCGACGCCACCAACCCGACCACCCTCACCGCGGACAAGGTCATCTCGGTTGATCGGATCTCGTACGACGGCAACGCCCACGGAGTCGCGCCGACGCGGGGTGAGGTCAGCCGGAACGAGGAGATGTCGGCCTGGACCGCTGGCGTCCCGTCATTCGTGACGGTGTCCCGGGCGGCGTTCGACGCGTACGGCCGGGTCACCGAGACCTGGGACGCGATGGACTTCCGGTCCACCACCACCTACACCCCGGCGAGCGGTGGTCCGCTGACCAAGACGGTGGTGACCAACCCGCTCAGTCACACCACGACCAGCGAACAGGAGCCGGGGTGGGGGCTGGCCACCAGAATCACCGACGCGAACGGCAAGGTGACCCAACTCGCTTACGACGGACTCGGTCGTCTCACCGGCGTCTGGAAGCCGGGCCGGGACAAGGCGACGCAGTCGGCGAACACCAGCTACGAGTACCTGATCCGGGCCGATGCCCCGTCCGTGATCACGACCCGTGCGCTCAACCCCGCCGGTAACCAGGTCACCGCCTACGAGCTGTACGACGGGCTGTTGCGCAAACGACAGACCCAGGCGGCCTCGCCGTCTGGGGGGCGGCTGCTGACCGACACGTTCTACGACACCGCCGGCAGGGAGGCGACGTCGTACAGCGCCTACCACGCGTCGGGCACACCGGGCACCACCCTGGTCACCGCCACCGAGAAGGCGTTCGTGCCGAGTCAGATGCGCACCGAGTACGACGGCGCCGGCCGACCTACCGCATCGATCTTCCAGCCGTACGGTGTCGAGCGCTACCGCACCCGCACCTACTACGCCGGTGACCGCGTCGACGTCACCCCGCCGTCCGGCGGGACGGTCACCTCCAAGGTCGGCGACGCGTTGGGCCGCACCGTGGAGCTGCGGCAGTTCCACGGCGCCACGCCCACCGGCAGTTACGAGTCGACGTGGTACCGGTACGACGCCAAGGGTCAGTTGGACCGGGTGACCGACCCGGCCGGCAACCACTGGACGTTCGGGTACGACGCACGCGGTCGCCAGGTGAGTCGGAACGACCCGGACAAGGGCTCGACGACCATGACCTACGACAACGCCGACCGGGTCACCTCCAGCACCGACGCCCGCAGCAAGAAGCTCGTGCACGTCTACGACCCGCTGGGTCGTAAGCGGGCCACCTACGAGAACCAGGTCGGTGGGCCGCAGCGGGCGGCGTGGGTCTACGACACCCTCGCCAAGGGGCAGCTCTCCCAGAGCACGCGGATGGTCGGTTCCGCGCCGTACCAGGTGAAGATCACCGGTTACACGGACGCGTACCAACCCACCGGAACGCAAGTGATCATCCCCAGTTCGGAGACGGGGCTCGACGGCACCTACAACTTCGCCTACACCTACAACGTGGACGGCAGCGTCGCGTCCTCGGCCTACCCGCAGACCGGCGACCTTCCAATCGAGACGGTGTTCAACCACTACGACCCGGTCAACGGTCTGCCGAAGCAGATGACCACGCTCTACGGCGCGCAACCGCAGTCCAGCTACGTGGCGGACACGGACTACAACGCTCTCGGCAAGGTCGACCAGTACGAGATGTACACCGGCCTCTACTCGGAGACCGGGTCGCGGTTCTTCCGTTCCTTCTCCTACGAACTCGAGACCGGCCGGCTGACCGGTAGTCGCACTGATCGGGACTCGGTCGCGCCGCACACCATCACCGACGTCCGTTACAGCTACGACGAGGTCGGCAACATCAAGAAGATGTCCGACCTCGCCGCGGTCGGCGGGGCGGACAACCAGTGCTTCAGCCACGACTTCCGGGGGCAGTTGACTGAGGCGTGGACCCCGTCGAACGGCGACTGCGACGCGGCACCGACAGTGGCCACGCTGGGTGGCCCCGCGAAGTACTGGCTGAAGTGGGACATCGACCCGGCGGGGCGTCGCATGACGGAGATCGACCGTGCCGCGCCCTCCGGTGAGCGGACGACCAGCTACACGTACGGGTATCCGGCGGGCGGATCGTCGCTGCCGCACGCGCTGAACGGCACCAGCACCACTGTCAACGGTGTCGTCACCGAGACGGCCGCGTACACGTACGACGAGGCGGGCAACACCCTGACGCGGCCGACGCCGACCGCGGGAAAACAGACCCTGACCTGGGACCCGGAGGGGATGCTCGCCACCAGCACCGACAGCACCGGAACCACCAGCTACATCTACGACGCGGACGGCAACAGACTGATCCGCAAGGACCCGACCGGCAAGACGTTGTACCTCGCCGGCCAGGAGTTGCGGTACCGGAACTCCGACCAGAGCAAGACCTGCACCCGCTACTACACCTTCGCCGGCCAGGCGGTCGCCTCACGTACCACTGCCGGCCTGGTGTGGCTGGCGAGCGACCACCAGGGCACCGCCCAGGTCTCGGTGCGAGAGAGCGACCAGCAGGTCACCGTACGCCGGCAGACCCCCTACGGCACTCCGCGCGGCGGCCAACCGGCCTGGCCGAACAGCAAGGGTTTCGTGGGTGGGACGGTCGACAACACCGGCCTCGTCCACCTGGGCGCGCGCGAGTACGACCCGGTGATCGGCCGCTTCGTCAGCATCGACCCGGTGTTCAACGAGGACGCTCCGGAGCAGATGAACGGCTACGCCTATTCGGGCAACAGCCCCATCACCCACTCCGACCCGAGCGGACGGGAGCCCGGCGGCAGTTGGATGTACGTCGGCAGTGACCGGTGGACCAGCACCAAGGGTGGCTACCGCTACCACTTCCGTGCCGACTACTACCTGTTCTGCCGATATGGCGGGTCGCAGTGCCTGGGCGGGGTCGGCGGCACGGCGTACTGGATCCCGATGCAGTACGCCGGCCTGCCCGGCGTATGGCTGGTGGCCCGCGTGGTGGTGCACGTCTGGCGAGTGGCGCTCAACTTCTCCGGACCGGTGGCTGGCCCGGCCAGCAGCCCGAAACCCCGGGTGCAGATCCCGACGACGCCGGCCTGCCCGACAGTGCCGGTGCCGGCGAAGCCCGAGGGTGAGCTGGACGGCCCGACGTGCAAGTTCCGCGACTTCAAGTGCCTGTTCAGCGGCGGTGAGGGCGCCAAGAAGTGGTGGCGCGGTAACCGCGACTGGGTCACCGGCACCGTCGGAACGCTCGGCGTGGGTATCTGCATCGTCGCCACCGCCGGGGTCTGCGCGGTCGCCGGTGCCGTCGGCCTCGGGGTCGCCCTCGGCGGCCGGATGCTCGACGTCCAGTCCTCGAAGAGCGGTTGGACCCAGGACAACGTCGAACGGATGTTCACCGGTATGGCGATCGACTATGCCTCGTCCAAGATCCCAGGCGTGCGGCTGTTCAAGACAACCCGTTCCGGGGCGACAGTCCATGCTCCACGCAGCGCCCGCAACCCGACCCAGGACTACAGCCTGACCTGGCGGCAGCAGTTCAAACCGGGCGGCACCTGGGACGGCGGAGCGATGCTGGCGGGCGGAGGCCGCACTGCCGGACAACTCGGTTGGTGGGGGGTGTCGGCACCCGGCGGCATCGCACCCTGGCAACAGGACATTCCGTTCACCGATCCGCTGAAATGGTGAACCGCGGTCAGTAGCTGGCAACCGGTCGGGGTCGTGGCGGCCCCGACCGGGCTATCGTGAGTCCCTCGATGGGGAGGCGTGGATGGGAAAGCAGCGGGTCGGCGTTGGCGCGCGCGGCAGCGGCGCCGGGCGCGTCCGATTCAAGGTCGGCCTGATGGCCGCCGCCTTCTTGCTGGCAGGCGTCGCCCTGCTCGGCGGTTCGCTCGGTTATCGGTGGCACGTCTCGGCCGAGGCTGACCGGTTGCAGAGCGATGGCGTGCCGATCACTGCCACCATCTCTGACCGCTCCGGTGGCGGCGGCCGAGGCAGCGGCATCGACCGCATCGAGATCAACTATCTGTTCGACGGGGTGCAGTACGAGAAGTGGATCCCGTGCGCCGGTCTGACGGGTTGTCACAGCACGCCGGGGCCGCAGGTGACGATCCGGGTCGACCCCGCCGATCCGGAACTGTTCGTGGCCGAGAACGGCCACACGAACGGTTCGCTGTCGTTCCTGATGTCGTGGACGCTGATCCCGATCGGCGCGGTGCTGACCATCATCGGCGCCGGTCTGCTGTTCGTGGTGGTGAAGGACAAGGACAGCTGGGCCTGAGCCAGGTTCGGGGATCGCCGAGAGAGGACACACCAATGGCGCGAAAGACCAGGCAGGGCGGCTGGCGACCGCCAGCCGCCCGCAACCCCGCGGCGTTCGCCGTGTCTGTCGGCGGGGCGGTGCTGATCCTGGTGGGTCTGCTGACCGACGCGATCGCCCTGGCCGTCATCGGCGCTGCCCTGGCGGTGGCGGGGTGGCTGATCGCCCGGCGCGCCCGCTGACCGACGGTGCGTCAGTCGCCGACCGTCTGCGTCAGCTGGCGACCGTCTCCGGGGTGCGCTGCACCGGTCGGGCCAGCCACCCGCTGACCCGGCGCTCGGCGTAGAACGAGACGAACGGCACGGTGCCGGCCAGCATCACCAGGAGCATCCGCTTCAACGGCCAGTCGGCCCGCCGGCTCAGGTCGAACGCGGCCACCAGGTAGATCATGTAGAGGAAGCCGTGCGCCGGCCCCACCGTCTCCACGACGACCGGGTTGTCGAACGCGTACTTCAGCGGCATGCCGATCACGACCAGCAGGATCAGCACCACGCCCACGATCCAGGCGATCACGCGGTACCGGGTAAGGGCAGCGCCCACCTTTGTCCGTCCTTCCGAGCCCGGCTCAGCCGGGATAGTCACCGGGCCGGGCGCCCGGATTGGCGTTCAACCATGACAGGTAGTGGTTGTAGGCGGCCAGGTCGGTGTCCTCGCCGACGTCACCGGTGGCCGGCACCCGGGACACCCGCACCGGTCGGCGTACCGCCGGTCGGGACCCGGTGGTGACCGCCGGCGCCGGCTCGACGGCCGGGTCCGCGGGCGGTGCGTCGGCCTCCGCCATCCTGCGGCGGGCCAACTTCACCTCACGCCACCAGACGTAGACCACGAAACCGGCGAAGATCGGCCACTCGACCGCGTACCCCCAGCTCAGGCTGTTGCCGGCGGCGGCCCGGCTGATCTGCCACCAACCCAGCCCGAGGAAGCCCACGACCAGCACGACCATGGCCACGTGGCGCGCGATCCACGCCGGAGTCCAGAGCCGCCTCATGGCATCGAGGGTACCGGGGACGCCGCCGGTCTCCGACACCGTGTCGTAGTTGTCGCCTCGTCGGCGTGGTTTGGCATCACCACGCCTGGGCAATCGTCTAGACGCCAGCCCAAACGAGATCAAGGGGGGCGATCATGACCGGATCGGTACGTGAGGACGGCTTCGCGTCCAGTGATGGCGCGGATGTGAGCCCGGAGCAGCGGGTGCCCGAGTGGGGCGGCGATGAGCTGGCCGACCCGGCCGGCGCTCCCGGTCTCGACGGCGAGCTGCTCGGCATCGACCCGACGGAGCTGACCGACGAGGACCTGATCCGCGAGATGCACAGTCTGCACCGCACCCGCCTGGACACCCTGCGGCACGCTGCCGACTCCGCACTCGCCAACCACCTGCGACGCACGGCGGAGCTGGAGACCGAGTACCTGGCCCGCCACCCGGGTCGCGAGGTCGATCCCAGCCGCCTGCGGGACGCCTGATGCCGGCGCGCGCCGTACGCGGCATGTCCGCGCCACCCGAGGTGGTCTTCAGCACGGCCACCGACCCCGACCGTGCCTCGGCCTGGCTGCCGGAGCCACTGCGCGGCGACGGCAGCCCGGCCGCGGAAATCAACGGCGACGAGCTGCGTGCCCGGTGGGGCGACACCGACGACTGGTCCGCCGAGATCCGGGTCGAGCCGGCGGATTCCGGTGGCGCCCGGATCGAGCTGGACCTGGCCGACGGGTCGGGCGGGCCCGGGCCGGACCAACTGGCCGACCAGGCGCTCACCAACCTGGCACGCGAGGTCGCCGACAACCTCCAGGCCGGCTGAGCCGGCCACAGCGGGACGCCGCTCCCGCCACCACCACGACACGTGAGGAGATCGGGTGAGCGACACTGGCCTGCGACAGAAGGCGGCCCGGCTGCGCCGGGCGTACGCGCCGCACGAACACCGGCCGCTCGGCGGCTACCTGGTGGCGATGGGCGCCTACGCCGGGGTGACCGGTGCGCTCGCCGGCCTGGTCAAGGCGACCGGTCGGCCGGTGCCGGAACGCCCCGCGCCGTCCGACGTGGTGCTGCTCTCCATCGCCACGCACAAGCTGAGCCGGCTGCTGTCCAAGGACGCGGTGACGAGCCCGCTGCGGGCGCCGTTCACCCGCTATGACCGCCCGATCGGCAGCGGCGAGGTGATGGAACAGGTCCGCGACTCGGGCAGCCCGACCCGGCACGCCATCGGCGAGTTGCTGAGCTGCCCGTTCTGCCTGGCCGTGTGGGTGGCCACCGGGCTGACCGGTGGCCTGGTCCTCGCGCCCCGGCTCACCCGCCTGGTGGCCACCGCGCTGACCGCGGTCGCCGCGTCCGACTTCCTCCAGATGGCGTACGCGACGGCCCAGCAGGCCGCCGAGGGCGGGCACGACGACGACTGATCAGCACGCACGAGAAAGGGGGCCGGCGGAAATCGGCCCCCTTTCTCGTACCCCTCAGCGCTGCATGCCGGACCAACCGTGCGGCGACTCCGGCTCCCGTTCGTGCTCGTCCGCCCCGGTGATGATGTCCCGGTCCACCGCCGTGCGGTCGTGCTCGTTGGCGAAGTCCGGCTCGGGCGTGGTGTCAGTGCCCTTCGGCGGCTGACCCAGCGCCGGCACCTTCTCGTCGTGGTCCTCGTCGTGGTGCGTCATGTGGTGTCCCTTCTGCTGTCGCTCACGCGGCGGAGCTGGCACAGGCGCTCAGCCGATGGAACCACCCAGCAGGTCGCTGGCCTCGTCCACCGCGTACTCGCCCTCGGGCAGCGCGTCGATCCGGGCGAGCAGGTCCGGCGGGAGTTCGGCGGCCACCGCCTTGCGGTAGATGTCCGCCTGGGTGACCCGTTCCTGCCCCCGGTAGAGGTCGTCGAGCAGGTCGTCGAGGGCCCGGGTGTCCGGCTCGCCGGCCACTGATGCGTCGTCGGTCACGTCGATCAGCTACCCCGGGCGGAATCGGTCAAACGTCACGCCAGCGGGCCGGCCGTCGCCCCCGGACGGGTTCGAGGGGCAATCGACAGCGCCGCCCCCGGCCTTGTGGGCCGGGGGCGGCGCTGGTGTCGGTGTGCAGGTCGCCTCTCGGCGAGTGGCGCTACGCGGCTCCAGCCGGACGGTATTCCGCGAAGGCTATTTAGGTGAGGCCCGGGGACACTGGGCACACCGACACCCCAGTCAACGAGCCGACCCCCGCTCGTGTTCCGTGCGGCCCGGTGTCGGCGGTCACACCGTCGTCGGCACTGTGGCCCGCCGGGCCCGCACGGCCGAGGCGAGGTGGTCGAGCACCTCGGCGGTGTCGTCCCAGCCGAGGCAGGCGTCGGTGACCGACCGGCCGTACTCCAGCTGCCGGGTCGGGTCGAGCTCCTGTCGGCCGGGCAGCAGGAACGACTCCAGCATCACGCCGGTGATCCCACGCTGGCCGGCGGTGAGTTGCGCTGCCACGTCCGCGGCCACCAGCGGCTGGTTGCGGTGATCCTTGCCGCTGTTGGCGTGACTGGCGTCGATCACCAGCCGCTCCGGCAGGTCGGCGGCGCGGAGCAGATCGAGCGCCCCGGCGACCGACGCGGCGTCGTAGTTCGGCCGGCCGCCCCCGCCGCGCAGCACCAGGTGCCCGTCGGTGTTGCCCCGGGTGTGCATGATCGCCGGGGTGCCGGAGAAGTCGATGCCGGGGAAGACGTGCGGAACCCCGGCGGCGCGGATCGCGTCCACCGCCGTGCCGATGCTGCCGTCCGGGCGGTTCTTCATGCCGATCGGCATGGACAGACCGGAAGCCAGCTGCCGGTGCACCTGGCTCTCCACGGTACGGGCGCCGATAGCGCCCCAGGCCACCGTGTCCGCGATGTACTGCGGAGTGATCGGGTCGAGGAACTCGCAACCCACCGGCAGGCCGAGACGCAGCACGTCGAGCAGGAGCGCCCGCGCCAACCGCAGCCCGGTGTTGACGTCCCCGCTGCCGTCCAGCCCCGGGTCGTTGATCAGGCCCTTCCAGCCGACCGTGGAGCGTGGCTTCTCGAAGTAGACCCGCATGACAATCAGCAGGTCGTCGGCCAGCCGGTCGGCCGCCGTCCGCAGCCGCTGCGCGTAGTCGAGGGCGGCGGCCGGGTCATGCACCGAGCAGGGACCGACCACCACCAGCAGGCGGTCGTCCTCGCGGTCCAGCACGCGCCCCACCGCACGGCGGCCGTTCAGTACGGCCGACGCGAGCGGGGGATCAAGGGGTAACTCGTGGTGCAGCAGGGCGGGCGTGGTCAGCGGCACGACACGGTCGATCCGCTGATCGCTGACCCGATCGGTCTCCGGGGTCGTCACGGTGGGCATCCTTCCGCCGACCGTGCCCGGGGCCGGTGCCCGGGACGAGCCGGCTGCTCGTACGCAAAAGGGCAGGAACGACAGCTCCTGCCCAGCCGGCTCGGTCCGTGGTGACGTCAGTTCATGGTGAAGTCACCGGCGTGCGAGCCGGCTGCCTAAACCATCGATAGGAACGCGTCACCGGGCCAGCGTACCCGACCGGACGCGGTCACCCGGCCCGTCGTCCCAAGATGCGGAGCGAACATCGCGTGCCAGGGATGCGGTCGGGGTAACAGGGGTCCCATGACACACGAACAGAGCGATCAGGACCGGGTGGAGTCCCGGGCACACCACCTCCTGCCCGAGGAGACGGCGGTGGGCAGCGACGACCCGGAGGCGCAGGCGGAAGCCATCCTCACCGAGTCGGACATCCGCACGGCGGACCAGAACGCCGCCCCGGACACGGTGCTGGAACGTCGTACGTCGGATCAGACCGTTGTCGCTGTCGAACCGCCGGACTGAGCGGTCGCCCCGCGCGCCCGGCGCGACCCCCGGTAGGTCTGGTCGCGCAGCCAGGCCAGCGGACCTGCCAGCCGCAGTTCGGCTGGCAGGTTGCGCGTCGGGTCGAACGCGAGCGCCGCGTCCTGCTCGGCGCTGAGCTGGGCACCGAGGCTGACCTGCCCGACCAGCCGCCACGGCCCCACCGCCGACGCGACCGCGAGCACCAGGCGCGGGGTGTCCGTCCGCGTCGCGGCGGCCACCGTGGCCAGGCTGCGGCCCAGGTCGGCCGCGTCCGGGTCGGCCAACGCGGCCAGCCAGAGGCGTCGCCGACCTGCGCGGAACCACGTGATCGTGCTGTACGTGCCGGTGAAGCGGCGGCGGGGCAGCGGCAGGTTCCGCAGCACCGGGGCCGCGCCGCTGGAGCTGACCAACAGGTCGAACGGCCGGCCGTCGTCGCGGTGCAGGCGCACCGCGAGGCCCAGCACGTCCGGCCAACTGCCCGGCGTGGGTGTGCCCTTGGAGAGCCGGACGGTGGTCCGGTACCGGCCGGGGTCGTCGAGCAGAGCGACCCCGGTGGGGGGTCCCGGCGTACCCCAGATCACCGTCTCGCCGACGAACGAGCGACCGGCCGGATGCAGCAGCCGGCCGCGGCGCAGCCGGCCGAGTGCGGTGCTGGCGCGTTCGACGGCGGTGGCGGCCCGGGACGGGAGCGGGGTGACGGTCATTCCCCTCCGGTACCCCGCGCGGCCGCACCGATGCCGCCCGGGTCGGCTCGCCGACCGACAGCGCGTCACCTTTCCGCCCCCGAGATCAGATAGCGTCGGGGCATGCCCGACAGCGGTTACCCCTGGCCCATTCAGACGTCCCGACTGGACAACGGCCTGCGCGTGGTGGTGAGTGAGGATCGCACCGCGCCCGCCGTGGCCGTCAACCTCTGGTACGACGTCGGCTCCCGGCACGAGCCGGCCGGGCAGACCGGTTTCGCCCACCTCTTCGAGCACCTGATGTTCGAAGGCTCGGTGAACGTGGCGAAGACCGAGCACATGAAGCTGATCCAGGGCTCCGGCGGCTCACTCAACGCCACCACCAACCCGGACCGGACCAACTACTTCGAGACGGTCCCGGCCGAGCACCTGGAGCTGGCGCTCTGGTTGGAAGCCGACCGGATGGGCGGGCTGGTCCCCGCCCTCACCCAGGAGACGCTGGACAACCAGCGGGACGTGGTGAAGAACGAGCGCCGGCAGCGCTACGAGAACGTGCCGTACGGGGACGCCTGGTTGCGACTGCTGCCGATGCTCTACCCGCCGGGGCACCCCTACCACCACGCCACGATCGGCTCGATGGCCGACCTGAACGCCGCCGACCTCGCCACCTTCCAGGCGTTCCATCAGACCTACTACGCGCCGAACAACGCGGTGCTCACCGTGGTCGGCGACGCCACCGCCACCGACGTGTTCGCGCTCGCCGACAAGTACTTCGGCGCGCTGCCCGCCCGCGACGACATCCCGCCCGCACCGGACGGCCGCAGCGTCCCCGCCACCGGGCAGACGGCCGTCGAGTCGGTCAGCGCCGACGTGCCGGCGCCGCGGGTGTACATCGCCCACCGCAGCTACCCGTTCGGCAGCCCGGGGTACGACGTGATCACCGTGCTCGCCACGGTCCTCGGCAGCGGCCGGGGCAGCCGGCTCTACCAGCGCCTCGCCGACGGCGAGCGGATCGCGCAGCCGGACCTGGTCGGGGCGTACGGGGTGGACCTCGCGCACGGCCCGGCACCACTGATCGCCACCGCCACCGCCCGTCCCGGAGTGAGCGCCGAGCGGCTGGCCGAAGGGCTGGCCGAGGTCGTCGACGAGCTGGCCACCGTGCCGGTCACCGCCGCCGAACTGGACCGGGCCAAGGCGTTGCTCAGCACCGGCTGGTGGCGTCAGCTGTCCACCGTCGACGGCCGCGCCGACCTGCTCGGCCGGTACGCCACGCAGTTCGGTGACCCGGCCCGCGTCGCCGACCACCTGCCGGCGCTGCTCGCGGTCACCGCCGAGCAGATCGCCGAGGCCGCCGCCGACGTGCTCGCCACCGACCGGGTGACCTTGACCTACCTGCCCGAGGAGACCTCATGACGCTGATCGCCGACCGTCCCGGCCCGGGTGCCGCCCGCCCGTACCGGTTCCCGCCGGTGGTCCGCCGCGCCGTGGCCGGTGGTCAGGTCGTCGCCGCGCACCTGCCGGGGCAGAACCTCGCCGTGGCCCTGCTGCTGCTCGACGTGGGCGCGGGCCAGGAGCCGGTCGGCAAGGAGGGCCTGTCCGGTGTGCTGGCCAAGGCGTTGGAGGAGGGGACCGCGCAGCGGGACGCCGCCGCGTACGCCCTCGCCGTCGAAGGGCTCGGCACCGCCTTGTCGACCGGCCTGGACTGGGACTCGTTCCAGGCCAGCGTGGTGATCCCGGTGGACCGGCTGAACGCGGCAGTGGAGTTGCTGGCCGAGGCGGTCCGCACGCCCAGGCTGGACCCCGCCGACGTACGCCGGGTCCGCGACGACGAGGCGACAGCGCTCCGCATGGACTGGGCCAACCCCGGCCCGCGCGCCGACGCCGCGCTGCGGGCCGACCTGTTCGGCGCGCAGAACCGCTGGGGGCGGCCGATGCACGGCGACCCGGAGTCGGTCGCCGGGTTGGACGTGGAGGACGTCACTGTCTTCCACTCCGAGTGGTTCCTGCGCCCCGGCACCCTGATCGTCGCCGGTGACCTGGACCGGATCGACCTCGACGCGCTGGCCGCCGCGGCGTTCGCCGGCACCGGTGGTGGCCCCGCCGAGCGCGGCGGCCCCCTTGAGGTGCCGACGCACAACGGTCGGCGGATCATCCTGGTGGACCGACCCGGGTCGGTGCAGTCGACGCTGCGGCTGGGCCACCCGGCACCACACCGGGCGCACCCCGATCACGTGCCGATGACGCTCGCCGGCACGGTGCTCGGCGGTGCGTTCACGTCCCGGCTCAACCACCTGCTGCGTGAGGTCCGCGGCTACACCTACGGCATCCGGGCTGACTTCGCCGCGTCGCGCCGGTTCGGTCGGTTCGCGGTCAGCTCCGGGGTGCAGACGGCGGTCACCGCGCCGGCAGTGGTCGAGGCGGTGGGCGAGATCACCCGTACCCAGGCCAGCGGGGTGACCGAGGACGAGCTGGAGGTGGCCCGCTCGTGGCGGGCCGGGCAGCTCTCGGTCGAGTTGCAGAGCCCTCGGGCGATCGCCTCCGCGCTGACCACCCTGGTGGTGCACGACCTGCCGGACGACTACCACGCGCGGTTGCGGGAGGCGCTGCTCTCCGCCGACGTGGAGCAGGTCTCCGCGGCGGCGGCCACCCACCTGCACCCGGAGGCCCTGACCCTGGTCATCGAGGGCGACGCCGCAGCCATCCGCGACGACCTCCAGGCCACCGCCCTGGGCGACCTCCTCCCCTAACCCCACCCACCCCTGCTCCCGGCCTCCCGGCCCTCCGCTTCGTTGATCATGAAGTTGTTGCCACCTCCGACGGCGTGTCGCGGCAACAGCTTCATGGTCGACGGGGGTGAGGGTGGGGGTTGGGGGAGTGGGTGGGTGGGTGTGATGCGGGACCCGGGGGGTGGGAAAGGGGTCCCGGTTCCGGGGGTCGGGTCGGTAGCCTCGCGGGCATGAGGATCGGCATTGTGGGAGCCACCGGCCAGGTCGGTGGCGTGATGCGGCAGGTGCTGGCGGAGCGGGAGTTCCCGGCGGAGCAGGTGCGGTTGTTCGCCTCGGCGCGGTCAGCCGGGCGTACGCTGCCGTGGCGCGACGGCGAGGTGATCGTCGAGGACGCGGCCAGCGCCGACTACTCCGGGCTGGACATCGTGCTCTTCTCGGCCGGTAAGGGCACCGCCCGGGAGTTGGCCCCCCGGGTCGCCGAGGCCGGCGCCGTCGTGATCGACAACTCCTCGGCGTTCCGGATGGACCCGCAGGTGCCGCTGGTGGTCGCCGAGGTCAACCCGCACGCCGCCCTGGACCGGCCGAAGGGCATCATCGCCAACCCCAACTGCACCACGATGGCCGCGATGCCGGTGCTGCGCCCGCTGCACGCCGAAGCCGGCCTGGTCGGCCTGGTCGTGTCGACGTACCAGGCGGTCTCCGGTGCCGGGCTGGCCGGCGTCGCCGAGCTGGACGAGCAGGTCCGCAAGGTGGCCGAGCACGCCACCGGGCTGGCCTTCGACGGGTCGGCCGTGGAGTTCCCCGCGCCGCGTTCGTTCGCCCAGCCGATCGCCTTCAACGTGCTCCCGCTCGCCGGCTCGATCGTCGACGACGGCTCGTTCGAGACCGACGAGGAGCAGAAGCTCCGCAACGAGAGCCGCAAGATCCTGGAGATCCCCGACCTGAGGGTCTCCGGCACCTGCGTCCGGGTCCCCGTCTTCACCGGGCACTCGCTCCAGATCAACGCCCGGTTCGCCCGGCCGCTCACCCCGCAGCGCGCCCACGAGCTGCTGGCCGACGCGCCGGGGGTGGCGTTGACCGACGTCCCGACGCCGTTGCAGGCCGCCGGCCAGGACCCGACCTACGTGGGCCGGATCCGCGCCGACGAGACGGTGGAGCACGGGCTGGCCCTGTTCTGCTCCAACGACAACCTGCGCAAGGGCGCCGCGCTCAACGCGGTGCAGCTCGCCGAGCTGGTCGCCGCCGAGCGCCGCTGACCGGCACCGGTCGCCACACCACAGGCCCTCGACATCCAACAAGCACCGAGCCCTCGCCGCCCGTCGGCGAGGGCTCGCTGCCGTTCCGGGTGGTCGCACTGTCGGTGCGTGCGCTCGACCTCGGTCGCTCTGGACGAGGGCCAGCACCGGGTGGTCGCCCGCGAGGGCCGGCGGGTCGTGCTTGGATGGGTCGGAGACGATCGTCCAACCTGGAGGACACCATGCCCGACGACCGCACCCAGCAGGCGTTGACCGACCTGGTGGCCGGCCACTCGATGGGCGTGCTCGCCACCATCAAGCGGGACGGTCGCCCGCAGCTGTCCACGGTGCTCTACTCCTTCGACCGGGACGCCGGCCTGATCCGGGTCTCGGTCACCGACTCTCGGGCGAAGACCGCCAACCTGCGCCGCGACCCCCGGGCCAGCCTCCACGTCAGCAGTCAGGACGGCTGGGCGTACGCGGTGGTCGAGGGTCGCGCCGAGCTGACCCCGCCGTCCGCCGAGCTTGGCGACGACACGGTCGAGGAGTTGGTGGTGCTCTACCGGGCGCTGAGCGGCGAACACCCCGATTGGGACGAATACCGCCAGGCCATGGTCGACGAGGGGCGGATCGTGCTGCGGCTGCACGTGGAGCGGCTCTACGGGATGCCGCCGAGGGGCTGACCCCGACCGGTCAGCCCGGTTCGATCACGGTCACGCCGGGCCAACGCTGCGCCGGTCGGTGCCGGGCCAGCCGTCGCCGGGACAATGCCACACCCACCCGGGCCGGGTTGTGTCGCCACACCCCACGCAAGAGGTCCGCGAGGCCGTACGGCGCACAGACCTTCAGCCGGTCGGCCGAGTCCAGGCGGACGGCCACCGCTGTCGCGTACTCCGGCCAGGTGGCGACCGCCTCGGTGACATCGCGGTACGGGGTGATCGGTTCGCCGCCGAACTTCGCCGCGTACCAGGTGTGCACCGCCGCCTGGTTGCGCGCCTCCCACGGCGGTTGCGGCCACGCCGCCGTCAGCCGGGCGGTGGCCCGGTCGTCGTCCTCGCGGGTCAGCCGGGTCGGGTCGAAGAAGACCACGTCCACGTCCCGGACCGTCGCCGGGTCGAACCCGTGTCCGTACCGCTCGCCCCAGACCAGGTCGCGCAGGACGCCCGCGCCGATCCAGGCGTCCGGCAGCCCCGAGTCGCGCACCACTGTCAGCGCCCGGGTCAACCACCGGTTGCCGGCTACCAGCTCCCGCAGCTCCGACTCGTCCGCCGCCATCAGCCCACCGTAGGCGGCCACCCCGGGGTGCGCTGCCCCCGGGCGGGTCGGCGGGTGGCGGGTCCGAGGTGCGGCGTGTGCGGAAGCGCCGGTAGCCACCGGCGGCCGGGCGTTACCCGGTGCCGGACGGCGGGTAGACGGGCCGTGCCGACACCGAGAGGGGAGCACCATGACAACGGTCGGAGAGTTCATGACGACCCGGTTGGTGACGATGGACGGCAACGACACGCTCATCGCGGCCGCGCAGGAGATGCGTGACAGCGCGATCGGAGACGTGGTGGTGACCGACGGCGACAGTGTGGTCGGCATCGTCACGGACCGGGACATCACGGTCCGAGGTGTCGCGGAGAACATGGATCCGGGCTCGACCCGGTTGAATCAGATCACCACTCGCGACGTGATCACGGTGAGTCAGTACGACGATGCCGTGGCCGCCGCTGACCTGATGCGGACGTACGCCGTACGCCGGTTGCCGGTGATTGACGACGGACGCCTGGTTGGCCTGGTCTCGATGGGTGACCTCGCGGTCGAGCGTGAACCGCAGTCGGTCCTGGCCGACATCAGCGCCGACGACCCGAACAACTGACCGTCCGCCGCGGCAGACGCGCGCCGGCCCTCCCCCCACGGGGAGAGCCGGCGCGCGCTCTGTCCCCCACCCCTCCCCGCGTGATCAAGAAGTTTGCGTCACGACACGCCCACGGTGGTGACGCAAACCTCTTGATCACCGGAGCAAGGGGTGGGGGTCACCTGAATTGGGTGAGGTTGGGCGTGGGGGAGGGCGGGGACCCGTGCGGGGACGTGCAACGCCGGCCGTCCGCGCGACGCGAGCGCGGTGGGTGGGATCCCCGGCCCGGCAACTGGGAGGAGTGGACCCGATGGTGGACGCGACCACGAGGTTCTTCGAGGACCTGGACCGGCGGGGGTACGAACCCCTGCTGGCCAAGACCTCCGGGACGCTGCGGATCGACCTGCACGAGGGGGCGCAGACCCGGCACTGGCTGCTGAGGATCGATCACGGCCGGCTGAACGTCAGCCAGGAGGACCAGGAGGCCGACACGGTGATCGGCGCTAGCCCGATCCTCTTCGACGACATCGCCTCGGGGCGCGAGCACGGCCTGGCCGCGCTGCTGCGCGGCGACATGACGGCGTCGGGCGACCTTCGGCTGGTCGTACAGGTGGAGCGGATCTTCCCGGGGTCACCGGACGCGCGTGGGCCACGTCGACGTTTCGCCGGGGAGGTGCACTGATGGGGCAGAGCAACACGATCCGGATCCTGGACGGCAACACGTTCGTCGTCTGCGAGGACACCGGTGACATCGAGGCGACGCCGAGCGAGCCCACCGGGCTGTTCTCCATCGACACCCGGTTCCTGTCGACCTGGGTGCTGACCGTCAACGGTGAGCGACTCAACTCGCTCTCCTTCGACGACCTGCAGTATTTCGAGTCGCGCTTCTTCCTGGTCCCCGGGATGGCCACGCACTACGTGGACGCGAAGTTGTCGATCATCCGGGAGCGGGCGGTGGGCGGCAGCTTCCGGGAGCAACTGACCATTCTCAACCACGACGAGAAGCCGGTCGACCTGGAAGTCCGGATGGATGCGGCGTCGGACTTCGCCGACCTGTTCCAGGTCAAGGACGAGATCCTGAACAAGAAGGGCGAGATCTACACCGAGGTGGAGCCGGATCGGCTGCGGCTGGGCTACCGGCGGGGGAACTTCCGGCGGGAGACGGTGATCTCGTCGTCGATGTCGGCCCGGTACGACAGCAAGGGTTTCGCGTACACCGTGCACCTGGAGCCGAACGAGCAGTGGGAAGCCTCGATCGACGTCGAGACCAACGCGGTCGGGCCCACCGGCCGGGACCTTCGTCTGGGGCTGCGCAAGCATGGCACCGAGCGGCTCGCCCTCCAGCACGACCTGGAGCAGTGGATCGCCGACGCGCCCAAGGTCAACAGTGAGCACGGCCGGGTGGCCAGCACGTACCGGCGCAGCCTGATCGACCTGGCCGCGCTGCGTTTCCCGCCGTTGTCACTGGGCGGCGCCACCCTGCCGGCCGCCGGTCTGCCCTGGTTCATGACCATGTTCGGCCGGGACAGCATCCTCACCTGCCTGCAGACGCTGCCGTTCACCCCGCAGCTGTCGAAGACGACGCTACGCATCCTGGCGTCCCTGCAGGGCAGCCGGTTCGACGACTTCCGGGACGAGGACCCGGGGCGCATCCTGCACGAGATGCGCTACGGCGAAACCGCCGCCTTCGAGGAGCAGCCCCACTCGCCGTACTACGGCTCGGTGGACGCGACGCCGCTGTTCATCGTGCTGCTCGACGAGTACGAGCGGTGGAGCGGGGACGTCGAGCTGGTCAGGGAGCTGGAGCAGGAGTCCCGGGCGGCGCTGAGGTGGATCGACAACTACGCCGACCTCGTCGGCAACGGCTACATCTGGTACGAGCGCCGCAACACCGACACCGGCCTGGAGAACCAGTGCTGGAAGGACTCCTGGGACTCGATCTCCTACTCCGACGGCACGCTGCCGCCGTTCCCACGGGCCACCTGCGAGGTGCAGGGGTACGCGTACGACGCGAAGGTCAGGGCGGCCCGGTTGGCTCGCGCATTCTGGGGTGACCCGGAGTTCGCCGACCAGTTGGAGCGGGAGGCGGCGCAGCTCAAGGAGCGGTTCAACCGGGACTGGTGGGTGGACGACGGCGAGTACTACGCCCTGGCCCTGGACCCGGACGGCCGCCAGTGCGACATCCTCAGCTCCAACATCGGCCACCTGCTGTGGAGTGGGATCGTCGAGCCCGAGCGGGCGGAGAAGCTGGCCGCACACCTGGTCGGGCCGCGGCTGTTCTCCGGCTGGGGGGTGCGGACGCTCGCCGACGGGGAGGCGCGGTACAACCCCATCGGCTACCACAACGGCACGATCTGGCCGTTCGACAACTCGTTCATCGCCTGGGGTCTGCGCCGCTACGGCTTCGCCGAGGAGGCCGCGACCATCGCCAACGGCATCCTGGACGCCGCAACGTACTTCGACGGCCGGTTGCCGGAGGCGTTCGGCGGCTACCCGCGGGAGCTGACCAAGTTCCCGGTGGAGTACCCGACGGCGTGCAGCCCGCAGGCGTGGTCGACGGGCACCCCGCTGTTGTTGCTGCGCACCATGCTCGGTCTGGAGCCGCACGAGGGTCACCTGGCGGTCGAGCCACGGCTGCCGGTCGGGATGGGCCGCATCGAGGTGTTGGACATCCCGGGCCGGTGGGGTCGGGTGGACGCGTTCGCCCGGGGTCGACTGGACCTGAACGCCCTCACCGACTGACCGGATCGACCGCCGAGCCGGCGGTGGCGCGTACCACCCCGCGCCGCCGCCGGTTCGCCACCCAGCCGATCTCCAGCCGGTCAGGGTAGATTCTGCGAATGCCGGAGCTCGTGTACCCGCCCGTTATCGCCGCCGCCAAGACGCTGTTCCGGGTCCTCGACCTGAAGATCACCATCGAGGGCGCCCACCACGTACCACGCACTGGTGGGGCGGTGCTGGCCAGCAACCACGTGAGCTACCTCGACTTCATCTTCGCCGGCCTGGGAGCGAACCCCTCGGGTCGGCTGGTCCGGTTCATGGCGAAGCAGTCGGTCTTCGCCGACCGGATCGGCGGTCCGTTGATGCGTGGGATGAAGCACATCCCGGTCGACCGGCAGGCCGGCGCGGCTTCGTTCCGCGCCGCCGTGGACGCACTCAAGCGCGGCGAGGTCGTCGGCGTCTTCCCTGAGGCGACGATCAGCCGGTCGTTCACCGTCAAGGAGCTCAAGAGCGGCACGGTCCGGATGGCCCGCTCGGCGAAGGTGCCGGTGCTGCCGGTCGCTGTGTGGGGGACCCAGCGGCTCTGGACGAAGGGCCGCCCGCGCACGCTCACCCGCCGCCACACGCCGATCACCATCCTCGTCGGCGAGCCGATCCACCCGGCGGACTATCCGGACGTGAACGTGCTGGCCGCCGAACTGACCACCCGGCTCACCGCCCTGGTCGACAGGGCCCAGCGGGACTATCCGGAGAAGCCGGCCAGCCCGGAGGAAGCCTGGTGGCAGCCGGCGCACCTGGGCGGCACCGCGCCGACGCCGGAGGAGGCCGCCGCGCTGGACGCCGCCGCCGAAGAGCGCGCCCCCAGCGCCTGACGCCGGGTTGGCCGGATCGTTCCGCACCCGGTCAGAATGGTGTCTGCCGGTGTGCACGTCGTCGGACCAGTATCGAGGTCATGAGCAGAGCAGCACTCGTCGTGATCGACGTACAGGAATCCTTCCGTCAGCGCCCGATCTGGGCGTACGGCTCCAACCCCGACATGATCCGCCAGGTCGACCGGCTGGTGGCTGCCGCCCGGCAGCGCGGCGACCTGGTGGTCTGGGTCCTGCACTCGGAGCCCGGCACGGGCGGGTTGTTCGACCCCGCCCTCGGGTACGTGCGGCTGATCGACGGGCTGGTCCCCGCCGAGGGTGAGCCGACAATGGTCAAGACGGCGCACAACGCGTTCACCACCACGAACCTCCAGCAGTTGCTCACCCAGGCGGGCATCACCGACATCACCGTCTGCGGTATCCGCACCGAGCAGTGCGTGGAGACCACCACCCGGGTCGGCGCCGACCTCGGCTACCGGATGACCTTCGTCACCGACGCCACGCTGACCTTCCCCATCCCGCACCGGGACCTGCCGGAAACCGCCACCGTCGCGGAGATCCTCGCCGACCCGCGCACGCTGACCAACGAGGAGATCGTGACCCGCACCGAGTACGCGCTCGCCGGCCGCTTCGCGACCATCCGGACCGTGGACGACCTGGTCGGCGCGACAGTCGTCGGCAGCGAGGGCTGACGTCGTGACCCGGGTCGTCTTCCTGCTGGTCCCACAGCTGCACCTGCTGGACCTCGCCGGGCCGGCCCAGGTCTTCTCCAGTGCCGCCGACCTGGGGTACGACTACCAGCTGCACTACGTCGCGGAACGCGAACAGGTGCCGACAGTGCAGGGCGTACCGCTGGTCGCCGACACCCGGTGGCCCGAACTGGCCCCGGACGACCTGGTGATAGTGCCCGGGTGGCGGCCTGCGGCGCACGGGCCGCAGGGGCCGGTGTCCCCGGGCGACCTGCGGCGCCTCGCCGCGCACCACGCGGCCGGCGGCACGGTGGCCAGCGTCTGCGCCGGGGCGTACGCGCTCGGCCGGGCCGGGCTGCTCGACGGTCGCCGCTGCACCACGCACCACGAGGTGCAGGACGACCTGGCGCGCCGGCACCCGGCGGCCCAGGTCGTCCGCGACGTGCTGTACGTGGTGGACGACCGGGTGGTCACCTCGGCGGGCATCGCCAGCGGCATCGACGTGGCGCTGCACCTGGTGGCGACGCGGCACGGCCCGGCGACCGCCGCGAAGATCGCCCGCACGCTCGTCGTCTACGCCCGCCGCAACGGGCACGAGCCGCAGGCCAGCGCCCTGATGCGGCACCGCTCACACCTGTCCGACTCGGTGCACCGGGTGCAGGATCTCATCGACAGTCGGTACGCCGAGCCGCTGCCGCTGGCCGAGTTGGCCGCCGCCGGCGGCGTTGCCGAACGAACGCTGACCCGGCTGTTCCGGGCGAGCACCGGCCTCACCCCGCTGGGCTATCAGCAGCTGCTCCGGGTCGAACGCGCCGAGCACCTGATCGGGCACGGCAGCACCGTGGAGGCCGCCGCGCGGGCCGTCGGCTTCACCGATGCCCGGATGCTGCGCCGCCTGCGATCCCGCCCCACGAGGTCGGCTCCGGTCTTGACCGGTAGTAGTCGTCCCGGGAGTGGAACTCCACCGGCAACGAGCCGGGCAGCGTGATCCGGGTGTCGCCGGCGAGCAGACCCGGGCCGGCCCGCAGCAGCAGCACGTCGCGTTCCTGGGCCGAGAGGTCGACCAGCTGCGGACGGTTGAGCCGGAACAGGGCCACCGCCCGGCGAACCTGACGGGCCAGGGCCACGACCTCGGCGGCGGCTCCGCTGAGCGCCAACGCCGGTTGCTGGATGGTGCGCAGCGCGTCGCACACGATCAGCAGTTGCAGCGGCGCGTCAGGGGTGGTCGCCGACAACTCCAACCGGGACGGCCACTGCCAACGGATCTGCCCGCTCATCAGGCCGTTGAGCCGAGCGGGCGGCCGGGCGCGGTGCGTGCCGTCGGCGACGAGCGACAGCTGCGAGCCGCTGCCCACCCAGCAGATCCGCTGGTCGGTGACGGTCACCTCGACCGGCTCGGGAAGCTCCCAGCGGCGTCGCGCCTCGCTCGGCCCGAGCAGGTAGCCCGCGACCAGCAGCCGATGTCGCCCGAGCAATCGTTCACCGGGCCTCGGTCGCAGGTGGTAACGGCGGTCCAGGGTCGGGCCCACGTCGTCGTCCGGGGCGTCGAACCGGTGGGGACCGATGAAGAACGGGGACGCATCGGAGTGCATCGTCACGACCTTCCGGTCAGCTGGCTGTGAAGAGAAGCCTCGCGGACCGGAGCGCCCCTGTCATGACGCCTGTTAGGGGGTCGGCCGGTCGTGTGTCGCCTGTGACCGGTAGATGCCGATCTCCTCCGGGCGGACGAGACCGTCCTCGATCGCACGGGCGAGTAGTGCCGCCTTTGTGGCGGCTGGCCGCCCCGCCCGGGTGTACTTGATGCGCGCACGGTCGACGTACTGCTTCACGGTGTGCTCGCTGATCTGCATCCGCCGAGCCACCGACGCCTTGGACATCGACTGGAACCAGAGCAGCAGCGCCTCACGCTCCTTGTCGGACAGCATCGGCCGGTCCGGTCGCGGGTCGCCGACCATCGCGCCGGCCAGCGCCGGCGGCACGTACGGGCGGTCGCTCGCGGCGGCCAGCACCGTCTCCACGCAGTGTTCCCGGCCCTCGTGCTTGGCCAGGAACGCCACCGCCCCGGCGTCCAGCGCGGCCAGCATCGTCTGCGGGTCGGTGTGCTCCGAATAGACCACCACCCGCCGCCCGGCGGCGCTCAGCTCGGCCAACTTGTCCAACGCCATCCGCCCGTGCAACCGCAGGTCGAGCAGGACGACGGCGGCGTGCGGGGCGGCCCGCAGCACCTCGTCCGGGTCGTCGCCGGTGGCGAGCACCGTGAGGCGCGGCTCGGTGGCGAGCCAGGCGCGGACTCCCTCGACCACCACCGGGTGGTCGTCGACGATCGCCACCCCGACCGGCTGATCGCCGCTCACCGCCGCCATCGGGTCTGCGCCCATCTGATGTTCCCGTCCCGTTCGTAGAGGTACTGCACCGGCCCGTCGTCGCGCTCACCGGGCGGTGGGCCGGTCGCCTCCGGGCCTTCCCGGTCCGGCGTGACCAGGCTGACCACCACCTCGTCCGGGCCGGAGACCACTGTCAGCCGCGCCCATTCCCCGGCGTCAGCGAGGGTGCCGGTGAGCGGGTCGGCCAGCCGGCGGCGGACCTCCACCGGCAGCGGCGGTGGGGTGCCGATGGTGACCAGGTCGATCGGCAGGCCGCTGCGTTCCGCCAGGTCGGCGGCGGCGCGCAACTCGTGCAGCAACGGGTCGGGCACATCGTCGGACTCGGCGATCAGCCGGCGTAGCCGGGCGGCGGCCAGCATGCACCGGCGCTGCACCTCCGGGTCGCCCGGGTCGGCCTGCCCGGCGGCGAGGTCACCGAGGACCCGCCCGGCCGCCGAGCTGACCAGGGTGAGCCGGTCGCGGCGTTCCTGGCGGCCACGCTCGGCGGCATCCCGCTCGGCGGCCATCGCGTGACCGGCGGCCGAGACGCCGGCCCGCTCCCGAGCCAGGCCGACGATGACGGCGCTGCCCACGAAGACCGCCACCGGCAGCGAGAACGTGCCGTAGACGTACATCACGTAGCGGGCCACGTCGGCAGGGTCGGCGCCGTGCCCCAGCACGGCCACCAGGGCGATCAGGGCGTGCGTGCTCAGCAGCGCGATCAGCCCCACCACGCGCTGGCCCCACACCGCCAGCACGAAGAACCAGCCGAGCGTGCCCCACACCCAGTTGGCGGCCGTGAACAACTGCCGATCCCCGGCCGCGGCGAAGACGGCCGCGTCGACGACCAGCAGCAACACGGCCAGCGGCCACGGCGGCAGCGGCGAGCCCAGCAGCAGCCGTACCCCGGCGACCGCGCCGGTCACGGCGACCAGTATCCAGGCGCCGAGCACCACTGCTGGCGCGGCGAACTCCGCGCGGGCGGCCAGCACCGCCGGCAGCGCGATCGCGACGTGCCAGGCCAGTGCGATGACGACGGCGGCGATCCGGGCGCCCCGGTCGGAGGCGTGCGCGACGGCGGCCGGCGCGGCGAGCGCCTCGGGGGAGACCGGCTCCCGGGGCGTCGGAACGCCGGCCCAGATCGGTGCCTCGGGAGCGTCGGTGAGGTGCGCAGGGGCGTTCAGGTCAGCCGACACCGGGCCACTCCAGTCGAATCCGGGTGCCCATCCCGACCGCCGAGTGCACCTCGGCACGCCCACCGACGGTGGCCATCCGGCCGCGGATGGACTCGCGCAGCCCGTACCGGTGCGGTGGGACGGTGGCCAGGTCGAAGCCGGGACCGTCGTCGGCGACCTCGACCACGACGCCGATCGCGTCGCGGACCAGACGCAGCGTGGCCTCGGCGCCGGGGGCGTGGCGGACCACGTTGGACAGCGCCGCGTAGGCGCTCTCGCTGATCGCGTCGGCCACCCCGACCGGGACGGCGCAGGACGTCAGGTCCAGCCGTACCGCGAGCTCGGGCAGCCGTTCGACCACCGACCGCAACCGTCCGTCGAGCGGGACCGGGCCGTCGCCGGCCACCGGGCCGACGTCGCTGAGCGAGACGAGGGTACGCAGGTCGGCCGCGCACCGGTCCCGGAAGACGGTCGAGGGACCGGCCACCGCGCCCAGCCCCACCATGGTCAACGTTCCCAGCACGGTGTCGTGCAGGTCGCGGTTCTGCTGGCGTTCGGCCTCGCGGGCGGCGCGGGCGACCAACGCCTCCCGGGTCAGCCGCTGGTGTTCGGCGAAGGCGCGGTCCGCCCGGCCGATGCGTCGCCGCATGACCCCCGCCATCATCGCCGTGCAGGCGGTCTGCGCCAGCAGCGTGGCCGCGTGCGCCCGCGCCTCGGTGGGGTTGCCGGCCGCCTGCGCGCCGGTCACGTAGGTGACGATCACGAGCAGCCCAGCGGGGATCGACCAGCGCGCCAGGGCGGTGGCCTGTGTGTTGATCACTGTGGTGCTGGCCAGCACGGCGATCCAACTGCCCTCGCCGGGCAACACCTCGGGTGCCACCAGCACAGGCATGAGGAGGCAGGCCGACGCGGTGACCGCGACGTCACCGGCGACGAGAGCGGGACCGATGCCGTGGCGCAACGCGCGGTGGGCGTACCAGAGGGACCAGCCGGTCAGCACGCCGACAGCGGGCAGCAGCACCGCCTGCTCGACCGGCGGGGTCTGCACGGACACGGCCACCGCAGCGCCGAACAGCCCGCAGGTCAGCCGCAGCAACGCCGGCAACGTGGTGAAGATGAGGCCCAGGGCCCCGCCGGCCGGATTGTCCAACGTGGGCGGCGGCACGGCTGGAGTGGCAACGGCCGGCATCGGGAAGTGCCCTTCCGACAACGACCCGGTCCGGGTCCACACGAAGCAGATAGACATTGGACAATAGCATGTCGGCTGACATCTGATGACCCCTAGTGCACGGAGTGTCGCTAATGTGTCACTCTGTGCCCGCGCGGCTGGGGGTGGTCGCACGGGTGCCGCGACCGGTCGGAACCGAGCACACCTGCCGTCCGTCTCATCCTCGGGTGAAAGGATGGTGAGCCGGATGCGCTCGTCCCGGACGGTACTGGCGGTGGCACTGCTCGGCATGGCACTGAGCGGCTGCGGTGGCACGGAGAACGGGCCGGGCGAGGCTGCCGAGCCCGCCCCGGCCCAGATCGTCGACAAGTGGACCTCCTGCGCCAAGGATGCCCCCCGAGCCGGCGAGACAATCACGTTGCCGGGCACGCAGACGTCACCACCAGCCTCGAAAGAACCGACGACCGGTCGGATCGACCCCACGTTCACCCCGGTAGCGGCCGTGATCTGCGGGCGGGAGACCCGGCCGGGCCGCCGGGGCGGCCAGCAGCAGATGGCCACCGAGCGGCGCGCCGAGGAGATCGCACCACTGCTCGCCGCGCTGCGCCTGCCCAGCGAGCCGACCGGCGGGAAGGTCGCCTGCACCCTCGACATGGTCGTCCCGCCGTGGCTGGCCCTGGTGGACGACCGGGGGCGTTGGCTGCGCCCCCAGATCCCGACCGACGCCTGCGGCAAGCCGCGCCGCGAGGTCATCGCGGCCCTGGCCGGGCCGCAGTGGAGCACTGTGGACACCCGTACCATCGGGCAGGTCGAATCCGCGGCGGCCGAGGCCGCCGGATGCGCCCAGCAGTGGACGGACATGGTGTGGGTGGAAACCAGGAGCCGTCGCCCCGGGCCGGCCGGGCCGGTCACCCGACCGGCCGCCGGGCCGCTGCGCCTCTGCGTCTACCAGGTGCCCGAGTCGCTCCAGGAGGGCGAAAAGCCGGCCGGCGATTTCGTGTACGGCGGGCCACTGCCAACCGAGCGCCAGGCGGGTGTGCTCCGGGCGCTGAACAACCGCCGGGCGGTGGTCGACTGCGCCACCCCGGCGACCCGCTTCGCGGTGCTGCGACCGCTCGACGGGGAACGCCCCGACTGGTACGTGGAACTCGACGGCTGCCGACGGTTCCTCGTCACGCCACCGATCGGTGCAGCCCAGCTCGGCCAGGGCGACGACACGCTGGTCAACCTGCTCGGACCGGTCTGAGCCGTCCCGGCTGATCCGCACCACCGTCGGTACGCCCTGTCGGGGCGCGTGACCCCTGGTCGCTACTTCGACAGGGCCCGCTCCAGCTCGCTCTTCGACATCGACGAGCGGCCCTTGATGCCGCGTTGCTTCGCCTCGTTGTACAACTGCTCCTTGGTGCGACCCTGAGCGCCGCTGTGGGAGCGCTTACCGCCACGGTGCCCGGACGACACGTCGTTGCGGGAGGATCGGCTCGCCGTGCGGGATTCACCCGAGCGGGCCCGTTCCTTGTTGACAGTGCGCGCCGCGATCTCCTTCGCCCGGCCGGAGGAGGCACCGCGCTTCTGCGCGCTCTCCTTGATGTGTTCGTACTGTCGTTCTCTCTTCGGGCTCGATCCTGCTGGCATCGGTGCCTCCCACCTCCGCTGTCGGGTGCGGTCGAGGCCCGGCTGGCGCGCCGCCGAGCTGCGATCGGTCGGGGCCTCGTGCGCACGCTTTTCGCACACGATGCCCCGTCGCCCCGAGGGTCAAACGAGTGTGGCGGCACCTGCCGACACCATCCGCTGGCGCGGGTACCTCACCAGGTCTCCGGGCGGCTGGGATCGCCGACCGGCCGGTACCCGCCGAGGATCGTCAAGCCCTCCGCCTCGGTGTAGCCGTCCCCCCACCCCTTGCGGAACGCCTCCACGACGAACGGCTCGACGGTCATCTCCAACACGTCACTGCCCTGCCGGCGGGCCCGGTAGGGGCCGACGGTGAGATCCCCGGCCCGGGCCCCGCCGGCCGGGGCGGGTTGCGCCCGAACGGTCAGCCAGCGACCGGATGCGTCACCGACCACGAGAGCGCCCTCGACGAACGTCCCCCGCGCCGAGCGGCCGAACGTGACCGAGCATTCGAGCAGCCGTCCGCCGGGTGGCACCGACTCCAGGCGGAACGGCACCACACAACGGTGGGCGCCATCGAACCGGACCCGGCCCGCCGTGCCCGTCGCCTCGTCCCGGGTGGGCGCGTACGTGTCCAGTTGGGCCCAGAGCCCGTCGACGGGTTGCCAGCGAACGAACCACAACTGCCGGTCACCGGACGGGTCGAACCAGGCGACACCCGGGCGGTCACCGACTCGTACATCGGAGCGTGGCTGCGGTCGTCCCGCCGACGACAACGTCTGCTGAAGCTCGTCCAGCAACACTTCGGTGCGGGCCAACACGAACCGGGCCTGCCCACTGCGGCCCCGGAACTCGACGCTCTCGATGCCGCGCCCGGCACGCCACGTCGCGTACTCCGCACCGCTCACCAGGGCGCCGGGCGAGAAGTGCACGGTCGCGGGATCGGCACCCACCTCCTCCGGCCGTACGGTCGCAGCGCCTCGTGCCTCCGGCAACATCAGTGCCGAGGCCGGCACGATCGGGTCGTCGGTGGTCCGGCCGCCCGGGAGCACCAGAACCACCGAGGTGAGAGCAGCGCACGCCGCCGCCACGCCGCCGGCGATCAGTGCCCGTCGCCGCAGCCTCAACCGCCGGCCGCGAATCCGGGCGTGCTGCACGAATGGTGTCGGGTCGACATCGCCACCGGCACGATGCTTCAGCGTGCTGGCGAGCTGCTCATCGAGGTCGCTGAACATCAGAACTCTCCTGCCCGTGCGGGGGATGCCGCAGCCTGTCGTTGACGCAGCGCCGTCAGCGCCCGCTTCGCGTGGGTGCGTACCGTCCCGGTCGAACAGTCGAGAATCTCCGCGATCGACGCGTCATCAAGATCCTCGTAGTAGCGCAGGACGATCACCGTGCGCTGACGCGCCGGCAGCGCACAGACCAACCGCCACAGCGCGTCGCGCTCAGCGACCCCGGCCGCCTCGTCCACGTCACCGGCCTGATCGAGTACGGCGGCGACGGTGATCTCCCGGCTGCTGCGCCGACGCCACCAGGATCTGTGGGCGTTGACCAGCATCCGGCGGACGTAGGCGTCAGGACGATCCGTCCGGCCGATCCGCCCCCACCTCGCGTACGCCTGGGCCAGGACCTCCTGCACCAGGTCCTCGGCCCGGTACTCGTCACCGGTCAGCAACCGGGCGAGCCGCACCAGGGCCGACGTGCGGGTGAACGCGTACTCCTCGAACGTCACGCCCTATTAACGCCGTGGACCGGTCAACCCGTAGACACCTGCCGGGCACCGAACCTGAGGTGCGGCGGCGGTCGGCTCAGGGCGGGGATCCTCCCGTCGGTACCGCTTGCCCACCGCGCTTCCCGTATACGTCGTCCTATCTCCGCCCTCGGAGAAAATCTATGCTCGAAACGCTAGACATCCTTGCCGGTCCCGACTAACGTTCCTGAGGTCGAAGACGGAGTAAACAAAGACGCTGACGTTGCCGCCCCCCACGAGGGCGAAGGAGTCGGGACAGGGAACGTGCAAGTCCTGCTCAGCTCGGCGGCAGACATTTGCCGTAGTTCGGTAGTACGTGTGTGACAGCGGGTGAGGCCGACGCTTGTTCAGGGCTTCACCCGAGGCAAGGAGAGTTCGTCGTATGTGTCGGGGCCATGAAGTCGCGTGGGGCTCGGGCACTGACGAGACAGCACGGAGTAAGGCAGAGGAATCAGAGGCAAGGGAGGGCATTACACCGTTGGATCGCCCGCTACCAGTTGCATCTGTGGGCTGGGCGCGGACACCGCAGTTTCCCTCGAACGAGAGGTGGTCTCCGGTCACGCTTATGCGATCCTCGCACCCGAAGCCGTCCCTGACGGCCGGTGCGGACAAGACAAGCCGACGTTCTGTCGGTAGATGGTGTTCCTGACCCACAACCCTTGGGCCCCGGTGCTTCCGAGCACCGGGGCCCTCGTGATGGAGGTTTCATGGCTCAACCCGACGACATGCTCGACGATGAGGACTACCCCGCCTACACGATGGGCCGTGCCGCCGAGATCATCGGCTGCTCGCAGGACTTCCTACGCCGACTGGGCGACGCGAAACTGATCAACCCGCAGCGCTCCAGTGGCGGGCATCGCCGCTACTCTCGCTACCAAATACGCCTCGCCGCGCGCGCCCGCGAGATGTGCGACCAGGGCACCGACATCGCCTCGGCCTGTCGGATCATTATTCTTGAGGACCAACTCGAAGAGGCCCTTCGACGCAACGAGCGCCACCAGCAGGGCTGAGCACACCCGTCCGTGCTGGCCTGCAGCAAGGTGAAGCCGAACGCCATACGGTCCCTCCCCTCAGGGCAGGGACCGTCTGTCGTCTGTAGAAGGGCTTCGTGGGGAGCGGAAGCCCCTTGACCTGCGGCGAGGTAGGTGCGCCCGGCAGGATTCGAACCTGCGGCCTTGGGATTAGAAGTCCCCTGCTCTATCCGCTGAGCTACGGGCGCGTGTGGCGTGGATGTCGCGCCCAGAGGGTACCGCCGTCCCACTGCCCGACGGCGGAAAGGGTGCCCGCGTCCACGTTGCCGAGCAGAGTCTCACGTCCGCCGCGGAGCGGGCATCCGGGTTACCGCGGACCGGCCCGGCCCCGGACCGTACCTTTGGCTGGTGTTGCTGGATTCCGACGCCGAGAGCGACGTCGCCTACGAGCTGTGCCAGGTCGTCGGTCGCGCCATCCTGCCGTACCGGTCATCGGGCGGTTTCGGTACCGCGTTCTTCTTTCGCAGCGGCGACGACCCGGTGGGGGAGTCGTTGTTGACGGCGGCCGACCTGGTGGGCGCTTCCGGGGGTGAGTTGGGCCTGCGGTCGAGCGTCACCGAACCGGCGGGGGTGGCCCCGAAGGTCGTGTCCGAGGCGGAGATCGTGCCTGGTTGGGCCCGCTTCGGGGGCGACGGGGTGGCGGTGTTGCCGACCGCCGGCCTGCACCGGTACGCCGGTGACGGCGGCTGGCGGTGGCGCGTCCAGCCGGTGCCGGCGGGGATCGCCGCCGGGCCCGAGGTGGTCGCCCGCCTCGGCGCCGACGCCGGTTCCGCTTTCGTGCTGGCCCATGGGGTACGCGAAGACGGGTCGCGCCCGCTGGAGGTCGCGATCGAGCGGGTGGTCCGCGACGGGGACGCCGTGCTGATCACCACGGAGCTGCCGCCGGGGTACGTCGGGGCGCCGGTCTTCATCGTCCAGGCCGGCGACACCGGCGACGTCGCACCGTACTGCCTGGGTCTGGTCCTGCCTGGCGTCGGCGCGCACCCGGTGGCGACCTTCGACCGGATCCGTGCCGTCCTCCCGGCGACGCCCGGCGACGTCTGAGCCGGGACGCCGTCCGGCGATGTCGGACTGCCCCCGTTGTCCGGTGACGTCTGAGCGGCGACGCCATCCCGGCCTGTCAACTGCCGGGCGTTGTCGCCGTCGCCGCGTCGGCTGTCGGTGAACTGGTCGGGTCAGCGTCGGCCGGGGCGGTGGGGCCGGCGGCGAGGAACGCCTCGGCCCAGCGGCCCACCTCGTCGAAGACCTTCTTCCGTACGGCGGGGCCGGAGAGCGTGAGGTCGTGCAGCCCGCCGTCGAAGCGGGCCAGTGTGACGTGGCGACCGAGGCGGGGCGCGTAACGGACCATGTGGTCGACGTCCAGTACGGCGTCGGCCATTGTCGCGTTGGCGTGCCACTTGGTGCCCCGGAAGGACCGGGTCGAACAGGCCAGCAGCACCGGCACCTGGATGTCCAGCCCGGCACGGAGTCGACGCTGCCCGGTGCGGATCGCGTTCAGCCAGCCGGCCCGGACCGGGAACCCGGCCAGCGGCTTCCACGCCAGGTCGTAGGTCCACTCGCCGCGGTGGTCGGAGTGGATGCTCTCGCCGTACACCGTGCCCAGCCCGAACGGCAGGATGCGGTGCGGCGCTCTGCGGCCCAGCCGGGACGCGGCGGCCGCGAGGGGTCGACGGATCGCCCAGGGGGCGTTGAGGTCGAAGAAGGGGCTGTTGAGCACCAGGCCGTCGACGATGCCGGTGTCGCGGCGGGAGTCCGCCCACAACGAGATGATCAGGCCGCCGGTGGAGTGGCCCATCGCCAGCAGGGTCTCGTGCCCGTCGTCCTTGCGGATGATCTCAGCGGCGGCATCCAGCTCGGGGAAGTAGTCGCTGATGTCGTGGCAGAAGTTCGGGGTCTGGCCCGGGAGCAGACTGCGACCGTATTTGCGCAGGTCGAGGGCGTAGAAGTCCCACCCTCGCTCGGCGAAGAAGTCGGCCAGGTGGGTCTGGAAGAAGTAGTCGACGAAGCCGTGCACGTAGAGCACGGCCCGCCCGGTGGGGCGTTCGGCCCGCCTCCGGACCAGCGTCGCGACAACGGGGCCTTCGTCGTCGGCGCCCAGGTCGATCGTCTGCCGCTCGTACGGCGGCCCCAACACGTCCGGTTCCACGAACGCGACGCTACGCCGCCGACCTACCCAGCGGTAGCCCACGCCCGCTCGGTCCGCCCGCCCGGCGGGTTCGTCCCCGCGATCTTGCACTTTCTGTCCCGACATACAGGGGACATAGCCGCTATTCGGGCGATGAAAGTGCAAGATCGCGGGGGTGAGGCGTGGGTCAGGCCGTTTCCGCGTCGGCGCGGGGGGCCTCGTCGTCGGACTCGGCCTGCGGCTGGGGGAGGTCGCGCAGGTGCTTGTTGTGCCGGGGCTCCTGGCGGGTCTTGGCGTCGTTGAGACGACGGCGCAGGTCGTCGCGGACGTCGTTGAGGGCGGCGTGCAGGTCCTCCTCCGCGGAGGTGGTGACGATCTTCTGCCGGCCGGCGATCCAGCACTCGAGCGTGACCTTCTGCCCGCGTGCCTCCCGGTCCTTCACCGACACCTCCAGCTCGGTGGCGTCGGCGTGGAAGCTGGCGAGCCGGGCGTCGAGGGTGGCGAACTGCTCGGCGATCCAGTTCCGGTCGCCCTGCGAGAACCCGGCGCCCACCCGCAGGCACTCAGCCACGGTGGCCGGGTTCGCCACGGCGCTCATCGCCGCGCCTCGGAAGCGTTCGCGGAACCGATGGTAGTGATCGTCATGGCGCTGACCTCTCGTCGACGTGCAACTGTCGGTGGTGCGTTGATCAAGTCCTTACCCAGTTCGAGCGGCCCGGGAAACCGTTGACGGCGGGTCGGGCGGGTCGGGCGTACCACACCCGGGCGTGATCAGGGCGTTGTCCACAGGTGGGTTCGTCATCCACAGGCCGGCGGTGGGCGGTGGCGGTGGGCGGCCTCGGTGTCGAGGCTCGGTGGCGAGTCGACTCGCGCTGGCAGGCCCCGATCCCCCTGGAGGGACGATGTTCGACACTTACGTGACAATCGTCGGCAACGTGCTGACCACGCCCGAGTGGCGGCGTACGACCCAGAGCAACACCCTGGTGGCCAACTTCAAGGTCGCCTCCACCGCCCGCCGGCTCGACCGGGACAGTGGCCGGTGGGTGGACGGCAATTCGCTCCGCGTCCGCGTCAACTGTTGGCGCAAGCTCGCCGAGGGGGTGGCGGCCTCTGTCATGGTCGGCGATCCGGTGGTGGTCTGCGGGCGGCTCTACACCCGCGACTGGACCGACGACGCCGGCAACCACCGCACGCTCTACGAGTTGGAGGCGGTCGCCGTCGGCCACGATCTGTCCCGCGGCCGGGCCCGGTTCCTGCGCAACCGGCCGAGCGTGACGACCAGCACCGTGGAGGACGCGGAGGCCGACAGCCGGGTGCACGGCGAGCCCACCGAGCCGGTGCCGGCCGGGCAGGCCCCCGCGCTGCCCGACGACCGGCCGCTGGACGACGACTTCGAGCTGCCCGACTACGCCGAGCTGCGCACCAGCCCGTTCGGAGGCAGTCCGTTCGGCACCAGCCCGTTCGACAGCGACCCGGAGGACGATTCCCCGAGCGGCGGGCAGGTCGAGCAGGTCGACGCCGCACTGGGCATCGACGAGCTGACAGCTCCGTCCGAGGCGAACGACGACAACGCCGACGGTGACCTGGACCTCGAGTTGGGGGCGGTGCCCGACGAGGGGCAGCCCGAGCCGACGCAACCCGGTCGCGGGCGGCGCGGTCGGGGCCGGATCCCGCAGCCGGCCTGACCGATCCGGGCGGCACGAACGGGGGCGGGGTGGCGGCGCCTGCAGCGTCGTCACCCCGCGTGACGGGCGTCGGCGGGGTGGCCCGACTGTTCGCTCCAGGGGTTCTCGTCGCGGCTGCGGCACCGTGTGTTGGGCTGATTCCCGGGGTGCTCGTCTAGGCTGGCCGGCCGGAGGTGGTGCGGGTGCGACGGACAGCGCCGATGGCGAACGCGGTGGGGCTGCTGGCCGGTTACGCGCTGGACAGGCTGCTCGGCGACCCCCGCCGGTGGCACCCGGTGGCCGGCTTCGGGCAGGCCGCCGGGGCGCTGGAGCGCCGCCTCTACCGCCCGGACCGAACGGCGGGTACGGCCTTCACCGCGCTGGCCGTCGGAGGGCCGGTGCTGCTCGGAGCGGCCGCCGCGGCGGCTACCCGGCACCGGCCGGTGACCCGGGCGGTGCTCGTGGCGGCCGGCACGTGGAGCGTGCTGGGCGGCCGCACGTTACGGCACGAGGCGACTGTCATGGGTCGGACGCTGCGTGACGGCGACCTGCCCGCTGCCCGGCGACGCCTCGGCAACCTCTGCGGGCGGGACCCGTCGACGCTTGGCGAGTCGGAGCTGGCCCGTGCCACAGTCGAGTCGGTCGCCGAGAACACCTCCGACGCGGTCGTCGCTCCGCTGCTCTGGGGTGCGGTCGCCGGCCTTCCCGGGCTGCTGGGCTACCGCGCGGCGAACACCCTCGACGCGATGGTCGGGCACCGGTCGGCGCGCTACGCGCGGTTCGGCACCCCGGCCGCTCGGCTGGACGACGCGCTCAACCTCGTACCGTCCCGGCTGACCGGGCTGCTCACCGTCGCCGTCGCGCCGGTCGCGCACGGGGACCGGCAGCGCGCCTGGCAGGTGTGGCTGCGCGACCGCAACGACCACCCGAGCCCCAACGCCGGCCAGTGCGAGGCGGCGATGGCCGGTGCGCTCGGGGTCCGCCTCGGCGGCCGCAACGTCTACTTCGGGCGCTCCGAGGTGCGGCCGTTCCTCGGCGACGGTCCCCGCCCGGAGGCGCGGCACCTCAAGCGGGCCGCCCGGATCTCCGGCGCGGTGGGGCTGGCCGCGGTGGGGCTGGCCGCCGCGTACCCGGTGACCCTCGGCCGGCTGATCGGCGCCGTGGGCCGGCGCGGGTTGACCGCCGTGACCGGCGGGCGCGTGCGGGCCGGCGGGACCGGGCTGGCAGCCGGGGTCGGCACGCGCGGACTGGTCGGGCGGCGTGGGTTGGCCGTCGGGGCCGGAGGGCGCGGGCGGGCCGGCGGAGTGGACGCGGGTGTCGGGGTGCGGCGGGGGAACGGGCGGTGAGTGGCGGGCTGCTGGTGGCCGGCACGACGTCCGACGCGGGCAAGAGCGTGCTCACCGCCGGCATCTGTCGCTGGCTGCACCGCCAGGGCGTGAAGGTGGCGCCGTACAAGGCGCAGAACATGTCGAACAACTCGGCCGTGGTCGTCGGGCCGGACGGGCGCGGCGGCGAGATCGGGCGCGCCCAGGCCATGCAGGCTGCCGCGTGTGGGCTCGCACCCGACCTGCGGTTCAACCCGGTGCTGCTCAAGCCGGGCAGTGACCTGGCCAGTCAGGTGGTGCTGCTGGGCGAGGCGGTCGACACGATCACCGCCGGCACCTTCCGGCAGTTGCGTCCCCGGCTCGCCGAGACCGCGTACGGCGCGCTCGCCGAGCTGCGCGAGACGTACGACGTGGTGATCTGCGAGGGCGCCGGCAGCCCGGCCGAGATCAACCTGCGGGCCGGTGACTACGTCAACATGGGGCTGGCCCGGCACGCCAACCTGCCCACCATCGTCGTCGGCGACATCGACCGGGGCGGAGTGTTCGCCTCGATGTTCGGCACCGTGGCCCTCCTCGACCCGGCCGACCAGGCGCTGATCGCCGGCTTCGTGATCAACAAGTTCCGGGGTGACCGGGGGCTGCTCCAGCCGGGTCTGGACATGCTGCGTCAGGTCACCGGCCGCCCCACGTACGGGGTGCTGCCCTGGGCACTGGACCTGTGGCTCGACGCGGAGGACTCTCTCGCCTACGGTCGCGTACTCGGGCGCCCCGCAGCCCCGCACGGCACCGAATGGCTGGACGTGGCCGTCGTCCGCCTGCCCCGGGTCAGCAATGCCACCGACGTGGAGGCGCTCGCCACCGAGCCGGGTGTCCGGGTCCGCCTCACCATCGAACCGGCCGAGCTGGCCGCCGCCGACCTGGTCGTCCTGCCCGGCTCCAAGTCCACCGTCGCCGACCTCGCCTGGCTGCGCGAGACCGGTCTCGCCGACGCGGTGGCCACCCATGTGGCGGCCGGCAAACCTCTGCTCGGCCTCTGCGGCGGCTTCCAGATGCTCGGCCGCGCCATCCATGACCCGGTGGAGAGTCGGCAGGGCAGCGTGCCGGGGCTCGGTCTGCTGCCCATCGAGATCACCTTCGATCCGCGCAAGACCGTGCGGCAGTCGGTGGGCACCGGCCACGGTGGCCTTCCGGTGCACGGCTACGAGATCCACCACGGGTACGTGTCCCAGGCCGACCCCAGCCTGCCCCCGCTGCTGACCGGCGACGACGGTGTCGGAGAGGGGGCCGTGCTCGGCGCGGTGCACGGCACGCACTGGCACGGGGCGTTCGAGTCCGACGGCTTCCGCCGGTGGTTCCTCACCGAGGCGGCTCGCCTGGCCGGCCGCAGCGGGTTCCGGGTCGCACCGGCCACCAGCTTCGCCGCCGCCCGGGAACGCTCGCTTGATCTGCTCGGCGACCTGGTCGAGGAACACCTGGACACCGATGCCCTCTGGCGGCTCATCGAAGCCGGCCCACCCGCCGGCCTCCCCTTCATCCCACCCGGCGCGCCACCCTCCTGACTGGCACACCGTCCCCTTGGGACTGTGCAGGCGGGGGACCGCCCATGATCGTGCTCGATCGGTGTTCTAGGGGCCTCGTCCGCGCGAGGAGGGGCCTGTTTCCTGGATCGAGCGTGATCGTGAGCCGGCTGCCCGCCCGCCCGAGGTGGGCGCAGGGTGGTGGGACTCAGGGGCGGATGTCGGCGGGGCGGTCGGTGGTGGGCAGGCCGGCGGCGAGCCACGCGTCCACACCGCCGATCATGTCGGTGGCCCGGCGCAGCCCGAGGGTCTGCAGACTGGCGGCGGCCAGGCTGGAGCTGTAGCCCTGCCGGCACACCAGCACGATCTCCCGGTCGTACCCGGTGGCCTCCGGGATCCGCCAGGCGCTGGCCGGATCGAGGCGCCACTCCAGTACGGTCCGGTCGATGACGACCGCGCCCGGCAGGTCGCCCTGTTCGCGGCGTTGCAGGTCGGTACGGGTGTCGACCAGCAACGCGCCGCCGCGGACCGCCTCGACGGTCTGCTGCGGAGTCAGTCGGTGCAGCCCGGCGCGGGCCTGTTCGAGCAGGGCGTCTATGCCGGGGCTCATCACGTCTCGGAGCACCACCCGATCATCCCGATTCGGTGGCACCCCGGGCGGCGAACGGGCCGCCCGTCACCCGTCGTCGCCCCAATTCCCCCGGACGTGACGGTGGCCGGCCAGGGCGACCAGCCGGACGGGTCACGGTGGCCCACCCTGGCCCCTCGGCCAGCATGATCGACGTGGCCGGGGAACCGACAGCGTGGGTTCCTCGGCAGGGACACCGTGACCGCACCGAACCGGAGTCGATCACGATGCCCGCCGGTGGTGGCGGCATACTTCGGTCATGCACCACACGAGGTCGTGCTGAACCCGGAGACTGCCGGGCCGACCGTGGCGGTCGTCGAGGCGTACGCCGAACTGGCTCGTCGGGTGCTCGCGGGCCCGGCGCGGTTGGGGCGGACCCGGCTGGTCGCCGTCGACGGGCCGAGCGGCGCGGGCAAGAGCCGGTTCGCCGCGCAGCTCGCGGATGCCCTGGCGCTGCCGCTCGGCGACCGACCGCCGGTGGTGCACACCGACGACCTGCTCGATGGTTGGGACGACCAGGTCACCTTCTGGCCCCGGCTCGACGACTGGGTGCTCGCCCCGCTGCGCGCCGGGCAGCCGGGTGCCTACCGGCGGTACAGCTGGGTCCGGCACCGTTTCCTGCCCCGGCCGGTGCCGGTGCCGGCGGCTCCGGTGCTGCTGGTCGAGGGGGTCAGCGCCGCCCGCGCGGTCGTCCGGCCGGAGCTGACGCTGGCCGTGTTCGTCACCGCACCCGCGTCGCTGCGGCTGGCACGCGCGGTCGCCCGGGACGGTCCGGAGATCCTGCCCGAGCTGCGCCGCTGGCACGACGGTGAGCGGGCGCACTTCGCCGTCGACGAGACCGCGACCCACGCCGACCTGGTGGTCGACGGCGCGCCCGGCCTGCCGTACGACGCGGACCGGTACTACGTGCGGCTGCGCTGAGCGGGCATGGACGTTGGCCACCGACTACGGCACGATGCGGGAAGCTACGGCGAACGGGGAGCCACCATGACGGCAGCGGACGCGCCAGCGCGGCGTCGGATCACCCTCACCGGCATCAGCTCACGGGCCTGGGAGCATCCCGCCGACCGGGGTGCCCTGGTCGCGCTGCGGGAGCTGCGCGGTTTCGACGACGTGGTGCGGTCGTTCTTCGGCATGTGGAACGAGCGGGGTTTCCGGCTGTCCGTGCTGGCCTCTGGCATCCGGGTCGACCACCGGCAGTACCCGGCGGTGTGGCAGCGCTACACCGAGGCCGCGGCGGCGCTCGACGTGGCCGAGCTGCCCGAGCTGTACGTGACCCAGTCGCCCTGGTTGGGCGCCGAGGCGGTCGGGCTGGAGCGGCCGTTCATCGTGCTCAACTCCGCGTGCGTGCAACAACTCGACGAGGACGAGCTGCGCTGTCTGCTCGGCCACGAGTTGGGGCACGTGGGCAGCGGGCACGCGGTCTACAAGACCATGCTCATGATCCTCACCCGCTGGGCTGCCAATCTGAGCTGGTTGCCGGTCGGCGCGATCGCGCTGCGGGCCATCATCGCGGCGATGCTGGAGTGGTGGCGCAAGGCGGAGCTGTCCGCCGACCGGGCGGGTCTGCTCGCCGGGCAGGACCCGGCCGCCGCGTTGCGGCTGTTGATGAAGCTGGCCGGTGGCGGTGACCTGTCCCAGGTCGACACCACCGCCTTCCTGGAGCAGGCCGCCGAGTACGCCGGCGGCGGCGACCTGCGCGACAGCCTGCACAAGATCCGGATGACCGCGTGGAGCACCCACCCGGTGCCGGTGGCGCGGGCGGCGCAGCTGCGCCAGTGGATCGACTCCGGGGCGTACGGGCGGGTGCTGGCCGGGGACTACCCACGCCGTGAGGACGACAGCTCGACCAGCGTCACGGAGGAGATCAAGGCGGCTGCCGAGTCGTACCGGGAGGAGTTCAGCAGGTCCAGCGACCCGCTGGTCGGGTTGCTGCGCCGGCTCGGCGACGGTGCGAGCGACGTCGGCGAGTGGGTGGGCGGCACCGCCGGTCGGGCCCGTTCCTGGATGGACGCGGCCACCGAGGCGGCGGGCCGCGCCCACCGCGCCGGGCGGGCCGCCCCCGGCGCGCGGGCCGGCGCCGGCTCCACGGACAGCGGTGACGGTACGGGCTCCGCCGGCACGCCCAGGTAAGGCCGGCATACGATGCCGGTCATGACCTCACCGATCATGTCCGAGTCCGAGGTGCGAGCCGCCGTCGAGCGGGAGATGCCCGGCGTCCGGGCCGACCTGGAGCGCCTCGTCCGCATCCCCGGCATCGCCTTCGAGGGCTTCGACCACTCGCACGTGGAACGCTCCGCCGAGGCGGTGGCCGAGCTGCTGCGCGGTTGCGGCCTGGACGTCGAGATCGTGCGATCCGGCGGCCAGCCGGCGGTGATCGGCCGTCGGGCCGCGCCGCCCGGAGCGCCCACCGTGCTGCTCTACGCCCACCACGACGTCCAGCCGGTCGGCGACCTGTCGCTGTGGGAGTCCGACCCGTTCGAGCCGGTGGAGCGGGACGGCCGGCTCTACGCCCGGGGCGCGGCCGACGACAAGGCCGGCATCATGGCGCACGTCGCGGCGCTGCGCGCGTACGGTGACGCGCTGCCGGTCGGCGTGGTCCTGTTCATCGAGGGCGAGGAGGAGTACGGCTCCGACTCGCTGGAGCAGTTGCTGGTCGAGCACCGCGACAAGCTCGCCTCCGACGTCATCGTGATCGCCGACTCCGGTAACTGGGACATCGGCGTACCGGCGTTGACCACCTCGCTGAGGGGCATCGTCAACTGCTTCGTCGAGGTGCGCACCCTCGACCAGGCGGTGCACAGCGGCATGTTCGGCGGCGCCGTGCCGGACGCGCTCACCGCGCTGGTCCGGTTGTTGGCGACGCTGCACGACGACGCCGGTGACGTGGCGGTGGAAGGGCTGGTCGGCCGGGAGGGCGCCACCGTCGACTACCCGGAGGACCGGATCCGGGCCGAGGCGGGGCTGGCCGACGGCGTGGGGTTCATCGGCACCGGCCGGATCACCGACCGGCTCTGGACCAAGCCGGCGCTGGCCATCCTCGGTGTCGACGCGCCGTCCACGGGCGAGGCGCCGAACGCCCTGGTCCCGTCCGCGAAGGCGAAGCTCAGCATCCGGCTCGCCCCGGGCGACGACAGCAAGCGGGCGTACGCGGCGGTGCGCGCGCACCTGGAGCGGCACGCGCCGTGGGGTGCGCAGGTGACCGTCACCTTCGAGCACGACGGTGACCCGTGCGTGATCGACGCGTCCGGGCCGATGTTCGACGCCGCCCGGTCGGCTTTCCGGGCCGCCTGGGACGGCACCGACCCGGTGGACATCGGCGTCGGCGGCTCGATTCCGTTCATCGCCACCTTCCAGGAGATGTTCCCGAAGGCGGCGATCCTGGTGACCGGTGTGGAGGACCCGCACGCCCGTGCGCACGGCCCGAACGAGAGCCTGCACCTGGGGGAGTTCGCCCGGGTGTGCCTCGCCGAGGCGCTCCTGCTGGGCAAGGTGGCGGCAGCGGGCGGGTAGGCCTCCGGCACGGCGCGGGAACTTTGGGTCTGATCTGGGGGTTTACGGCGTGTCGGCCCGCTGTCTGTTATAGCCTTTCGTACATGAGTACGAACGAGGTGATGGCCCGGTTGGGGGCCGCTGTCAGCGCGCTGGGAGATGTCGACGTCTCCGCGTGGTCCGAGGACACGCTCAACGAACAGCTCGGTGAGCTTTCCGCCGCACTGGTCGCCCTCGACTCGGTGCTCTCCCGCGTGGCCGGCGAGGTCCGGGCCCGGGGGCTACGCATCGAGGAGCCCGTCTCGGCCTAGGGCTGCCCGCCCGTCGTCCGCGTGAGCGGGCGGCACCCTGCCGACACCGCCCGGGCACGGCAATGCCCGGGCGGTGTCGGAGGTGCCTGGCAGGATGAGCTGCGTGCGGTTCCTCGATCTGGCAGCCACCTCCGCCGCCGTCGGTGCCACCAGCGGCCGACGCGCCAAGGTGGAGCTGCTCGCTGACGCGCTGCGCCGACTGGATCCCGACGAGGTCGAGCCCGGCGCCGGCTATCTCGCCGGTGAGCTGCGCCAACGGCAGACCGGGGTTGGCTACGCGAGCCTGCGTGACCTGCCGCCCCCGGCCGCCGAGCCGACGTTGACGGTGGCCGCCGTGGACGCCGCCATCGCGCAGATCGCCGCCGTGCACGGCTCGGGCTCGCAGGCTCGACGTCGGGCGCTGCTCGGCGCCCTCTACGCGGCGGCGACGGCCGACGAGCAGCGCCTGCTCACCGGTCTGTTCAGCGGCGAGCTCCGTCAGGGCGCCCAGGCCGGGCTCCTCGCGGACGCGGTGGCCCGGGCCGCCGAGGTGCCGGTGGCAGCGGTCCGTCGGGCGCTGCTGCTCGCCGGTGATCTGCGGGCCGTGGCGGTGGCCGCGCTGGCCGGCGGGGCCGCCGAGCTGGCTGGGTTCGGTCTGCGGGTCGGCCGACCGCTGGCGCCGATGCTCGCGCAGAGCGCCCCCTCGGTCGACGAAGCGCTCGCCGCGACCGGCACGCCGGCGGTGGTCGACGTGAAGCTCGACGGCATCCGCATCCAGGTGCACCGCTCCGGCACCGACATCGCGGTGTTCACCCGCAGCCTCGACGAGATCACCACCCGGGTGCCCGAGGTGGTCGCCGCGGTCCGCGCCCTGCCCGGCCGGGAGATGGTCCTCGACGGCGAAGCGATCGGCCTCGACGAGACCGGCCGCCCGCTGCCGTTCCAACAGACGTCGAGCCGGGCCGCCCGGCGCACCACCCCCAGCACCACCGGGCGCACCCCGGTCGCCCCGGCGGTGCTCGCGGCGGCTGCCAGCACGGGTGCGACGGTGCTCACCCCGTACTTCTTCGACCTGCTGCACCTCGACGGCGAGGATCTGATCGACCTCCCCGGCAGGGAGCGGTGGGCCGCCCTCGCCGGTGCTGTGGATTCGTCGCTGCTGGTCGGCCGCATGGAGGTCGACGATCCGGAGCAGGCCGCCAGCGCGTTCGCCGCAGCGCTCGACGCCGGCCAGGAGGGCGTGGTGGTGAAGGCCCCGGACGCCCCCTACGACGCCGGCCGGCGCGGTTCCGCCTGGGTCAAGGTGAAACCGCGACACACGCTCGACCTGGTGGTCCTCGCCGTCGAGTGGGGCAGCGGCCGACGCAAGGGCTGGCTGTCCAACCTGCATCTGGGTGCGCGTGACGCGCGCACCGGCGACTTCGTCATGCTCGGCAAGACGTTCAAGGGGCTCACCGACGAGCTGCTGCGCTGGCAGACCGAGCGGTTCCTCGACCTCGCTGTCGAGCGCGGCGACTGGGTCGTCCGGGTCCGGCCCGAGCAGGTGGTGGAGATCGCCTTCGACGGGGTGCAGACGAGTTCGCGCTATCCCGGCGGGATGGCGCTGCGGTTCGCCCGGGTGGTGCGTTACCGCGACGACAAGTCCGCCGCCGAGGCGGACACCATCGACGCGGTCCGCGCCATCCACGCCGGCCGGGTGAGCGGCTGACGGGGAGTGCTCAGGCGGACGCGGTCGGCGCAGGCTCGGCGGCCCGGTCCAGGGGAGCCTCGGTGACGCCGATGCCGGCGGCCCGGCGGGCCTCACGACGGGCCACCCAGCCGTAGCCGAACAGGGCCATCACCGCGAACAGCCACCACTGCACGACGTAGCCGAAGTTCTGCCAGTTGTTGGCGTGCCCCACCGGCACCGCCTTGAACACCGGGTCGGCTGCCGGGGTCTGCTCGTCGAGCAGCAGGTAGGCGCCGTAGACCGGGTAGGGAAGCTCGCCGGCCAGCCGTGACACCCCGATCCGCCGGATCTCCAGCAGCCCGTCACGTCGGGCCACCGCGCCGGCGCCGCTCTCGGTCTCGTGCACCCGTCCGACCACCGTCACGTCGCCGGTCGGCGCGGCCGGCACCGACGGCTGGGCGGTCGCCCCACCGGCTGCCGGCGGGATCCAGCCCCGGTCCACCAGCAGCGCCGTGCCGTCGGTGAGCACCAGCGGGGTGAGCACCTCGAAGCCGACGCGGCTGTCCACCGTGCGGCCGCGGACCAGCACGGTGTTCGCGGGGTCGTACCGGCCGGTGACGGTGACCCGGGTCCAGACCTTGTCCTCGGCGGGGGCCGGACCCACCGTCCCGGGGCCGCCGCTGGGGGCGCGCAGCGCGTCGGCGAGCGGCGCGGGGACCATCCGCTGGCCCGCGTCGATCCGCTCGTTGACCTCGGTGCGCCCCCGGTAGCGGTCCAGCTGCCAGTTGCCCAGGAACACCATGACGGCGGCGGCGACCAGGGTCAGCGCGAGAGCGCCCAGCCAGCGTGGGCTCAGCAGGAACCGGTACACGGCACCGAGGCTACTCGTATGACCGGCGCCACTGACCTGGACCGGGCCGGACCGGGCCGGGATCGTCGTCCGGGGCCCCTGCCAGGGCCGGACCGTCCGCCCCGGTTGGCGGTGCTCGCGCCTGCGGCCGGGCGGGTATCGTCACGCCGACGGATCGGCCCCGGTCGTCCCGTCGCGTACCCGCCGCCGCTCGCGAGGAGTCGATGATGACCGTCGTGCCGCGCCTGGTGCTCAGCGCGCCGTCCTCTGGGCACGGTAAGAACGCGCTGGCGATCGGGCTGCTCGCCGCCCTGGCCGAGCGCGGGGTCGACGTCGCCGGGTTCAAGCTCGGGCCGGATCACGTCGACGCCGCCTACCTCGGTCTCGCCTCCGGTCGGCCGGGCCGGGTGATCGACCCCCGGCTGGTCGGCGTCGATCGGCTCGCCCCGCTGGTGGCGCACGGCGCCACCGGTGCCGGGCTCGCCGTGGTGCAGGGCAGCATGGGGTTGTACGACTCGGTCGGTGGCCGTCCCGAGCAGGAGTCCACCGCCGCCGCGGCCGCCGCGCTGCGCAGCCCGGTGGTGCTCGTTGTCGACGTGGCCGCGATGGGTCAGTCGGTGGCCGCCCTGGTGCACGGGTTCCGCTCGTACGACGAGCAGTTGTGGCTCGGCGGGGTGATCCTCAACCGGGTGGCGTCGTCGCGGCACGAGGGGATGCTGCGCGAGGCGTTGGACGACGTGGGGGTGCCGGTCTACGGCGCGCTGCGCCGCCAGGACCTGCCGGCGGTGCTGCCGTCGCGGCGGCACGGCGTGGCCCCGGTGGTAGAGGGTTCGGCCGACGCCGTCCGTGCGGTCCGCCGGCTGGGCGAGGCCGTCGCCGCCACCGTCGACCTGGAACGGCTGCTCGGGCTGGCCCGCTCCGCCCCGCCGCTGCCGGCGCCGGCCTGGTCTCCCGAGGAGGCCATCGGCGCGTTCACACCCCCGGCGAACCGTCCGCTGGTGGCGGTGGCCGGTGGGCCCGGCGGCAGCTTCAGCCACCCGGAGACGGCGGAGTTGCTCCGGGCCGCCGGCGCCGAGGTCGTCGTCCTGGACCCGCTGCGCGACGAGGCGCTGCCGGTCGGCACCCGCGCGTTGGTCGTCGGCGGCGCGCTGCCCGAGGCGTACGCCGGGCAGTTGTCGGCCAACCGGCGGCTCTGCATCGCGGTGGCCGAGTTGGCGCGGACCGGCCGTCCGGTGATCGCCGAGGGCGCCGGGCTGCTGTGGCTGGCCCGGGAGTTGGACGGGCTGCCGATGTGCGGTGTCCTGGACGCGGTCGGCGTCAGCCGGGACGGGGTGGTGGCCGGCTACCGGGAGGCGACCGCCCAGACCGACAGTGTGGTCGCCGCCAGCGGCACGGTGCTGGTCGGGCACAAGGCGCACCGTGCGGTGCTCACCCCGCGCGCCGGTCAGCGCCCGGCCTGGAGCTGGGAGGGCGGTGCGCCGGAGGGCTTCGTCTGGCGTAACGTGCACGCCTCGCAGCTCACCGTGCACTGGGCCAGTCATCCGGCGACGGCCACCCGGCTGGTCGCCGCGGCGGCGGCCGACCCGACGGGCGAGGTGGTAGCCGCGCAGTCCGGCGGGGTGCCGGTGTGATCGGTCAGGTGGCGGTGCGCCGATTCCCGGCGTTGACCGTCTCCACCCCGCGTACCGAGGTGCGTCAGCTCACGGCGGCCGACGCGGCGGCGGCCGGGGAGATCTTCGCCGACAAGCTGACCCGGCGTTGGCTGCCGCTGCCCGACGACTCCGGCCCGATCGACGGGTTGGCCTGGTGCACCGATCTGGCCCGGCAGCGGCGCGACAGCGGGGAGGGCGACCACTACGCGGTGGTGCGGCGCGAGGACGACCAGGTGGTGGGCTCGCTGTGGACCCGGCGTACCGACTGGGGCGCCCGCCTCACCGAGATCTCCTACGCGATGGCGGCACCCGCGCGGGGCTTCGGCTTCGCCGCCGAGGCGGTCGACGCGGTGGCCATCGCGCTGATCCTGGAGCACGGCTTCCAACGGGTCGAGCTGCGGGTGGCGCCCGGCAACCTGGCCTCGCGCCGGGTCGCCGAGAAGGCCGGGTTCAGCTACGAGGGTCTGCTGCGTAACGCCGGGTTCGTCAGCGGCGGCCGGGTGGATCTGGAGCTGTGGTCGTTCGTCGCAGCCGACCTGCGCTGAGTCACCGTTGACCTGCGCTGACCCGCGCTGACCCGCGTGCCGGTCAGCCGACGATGGCGTCGGACGGTGGGGTGAACTGGCGGGTCGGGCTGCCCTTCAGGCCGTCGCGCAGGGTCTCCGAGACCGCCTTGATGGGGATCTGGGACTGCCCGTCACCGACCGCGTTGAACGGATTGTCCGGGTCGGAGATGAAGCTCGCCGCCGCCAACTCCGGGGTGTAGCCCACGAACCAGGCCGACCTGGTGCTGTCGGTCGTACCCGTCTTGCCGGCCACCGGGCGTCCGACGGTGCCCCGCACGCTGTCGGCGGTGGACCAGCCGCCGCAGCTGCCGCGCGCCGGGGTGTCGCCGGTGGGGCAGCGGGCCGCGTCGGTGGCTGCCCGCGCGGCGTCCGCGCTGACGACCTGCCGGCACCGTGGCTTGGCCACTTCGCGGTGCAGGCCGCCCGGGGTGGCGTACGTGGCTGGCGTGCCGTCCCGGTTCATGATCGCTTGCACCGGGATGGCCTCGCAGTAGCGGCCGTCGGCGGCGATGGCGGCGTAGGCGTTCGCCATCTCCAGTGGGGTGGCGTCGGAGACGCCCAGGGTGAACGCGCCCCACTTCTTCGCCTTGGCCGGGGATGCCTGTTCCCGGTCGACGTCGGTGCGCCAGCGCAGCCCGAGCTGTTCGGCCAACCGGACCGCCCGGTCCGCGCCGACCTTCTCCTCCAGCCACACGAAGTACGTGTTGACCGATTTGCCGAAGCCGGACCACATGGTCTGCTGACCGGTCATGGCCCCGCTGGCGTTGGAGGGGGCCCAGCCGTCGTACACGGACGACTTGTAGCGGTAGGGCGCGTTGAACGAGGTGGAGAGGGTCATCCCCGAGTCCAGCGCGGCCAACATCGGGAACATCTTGAACGTCGACCCGGCCTGGTAGCCGGCCAGGTCACCGCCGCCGAGCAGCGGCGCGACCGTGTTCGGGTAGTTGGCCTTCACCTTCGGCCCGGCCTCGGGGTTGGAGCTCTGCGGATTCTCGGCCAGGTCCAGCGAGTACGTCCGGTTGACCGCCATCGCCTTCACCCGCCCGGTGCCCGGCTCGGAGACCACGATGCCGTTGGCGAACGGGCTGCCGGTGGCGTCCTTGGCGCCGACGCTCTTCTCCGCCGCCTCCTGGATCTTCGGGTCGAGGCTGAGCACGATCCGGTAGCCGCCCCGCCGCAGGTTGTCCATCCGTTCCAGCCGGTTCGCGCCGAACGCGGGCTGCGCGCTCCACCAGTTCTTCAGGTAGTCGCAGGCGAAGCCCCAGCTGTTGTACTTCTCCGTCACCGCGGCGCAGTCGTGCGGTGGGGTGGTCAGCTTGAGCCGGATCGGCTCGGACTTGGCGGCGGCGGCCGAGTCGGGGGAGAGGTAGCCGAGTTGGCTCATCCGGTCCAGCACGTAGTTGCGCCGGCCGGTGGCCTCCTTCTGGTCGGAGTCGGCCGGGTCGTACTCGGACGGGGACTTCACCAGTCCGGCGAGGGTGGCGGCCTCGACCGGGGTGAGGTCCTTGGGCGTCTTGGAGAAGAAGATCTCGCTGGCCGCGTAGATGCCGTACGCGCGGTGCCCGAAGTACGCCGAGTTCAGGTAGCGCTCCATGATCTGTTCCTTGCTCAGCTCCTTCTCCAGGTCCAGCGCCATCCGCATCTCCTTGACCTTGCGCAGGCTGGTCTGCTGGGTGGCTTCCTGGACCTGCTTGGGCGTGGTCGCGCTGTCCCGCAGGGCCATCCGGACGTACTGCATGGTCAGCGTCGAGGCGCCCTGGGAGCCGCCGGAGCGGGCGTTGGAGACGAAGGCCCGGGCCACGCCCTTCGGGTCGACGCCGTGGTGCTGGTAGAAGCGGGAGTCCTCGGCCGCGACGATCGCCTGCTGGATGTTCGGCGACATGTCCGACAGCTTGGTGTACTGCCGGTACTCCTCGTAGAACATGGTCAGCACGGTCTTGCCGTCGGGGGCGTAGAGGTACGAGGTCTCGGCGGGCAGGGCGGTCTTCAGCACCCGGGTCTTCTGGTCCACGGCGTGCGCGGTGGCCTTCGCGCCGAGCCCGGTGAGGGCGACCAGTGGGTACGCGGCGGCGGCGATCACGATTCCGGCGATCAGCCCGGCACGCAGGAGAGGGACGAGACGACCAGCGGCGGCAAGGGGTCGATTGCTCACCTGGTCAAGTTATGACATTTCCGATTCGTACATGAGAAGAACTCTTAAACCGGCGAGTGGTGACGCGGCTTACGTCGAGATCGGCTGTCCCACCGGCCACCTTCCCGGCAGGATCGCGGACATGTCTGATCAGCCGAGCACGCTCGCCCCACCTACCGGGTTCGAGCCGGACCTCGGGCACCACGGCGACGCGGAGGCCACCGCCGGCCTGATCGACCTCGCCGTCAATGTCCGTCGGGCCCGGCCTCCCGCCTGGCTCGCCGACCCGATCGCCGCGACCCTCACCGACCTGGCCCGCTATCCGGACCCGGCGCCGGCCCGCGCGGCGGTCGCCGCCCGACACCACCGTCACCCGAACGAGGTGCTGCTCACCGCCGGGGCCGCCGAAGGCTTCGTGCTGATCGCCCAGGCGCTGCGCGGCGTCCGCCGCCCGGTGGTGGTGCACCCGCAGTTCACCGAGCCGGAGGCCGCGTTGCGGGCCGCCGGACACCAGGTCGAGCGGGTGCTGCTCGACGCCGCCGACGACTTCCGGCTCGACCCGTCCCGGGTGCCCGCCGACGCCGACCTCGTGATGATCGGCAACCCGACGAACCCGACCTCGGTGCTGCACTCCGCCGGGACGGTGGCCGCGCTGGCCCGCCCCGGCCGGGTGCTGGTGGTCGACGAGGCGTTCGCCGACACCACCACCGCCCCCGGGCACCCCGGCGAGCCGGAGTCGCTGGCCGAACGCCGCGACCTGCCCGGGTTGCTCGTGGTGCGCAGCCTCACCAAGACGTGGGGTCTGGCCGGCCTCCGGATCGGCTACCTGCTCGGCGAAGCGGAACTGCTGTCCCGCCTGGCCGCCGTCCAGCCGCTCTGGGCCGTCTCCACGCCCGCGCTGGCGGCCGCGTCGGCCTGCGCCAGCGTCGTCGCGGTCCAGGCCGAACGCGCCATCGCCGCCGACCTCGCCGCCGACCGCGACCACCTGGTCGCGCGACTGGCCGACCTGCCCGGTGTACGCGTCGTCGGCCGTCCCGCCAGCGCCTTCGTGCTGCTGCACCTGCCGGGCGCCACCCGGATCCGGGCGGCCCTGCGCGAGCGCGGCTGGGCGGTGCGCCGGGGCGACACGTTCCCCGGCCTCGGCCCGGACTGGCTGCGGGTGGCGGTACGTGACCGAAACACCACCGACGCGTTCATCGACGTGCTGCGCGAGACCATGGAGGCATGATGCTGGAGACCACGATCGCGGCGATCCGTCCGGCGGACGAGGCGGCCATGGCCGCCGCCCGGGAGCTGCACGGACGACTGACCAAGCCGGTGGGCTCGCTGGGCGCGCTGGAGGAGCTTTCGGTACGCCTCGCCGGTCTGGCCGGGGCGTGCCCACCGCCGCTGCCCGAGCCGGCCGCGGTGGCGATCTTCGCCGGCGACCACGGGGTGCACGCCCAGGGGGTCAGCCCCTGGCCGCAGGAGGTCACCGCGCAGATGATCGGCAACTTCCTGGCCGGCGGTGCGGTGGTCAACGCGTTCGCCCGGCAGGCTGGTGCCTCGGTCACCGTCGTCGACGTCGGCGTGGCCACCCCGCTGGCCACCGACCCGGCCGCCGCGCCGGCCGGTTCCGACCCGGCGGTGCTCGACCCAGCGGTCACCGGTCCGGCAGTGCTCGACCCGGCAGTGCCCCGGCTGGTCGTCGCGTCGGTCCGCCGGGGCACCAGCGATTTCACTGTGACCACCGCGCTGACCCGGGACGAGGCGCTGGCGGCGGTACAGACCGGCATCCGCATCGCCGACGAGCTGATCGACGCCGGTGCCGGCATCCTGCTCACCGGAGACATGGGCATCGGCAACACCACCCCGGCCGCCGCGCTGATCGCCGCGTTCACCGGCGTCGACGCGCTCGACGCCACCGGTCGGGGCACCGGCGTCGACGACCCGACGTACGCCCACAAGGTGGCGGTGGTGCGGGCCGCGCTGGCCCGGCACACCCCCGACCCGGCCGACCCGCTGGGGGTGCTGGCCGCCGTCGGTGGCCTGGAGCACGCCGCCCTGGCCGGGCTGATCCTGGGTGCCGCGGCGCGCCGCACGCCGGTGCTGCTGGACGGCGTGATCGGGGTCTCGGCCGCCCTCGCCGCCGCCGCGTTCGCCCCGGCTGCGGTCTGCGCGATGGTCGCCGGCCACCGCTCGGCCGAGCCCGGTGCCACAGTGGCGCTGCGCCACCTCGGGCTCGACCCGCTGATCGACCTGGGGCTGCGCCTCGGCGAGGGCACCGGCGCGCTGCTGGCGCTGCCAGTGGTCACCGGCGCGGTCCGGGTGCTGCACGAGGTGGCCACCTTCGACTCCGCCGGGGTGGCCGAGAAGTGACAGCGCGCGACCAACGAGCCGTCCGCCCCGGCGGTGCGGCATGACCGCCAACCCGTACCCGCTCGGGCTGCGCCTGCACGGGCGACGGGTGGTGGTGGTGGGCGGCGGCACGGTCGCCACCCGGCGGGTGCCCGCGCTAATGGACGCCGGTGCGGACGTCCTGCTGGTGGCCCCGGAACTGACCCCGGCGCTGCGCGCCCAGGTCGACGCGGGGCGACTGCACTGGGTGCCGCGCCGGTTCGAACCGGAGGACCTGGACGGCGCCTGGCTGGTCCAGGTCGCCATCGACGACCCGATGGCGGCGGCCTCGGTGAGCGCCGTCGCCGCCGAGCGGCGGATCTTCTGCGTCCGGGCCGACGACCGCACGGCCGCCACCGCCTGGACCCCGGCGGTGACCCGGCACGGCCCGGTCACCGTGGCGGTGCTCGGCGGCGGCGACCCCCGACGGGCGATGACCGTCCGTGACGCGATCCGCGACCTGCTCGCGGTCCGCCTGGGATCGGACGGGACCGCTTCGACGCGGGGCCGGCCCGGCTCTTCGGCCGGTGCGACAGGTGGGACCGACGTGGTCGGCGCGGGCGGTGCGGGCAGTGCGGGCAGTGCGGGCGGTGCGGGCGGTGGGCGGCGGGCCGGGCGGGTGGCGCTGGTCGGGGCGGGGCCTGGTGATCCCGAGCTGATCACGGTCAAGGGCTGGCGGCTGCTCACCGAGGCGGACGTGGTGGTCGCCGACCGCCTGGTGCCCGGCCTGCTCCTGGACGAGCTGCGCCCGGACGTCGAGCTGGTGGACGCCTCGAAGATCCCCTACGGCCCGTCCCGGGCCCAGGAGGAGATCAACCAGATCCTGGTCGACCGGGCCCTGGCCGGCGCCGTCGTGGTCCGGCTCAAGGGCGGCGACCCGTACGTCTTCGGGCGCGGTGGTGAGGAGTTGCTGGCCTGCGCGGCGGCCGGTGTGCCGGTGACAGTGGTCCCCGGGGTGACCAGTTCGATCGCCGCCCCGGCGGCGGCCGGGATTCCGGTCACCCATCGGGGGGTGGCGCACGAGTTCACAGTGGTCTCCGGGCACCTGGCACCCGACTCGCCGGCCTCGCTGGTGCGCTGGGACGCCCTCGCCGGTCTGCACGGCACCCTGGTGATCCTGATGGGGCTGAAGAACCTCGCCGCCATCACTGCCACCCTGATCGCCCACGGTCGGCCGCCGCAGACGCCGGCCGCCGTCGTCCAGGAAGCCACCACCGGCACCCAACGCGTCCTGCGGTCCACGCTGGGCGAGGTGGCCGCCGACCTGCTCGCCGCCGACCTGCGCCCGCCCGCCGTCGTCGTGGTGGGAGACGTGGTGGGCACGCTCGACGGCTGAGGGTCCGTTCCGACCGCGCCGACGACACCGGTCGGGCGTGCCAGGGTGCTCACGGACGAGATCTTGGACAGTTTCCGTCACGTGCTGACGGAAACTGTCCAAGATTGCCAGCGATGGCCGGTGCGGCGAGGGTCAGGACAGCGGGCCGGCGACGTGGCGGTGCCGGCACAGACGACGGGCCGGAGCAGCGCTGCTCCGGCCCGTCGTGGTCTGTCGGTCGACTACTGCTTGAGCATGTTGTCCAGCAGCAGGGCACAGCGGATCAGCCCGAGGTGGCTGTACGCCTGCGGGTGGTTGCCCAGGCCGCGCTCGGCCAGCGGGTCGTACTGCTCGGGGAGCAGGCCGGTCGGGCCGGCGGTCAGCACCATCTGCGCGAACAGCTCCTCGGCGTCGGTGCGCCGACCGGTGCGCAGGTACGCCTCGATCAGCCACGCCGTGCAGATGTGGAAACCGCCCTCGCGGCCGGGCAGGCCGTCGTCCCAGTGGTAGCGGTAGACGACCGGGCCGCTGCGCAGGTCCGCCTCGATCCGCAGGACTGTGGACAGGAAGCGCGGGTCGTCGCCCGGGAGCAGGCCGGAGAGGCCGATCCAGAGCGACGAGGCGTCCATGTCCTCGTCCCCGTACGCGACGCTGTACGCCTCGACGTCGGAGTGCCAGCCGTGCTCCAGCACGTTGGCGCCGATCCGGTCCCGCAGGTCCTTCCACTCGGGCCGGTCCTCGCCGCCGTGCTGGCGCATCACGTGCAGCGCCCGGTCGACCGTCATCCAGCACATCACCTTGGAGAACACGTGGTGCCGGGGTGGCAGCCGGGCCTCCCAGATGCCGTGATCGGGCTCGTGCCAGCGGCGGCGGACCGCCTCGACCATGTTCTCCAGGACCCGCCACTCGTCGTCGCGGACCGAGCCGCGGGCGTCGGCGACGGCCGCGATCAGGTCGGCGATCGGGCCGAAGACGTCCAGCTGCAACTGGTGGTTGGCGAGGTTGCCGACCCGGACCGGCCGGGAGCCGGCGTACCCGGGCAGCGTGTCGATGACCGCCTCGGCGCCCAGCTCGTAACCGTCGATGGTGTAGAGCGGGTGCAGCCGCTCCGGGTGCCCGCCGGTGCGCTCGATGCAGCCGTCCACCCAGCGCAGCAGCGCCTCGGCCTCCTCGACGGAGCCCAGGTCGACCAGGGCGCGGGCGGTCAGCGCGGCGTCGCGCAGCCAGCAGTAGCGGTAGTCCCAGTTGCGGACGCCGCCCAGCTCCTCGGGGAGCGAGGTGGTCGCCGCGGCCAGGATCGAGCCGGTGGCCTCGTGGCAGAGCCCGCGCAGGGTGAGGGCGCTGCGCGCGACCAGGTCACGAGCGGTGGACGGCAGCCGCAGCGAGGCCACCCAGTCCTTCCACGGCTGCTCGGCGGCGGCCTGACGCTCGTGGATCGGCACCCGGTGATGTTCCAGGCTGTGCGTGCCGAAGCGCAGCTCCAGCACGACCTGTCCGCCGGCCGCGGAGAGGTCGACGATCGCCTTGGCGGTCTCGTACCCGCCGTCGTTGCCGACCTCCCACTGCACGCCGGGGGAGTAGAGCGCGACCGGCTCGTTGGAGCCGAGCACCAGCAGGCCGTCGCCGAGTGGCTGCAACTGCACGGCCACCTGGCCGAACTCCGGCCGCGGTGCGAACTCCACCCGGGCCTTGCCGCCGCCGGTCAGCACCCGGACCAGGGTCGAGTCACCGGTGACGACCGCCGGGCCGTCCGGGGTGGTTTCCCGGGCCGGCTTGTCCAACCAGTCGGTGACGGTGAGCCCGGACCAGCGGGTCTCCACTGTCATCGTGCCGGAGCGGTAGCGCTGACCCAGCGGGATGCCGCCGCGTTCCGGGACGATGCTGAAGTGGCCGGCCGGGCTGCCACCGACCAGATCGGCGAAGATCGCCGCCGAGTCCGGCTTGGGGTGGCAGAGCCAGCTCACCTTGGCCTCGGGGGTGAGCAACGCGACGGTACGACCGTTGGCCAGCATGGAGTGCCGCTCGATCGGCACCGCCCGCTCGCCGAACAGCCAGTGCCGGCGGGTCTCCAGCAGCAGCGCGAGTGCCCGCGCGGCCTCCAGCGGGTCGGCCACCCGGTAGCCGGCCTGGGTGTCACCGGGGCCGATCTTGATACCGAGGTCGGGGCCGTGCAGGTTGCCGAACGCGTTCTCGTCGGTGATGTCGTCGCCGATGAACAGCACCGCGCTGGCGGCGAGCTGGGTCCGGAGCTGGTCGACAGCGGTGCCCTTGTGGGTGGCCACCACGGAGAGCTCGATGACCTCCTTGCCCTGGGTCACCGTGACGCCGTCGAACGTGGCCGGACCGTTGAGCACCGCCTCGATGGCCGAGGCCGCGACCTGCGGGTCGATTCCCCGGGTGTGCATGGCGACGCTGGCCGGTTTGCGTTCCAGCCGGATGCCCGGGTGCTCGGCGGCGATCTCGCGCAGCGCGTTGCGGACCTGGGTGCGGACGGCGACCAGCTCGGGCGAGAGCCGCTCGACGAAGCCGATGTCGAACTCGGAGCCGTGGCTGCCGACGAGGTGCACCTCGCTGGGCAGCCGGGAGAGGGCGGCCAGGTCGCGCAGCGCCCGACCGGAGACCACCGCGACGGTGGTCTGCGGCAGCGCGGCGAGTGCGCGGACCGCGGCCACCGACTCGGGCAGCGGGACGGCCGTGCTCGGATCCTCCACGATCGGCGCGAGCGTGCCGTCGTAGTCGCAGGCGACCAGGAGCTGGGGGACCCGGGCGATCCGGCCGATGGCGGCGCGCAGCTCAGGGTCCATGACCCCGGTGGCGATTGCCGCCCCATCGTTGACGGACGTGTTCACTCGGCCTCCGCCTCGGGAACTCCGAGCTCCGAGAGGAAAGACTTGGCCCAGTGGCCCACGTCGTGGGTACGCAGGTGACGTTGCATTGTCCGCATCCGGCGGCGTGCCTCGGTTTTCTCCACGTGCACGGCCCGGAGGAGGGCGTCCTTGACCGCGTCCGGGTCGTGCGGGTTACACAAAAATGCCTGGCGAAGCTCGGTGGCGGCACCGGCGAACTCACTGAGTACGAGCGCTCCACCCTGGTCGGCACGTGATGCTACGTATTCCTTCGCCACGAGGTTCATTCCGTCTCGCAGCGGGGTCACCATCATCACGTCGGCAGCAACGTACATCGCCGCCAGCTCACTGCGACTGTACGACTGATGGAGGTAATGGACCGCCGGCACGCCGACCCGACCGAACTCGCCGTTGATCCGGCCGACCTCGCGCTCCACCTTGACCCGTAGTGCCTGGTAGTGCTCCACGCGCTCGCGGCTGGGCGTGGCGACCTGAACCATGACCGCGTCGGGAACTGTCAACTTTCCGTCAGCCAGCAGTTCCCGGAAGGCCTTGAGCCGCAACTCGATGCCCTTGGTGTAGTCCAGTCGGTCCACGCCCAGGATTATCGTCTTCGGGTCGCCCAGCTCGGCGCGGATCTGCTTGGCCCGGGCCTGGATCGCCGGGTCGGCGGCCATCCGCTCCATTTCCTGGGTGTCGATCGAGATGGGGAAGGCGCCGGCCTTCACCTGCCGACCGTCAACCTGGATCATCTGCCCCTCGTAGCGCAGCCCGAGCAGGTGCCGGGCCAACCGGACGAAGTTCTGCGCGGCCAGCCGCTGCTGGAAACCGACCAGGTCGGCGCCGAGCAGGCCGCGCAGGATCTCGGTGCGGAACGGCATCTGCATGAACAGCTCGATCGGCGGGAACGGGATGTGCAGGAAGAACCCGATCCGCAGGTCCGGGCGCAGCTCACGGAGCATCGCCGGGACCAACTGGAGCTGGTAGTCCTGCACCCAGACCGTCGCGCCCTCGGCCGCCACGTCGGCCGCGGCCTCCGCGAACCGGGCGTTGACCAGGCGGTACGCCTCGCGCCACCGGCGCTTGTAGGCCGGTGTCTCCACCGCGTCGTGGTAGAGCGGCCAGATCGTCGCGTTGGACTGGCCCTCGTAGTAGCGCTCCAGCTCCTCGGCGCTGAGCGGGACCGGGTGCAGCCGGATCCCCTCCAGGTCGAACGGCTCGGGGGCCGCGCCGGTGCCACCGGCCCAGCCGACCCAGGTGCCCTTGTGTTCGGCGAGGACGGGGTGCAGCGCGGTGACCAGCCCGCCAGGGCTACGTCGCCACTGCCGGCCCTCGGGTGTGCTCACCTCGTCGACCGGCAGACGGTTCGCCACTACGACAAAGGAGCTACGGACGGTCACGATCGGCCACCTCCGGGTACTGACGGGTCCACCGCGATGAGCGTACTGAGCGTAGCTGCGGCGTCTTGTGCCTAGTGCCGGAGTCTCCTACCCGCCTCCGTCTGACCGAACCCTGAAGGTGATCTTCTCGACAGCCGCCCTGGTCAGAGGTCGATGATCGGCCATTCCTTGGGCAGCACCTCGCCGAGCAGCTCCCGCCGATCCGTCATGATCGGTACGAGAGGGTGCGCAGCGGCGTCCATCGCCAACTGGGCCAGGTCCATCCGGCCGTTCATCCGGCGCGACCAACCGGCGAGATAGCTGCACATTTCCGGTTCGACGGGGGTGACCTGCACCTGCGGTAGCGCGCCGAGCAGTTCGAGCATCTCCCACTGCTCGGCCGTGGCCCGCTCATGGGCGCCTGCGAGGCACAGTGCGGGCACAAGAACATCCCTGTTGTAGTCGGCGGCCTCCGCGATCCTCTTTCCGACATCCCTGGCGCCGGATGAGTAGGAGAGGAGCGCGGTCGTGTCCAGCGCCAACCCGAACGCGATCACCGGCGTGCCTTCGCCCGCGCCGCGAGGACCTCTGCCTGTAGCCGGGCGGCCTGCTCACGAAGTTCGGGGGTGATGCGTGCCTTGAGCTGCTCCATCTCCGCATGAGCTTCGGCTACGTCCTCGTCGGTGATGACGAAACCGGCGCGCGCGAGCACCTCCCGCGTTTTTTCGCCGGCCATCTGGCGGCGCACGGCTCGGGCTACGAAGGCGGAGACGTTGGGCTCGGTGGCCAACCGGTCGGCCACGTCGTCGGGCACGCTGATGGCGATCTTCTTGGTCATACGGGAACGCTAATTGGTAATACCGCTGTCGGCAAAGAGGCTCACCCGCGTACTCCTAGGGCGGGGTGATGTGGGCGAAGCGCGTCGTACCTGTCAGGATTGACGATGGCGTGCGCGCGGCCGGCTCCCGGCCGGCGGCGGCGGGCGGTCCTCGCAGCCCGCGCCGCGCCGCCGATCAGCGACAGCAACCGACGGAGGTAGCCCGCACCGTGGCCCAGTACATCTACGTCCTGGAAAAGGCGCGCAAGGCGCACGGCGACAAGGTCGTGCTCGACAACGTCACGTTGAGCTTCCTGCCGGGGGCCAAGATCGGTGTGCTCGGCCCCAACGGCGCCGGTAAGTCCAGCCTCCTCAAGATCATGGCAGGGCTGGACAAGCCGAGCAACGGCGAGGCCCGGCTGATGCCCGGCTACACCGTCGGCATGCTCGCCCAGGAGCCCCCGCTCAACGAGGCCAAGACCGTGCTCGGCAACGTCGAGGAGGCGGTCGCCGAGACCAAGGCCAAGCTGGAGCGGTTCAACAAGATCGCCGAGCAGATGGCGACCGACTACTCCGACGAGCTGATGGAGGAGATGGGCAAGCTCCAGGAGGAGCTTGATCACCTCGACGCCTGGGACATCGACTCCAAGCTCGAACTGGCCATGGACGCGCTGCGCTGCCCGCCGCCGGACGCCGACGTGACCCAGCTCTCCGGCGGTGAGCGTCGCCGGGTCGCGCTCTGCAAGCTGCTGCTGGAGGCGCCCGACCTGCTGCTGCTCGACGAGCCCACCAACCACCTGGACGCGGAGAGCGTCTCCTGGCTGGAGCAGCACCTGGCGAAGTACGCCGGCACCGTCATGGCGATCACCCACGACCGGTACTTCCTCGACAACGTGGCCGGCTGGATCCTGGAGCTGGACCGCGGCCGGGCCATCGGGTACGAGGGCAACTACTCCACCTACCTGGAGAAGAAGGCCGCCCGACTGGCCGTCGAGGGTCGCCGCGACGCCAAGATGAAGAAGCGCCTCACCGAGGAGCTGGACTGGGTCCGCTCCAACGCCAAGGCCCGGCAGACCAAGTCCAAGGCCCGCCTGGACCGCTACGACGAGATGGCCAGCGAGGCGGAGAAGACCCGCAAGCTGGACTTCGAGGAGATCCAGATCCCGCCGGGCCCGCGCCTGGGCAGCACGGTGATCGAGGCGAACAACCTCAGCAAGGGCTTCGGTGACCGGCTGCTGATCGACAACCTGTCGTTCTCGCTGCCCCGCAACGGCATCGTCGGCATCATCGGCCCGAACGGCGTCGGCAAGACCACCCTGTTCAAGACCATCGTCGGGCTGGAGCAGCCGACCGGCGGGTCGGTCCGGGTCGGCGAGACGGTCTCCCTGTCGTACGTCGACCAGAACCGGGAGGGCCTCAACGGCGACAAGACCGTCTGGGAGGTCGTCTCCGACGGACTGGACTACCTGATGGTGGGCAAGGTCGAGATGCCGTCGCGGGCGTACATCGCCGCGTTCGGCTTCAAGGGCCCGGACCAGCAGAAGCCGACCAAGGTGCTCTCCGGCGGCGAGCGCAACCGGCTGAACCTGGCGCTGACCCTGAAGATCGGCGGCAACGTCATCCTGCTCGACGAGCCGACCAACGACCTGGACGTGGAGACGCTCTCCAGCCTGGAGAACGCCCTGCTGGAGTTCCCCGGCTGCGCCGTGGTCATCTCCCACGACCGGATGTTCCTGGACCGCGTCGCCACGCACATCCTGGCCTGGGAGGGCGACGACCAGGACCCGGCGAAGTGGTTCTGGTTCGAGGGCAACTTCGAGGCGTACGAGAAGAACAAGATCGACCGCCTCGGCGCGGAGGCCGCCCGGCCGCACCGGGTGACCTACCGCAAGCTGACCCGCGACTGACCGGCGCAGACGGTGTCTGATCGCTTCGTCTACCACTGCACCCTGCGCTGGTCCGACCTGGACGCGTACGGCCACGTCAACAACTCGCGTTTCCTCACCCTGTACGAGGAGGCGCGGGTCGCGTTGATGTTCGCCGGCGGGCGGGCCTGGGGTGTCGGCTCGTTCGCCGACGGGGTGGTGATCCGCCGTCACGAGGTCGACTACCTGCGCCCGGTCGACTACGCGCTCGGCCGGGCAACCGCGGAGGCGGCGCCCACCGTACGGATCGAGCTGTGGGTGGAGGAGATCCGGGCCTCCCGGTTCACCGTCGCCTACGAGCTGTACGACGGCGACGTGCTGGCCAGCCGGGCCCGGTCCGTGCTGGTGCCGTTCGACCTGACCCGTCAGGTGCCCCGGCGGATCACCACCGAGGAACGGGACTTCCTACTCACGTACGCACCGCAGGGCGGTGTGGGGTGACCCGGCCGGGCACCGCTGGGCCGGGCCGGGTGGCGGCGTCGACGCACGGTGTCGCCGGGGTGGCCGACGCGGGCGCCTTCCTGGCCCGACTGGTCCGCCTGGACCCGGCCGCGCCGGTCCGGCTGCGGCCGGCCGGCGCACCCGGCCGGGTCGCGCTGTGGGCCCGGCTGCCGTGGCAGGTTCTGGTGGTCCGCACCGTTGCCGGCGGGCCGGCCGACGGTGCCGCTGAGGACGTCACGGTGGCCGCCGCGGAGCTGCTCGCCGAGCTGGAGCGCGGCGGTACGGCCCTGCCGGCCCGGCGGGACGCCCAGTGGCGGTGGCCGCTGCCGCTGGCGCGGAGCCAGCAGGTGGAGGCGCTGCCCGTCGCCGAGCTGCGACGGATCGCGGACGCGGCGGCGGGCACCCTGCGGACGGCGAGCGAGCAGGGTGTCGCCGGCCGGGCTGTGGGCCAGCGGGCGCTGCGCGACGCGTTGCTCGACCACGTGGCGGTGCTGATCACCCCGGACGGGACGCCCGCCGCGCCGGTCGAGGTGCCGCAGCGGCTGGTGCAGGGGGTGGTCCGGATGGGCTTCCTCGGCGCCGCCGACGGCTCGTCGGCCGGCGAGGGCGGGGGCACCGTTCAGGTGCGGGTGGCCGGTCGTTGGGTCGGCCTGGTGGGACCGCACGGAGCGGCGTGGTTGCAGAAGGCCACGGATCTTGCCGTGACGCCCCTGAGCGCTCGTCCGAACGGATGACCCCGGTTCATTCTTCTGGTCAGGGGCGGTCGTTGGGGGGGTGCTTCAACCCGGCTGTCCGGGTACCGTCCATCCTCGGATCCAACGCACCGTAGGCGACTGGATCCGCTGGGGAGTGAGGTGCGCGAGCGATGCCGTGGTGGTCATGGCGCCCCGGTCCCGCCGACGGCGGCGATCCGGAAACCCGAAGCGGGATCACAGTCGACAGTGCGGTCCGGATTGGTCCGCCCAGCCCTCGCCAGCCGGGGGACGACTGCCCGTCCAACGAGCGGCCAGTGCTGACCGAGATGCCCGCCACCGTCGAGCCGGTGAGCCTGCGCCGGGTCTGTGACGCACTCGATCTACTGGACGTGCGCTACCTGGCCGACGGCGACGGCAACCTGCTGGCGATGTGGGAGCGGCACGCGGTGCTGGTCACCCTGGAAGGCCCCGAGGACGAGATCCTCGTCATGCGGGCCCGTCCGCACGCCACGGTCCCGCCGGACTGGGCCGACCGGGCGTACCGGGTGGTCAACGAGTGGAACCACACCCGCCGGTTCTGCAAGGCGTACATCGGTGACCCGACCGAGCGCGGTCAGTTGCCGATCTACGCGGAGCTTCAGGTCCCGCTCGGTGCCGGCACCCACGACGCGCTGTTGGTCGAGATGCTCGACTGTGGCGCGGCGGTCGCCACCAGCTTCGTGGACTGGCTGCACGACGAGGGCGCGCTGCTCTGACGGTGTGGCGGGCCGGGCGGGTCAGACGCCGTGGGCGGGGTCGTCCTCGACGTTGACCATGAAGTACGCGGCCCGCTCCAGGTAGTCCCAGAGGGTGCCGGCGATCTCCGGCTCAAGGTCGAGTCGATCCACGGCCCGGCGCATGTTCCGCAGCCAGGCGTCCCGTTCGGCCGCGCCGATCCGGAACGGCGCGTGCCGCATCCGCAGCCGCGGGTGCCCGCGCTGGGCGGAGTAGGTGTTCGGCCCGCCCCAGTACTGCATCAGGAACAGGGTCATCCGGTCCGCGGCCGGGCCCAGGTCCTCCTCCGGGTACATGGGGCGCAGCAGGGGATCGGTGGCGATACCGGCGTAGAACTCGTCGACCAGCCTGCGGAAGGTGGGTTCGCCGCCGACCGCCTCGAAGAGGGTCATCGACGCACCGGGACGGTCGGATTCGCCTGCGGAAGTCACAGTTCCATCCTGCCAGGTGCGCCCCGGGCCGACCCGACCCGCACGGCGTGCGTCGGATCACGCCGGGTCGACGCCCCCCGATGTCGGGCGTCCGACCCGCTCGTGTCGACCTCGGCGCGACGGGTCAGGTGACGGCGTGCCGGCGGTGTCCGTCACCGGCGTGCGGGTCGGCGGTGGCGCCTCCCGGCGAGCGGTCACCGGGAGGGCCGTCGGGTCCGACGGCCGGCGGCTCGACGTTGGCCTTCGCAGCGGCGGTGATCGCGTCGTCCACCGTCTGCCGGTCCGGCCAGCGCAGCGTGGCCACCGCCATGAGCACCACCCCGGCCGCGCTCCACACCCCGACCACGATCGGGATCGGGAACCGGTCGGCGAGCACCCCGGTGACCAGCACCGCGAAACCCTGGATGACCTGCACACCGGTGGCCATCACGCCGAAGGCGCGGGCCCGGAACCCGTCCGGCAGCGCCTGGACGAACAACCCGTTGGCCATCGGCATCATGCCGGCGACCGCGAACCCGCAGAGCGCGGCGAGCAGCGCGACCATCAACGGCGGGGGGTCGAGGAGGGCCGGCACGAGCATCAGGGGGGCGAGCACCGCGAGCGGCCGCATCAGCTTCAGTCGGCGGGCCGGCCCGAACAGGCGACTCACCAGCAACCCGCCGAGGATGAAGCCGATCGGGTTCGCCATCATGATCGCTGCCTGGGCGGTGCCCGCACTGACGGCGCCGCGACTCTCGTCGTTGGCCCAGGCCGCGGCCAGCCCTTCGGGAACGATCGAGAAGAGCATCGCGCTGAACACCAGCACCGCGATGGCCCGCAGCACCGGTGTGCCGAACACGATGCCGAACCCCTGGCGGGTCTCGCGCAGCAGGTGACTGCGGTGCGCCGGGTTCATCACCGCCGGGCGGTCGCGCACGCCCAGGCGTACCAGCAGCGCCGAGAGGCCGAACGTGGCCGCGTTGAACAGCAGCGCCACCTCCGGGGTGATCGCGGCGAGAGCGGCGCCGAAGGCGTACCCCACCACCTGGGCGGCCTGCCCGACGCTGCTGTTCAGCGACAGACCCAGCACCAGTCGGTCCCCGGTGAGCAACTGCGGGATCAGCGCGGACTTCGCCGCCTGGCTCGGTGGGTTGGCCAAGGTGGCGGCGAAGATGAGCACCAGCACCGCCTGGTACGGCAGGCTCGGAATGGCGATGAGCAGCATCAGCGCCATCCGGATGAGGTCGCATGCCACCATCACCCGCCGGTACGGGTACCGCTCCGCGAGTGCGGCGAGCACCGGACCACCGAGCAGCCAGGGCAGGAAGCTGACGGCGAAGGCGGCCGCGGAGAGCGCGACGGACCGGGTCTGCTGGAAGACGAGCAGGGTGACGGCGGCCTTCGCTACATAGTCGCCGACCCAGGAGAGCGCGCTGGCCACGAACACAGCCCGGAACTCGCGCTGGGAGAACACTTCGCGAAATGTGGCCGGGCCTTCCGCGGAAGGTCGCTCGTTAGGCACCGTCGCCTCCATCGGCCCCGGCTTGGCCGCTCGTGGCAGCACGGCCGGAAGCTCTCGTCAGATCTACGGATCAGCGAGGATGTGATCACGCTTTGGTGGGAACGCGTGTTCCGGATTCTGCCCGATCGTCTGACAACTAGCTAGGTCGAACGGGTCGTTCGTCGCCTCCCCGACTGAACGAACGGACGATACCCGAGGGGCCGGCCGGCTCGCGACCCCTGAATCGCAGGACGATGTCGCCGGGTCAGGTGGCGCCGCCCTGACCAGTCTCACCGTCGGACAGCGGGCGGGTCGAGAGACCGGGATAGATGCGGGCCGCCGCGATCTGCGCGGTGATCCCCGAGTTCTCCAGGGCCTCCGCGAGCCGCCGACGCAACTCCCGACCCACAGCGAACTGCCCGTCCGCGGTCGTCTTCACCACTGTGCGGATCACCGCGCCGTCCACCGTCACCTGTTCGACCCCCAGCACCTCGGGTGCCTCCACGATCTCCGGCGACAGCTCCGGGTCCATCGCGACCGAGGCGGCAGCGGTCCGCAGCACCGCGGTGGCCTCCTCGGTGCTGTTGAAGCCGATCGGCAGGTCCACCACCACGAGGGCCCAGCCCTGGCTCTTGTTGCCCACCCGGATGATCTCGCCGTTGCGGATGTACCAGAGCACGCCCCGGCCGTCGCGCACCGTGGTGACCCGCAGGCCGACCGACTCGACCACACCCATCGCCTCGCCCAGGTCGACGTTGTCGCCCACGCCGTACTGGTCCTCGATCAGCATGAAGAGGCCGGCTATCAGGTCCTTCACCAGACTCTGCGCACCGAAGCCCAGCGCGACGCCGGCGATCCCCGCGCTGGCCAGCAGCGGAGCCAGGTCGAAGCTGAACTCGCGAAGGATCATCAGCAGCGCGATGCCGAAGACGAACGCGGTGGTCAGGCTGCGCAGCACCGACCCGATCGCCTCGGCCCGCTGCCGTCGTCGCTCGGGGACGAACTCGGCCGGGTCGGCCGCGGCGGTGGGCACCCGCTCGCGCAGCGGCCGCAGCATCGTCGGCACCGCGCCGTCGGTGGTCGTCCGCACCAACCGGTTGATCGTCCGGTGCAGCGCCCACCGGGCCACCATCGCCAGCGCCAGGATCAGCAGCACCCGAAGCGGTTTGAGCAGGATCCAGTAGCTGCCCTCGGCGAACCAGCCGGACCCGGTGATCCGGTAGATCCACTCGCAGGAGGTGCTGCCCTGGCAGCTCACCGAGACGGCGTCGGACAGGGCTAGGGGCGTCACGCTGGCGGCACTCACCCTGTCTTCGTACCGTAAGGAGACCGGGCGTCCGCCGCCGACCCACCGGCCGGTGATTCCACCGGCAGGCTTGCCTGCCGGTCGTTGCTCACCCTCTCGCGGGCAACTCGGCGCGCAGCCGTTCGTACTCGGCGTGACTGCCGATCGCCGCCCGGTGTTCGGGGTGCGCGACGTAGTGCCCGATGGCAGAGGCGAGGAATCCCGGATCGACGACGTCCGTCCGCAACGCCCGCCGGCTGCGCGGGATGCCGCGCCCCCGAACCAGTTCGGGTTCCGTGATCCGCATCGCCAGCCACGGACGACTGTCGGTCGCCGGGGGAACCTGCGGCGCCAGCATTGCCTCCCACGGCACGGTGAGCGAGCCCAGCGGCCAGGTCTGCCGTACCCCGGACGGATGCAGGCGTACCCCGTGACCCCGCCACGCCCGCGTGATCACCAACGCGGCCAGGAGCAACCAGAGAAGATTGAAAACCAGGTCGAACGTCGACAGAGTGCCCTCGCTGGTCGAGCGGATCAGCGCGCCGAGGCAGAGCGACGCGGGCCCGAGGTAGCCCAGGGCGAAGAACACCATCCAGGCCGGACCAGGGGTGGCGAAGGCGGGAACCTGCGGCCGCACCACGAAGTAGGCCGGACGGACCCCCATGAGGAACACCGACAGGACCAGCGCCGCCAGGGACAGCAACAGCAGGACGCGGGTCCCCACGGTGGAACCCGGGGCGGCGGCGTTCACGCAGGCAAGGACAAGCCCGAGCGCCAGGACGACGTGCCGGTGGCGCACGGTGGCGGCGGAAAGTCTGTCGATCATGCCCGTGACCATAGGTGTCGATGGCCACTGCCGCAGCTACCCGACCCGGCAGGGGTGATCCGCTTACCAGAAGAGAGATTAGTACGTGCAATCCGGGGTCCGATCAGGGACTATTGGCGCAACGGACGTCGGTGATCGGCCCGGCGTCGACCGTGTGGGCCGTTGTGCCCGGCCCCGGTCGGCGGCGGTCCCCAGCAGCCGCTGAACCGGGAGGGTGAGCGCGATGCCTGACATACGACCCACGGTGGGCTCCGGCGCGTTGGTCCTCAACGCCACCTACGAGCCGCTGTGTGTCGTGTCGGTGCGTCGCGCCGCGATCCTCGTCCTCTCCGCCAAGGCGGTCTGCGTCGCCGATGGTGACGGCATCCTGCACAGCGCCCGGGACGCGCTCCCGGTGCCGTCGGTGGTCCGGCTGACGCGCTTCGTCCGGGTGCCGTACCGAACGCATGTCGGGCTGTCCCGGCGGGCGATCTTCGCCCGGGACGGGTGGCGGTGCGCCTACTGCCGGGGCCCGGCCGAGACCATCGACCACGTCTTCCCGCGCAGCCGGGGCGGCCGGCACGCCTGGGAGAACGTCGTCGCCGCGTGCGCCAGGTGCAACCACACCAAGGGCGACAAGACCCCGGCCGAGATGGGGTGGCGGTTACACGCGTTGCCGGCCGCCCCGAAGGGCACCGCCTGGCGGGTCCTCGGGCACCGCGCCCCCGACCCCCGCTGGGCCGACTGGTTGGACCTGCGGGAGCCCGAGGCCGCCGCCTGACGTCGAGGGGCGTGGTCAGGCTCCGGACTGCGGGTGGGGTGCCCGGCGGGTCGCGCGTTCGTGGCGGTCGACAGCCCGGCGGTGCGCGACCGCGAGCAGCCGGTCGATCTCGGGCAGCAGGTGCGGGCCGGGCATGACGACGCTGGCGAACCCGTACAGGGCGTAGCCCGGGTGCGGCGCGAGGGTGTCCAGCCGGGCGAAGTCGAACTCGTGCCGGTGCTCCTCGAACTCCTTGGGCGGGAAGCCGAACAGCCGCTCGAACTCGGCCCGGCCGAGGTCCAGGTTGAGGCGGAAGACGCCGGGGCGGTCGAGCTGTGCGGCCTCGTCGAAGCCGGGCACGTCGTGCTCGACGATGGTGGCGAACGGCTGGCGGCGGTCCGGGCCCACGTGGAAGAACCGGTCGCCCCACGCCGCCTCGGGTGATCCGTTCTCCTCGCTCGCCACCACCTGCTCGACGTCGGGCAGTGCGAGGATCCGATCGGCGAGCACCGCCGCGTCGACACCGGTCGGGATGTGCAGGACCAGGTCGGCGTGGTCGATCGTGGCCTGATCCAGCGGGAAGTAGCGGTAGTCGTGCGTCCGCCGCTCGGCCGGCGCGATGTCGGCCGCCGGCAGGTACCGGGGCAGGCCGGCCTGCTGCTGGAGCCTGCCCTCGTAGGTCGAACCGGCGGGCGCTCCGATGCCGAGCGCCGGGCTCGCGCCGAGGCTGCCGGCGATCACCGCGTACCGGTCACCCAGCAGCGCCGCGACGATCGCACCGGCGCCGGCCCAGGTCAGCTGCCTGTCGGCGAGCATCATCGTGCTCTGGTGGCGTTGCAGGTGCGCGTTGTGCGCGAAGACCACTGTGGGTCCGCGATGGGCCTCGACGGCCCGGATCGCGAGCAGGTTCTCGGCCATGAGCGCGTCCCGGACCGCGGCCAGGCGGTTGAAACGTTCCTCCTGCGCCACCGAGGTGGCGGCTGCGGCGTGGTAGCGCAGCAACTCCACTGCGGCCGTGGCGTGCACTAACGCCGCCGACCAGCCCTCGGACCTGGCCGGTGCCCGCAGGTACAGCTCGGTCAGCAGGTCGTCGGCGATCACCCGCAGACGCTGCGCGTCCGCCGAACGCCCGACCGACCGGCCCGGCTCCCAGATCGCGGCCGGGTCACTCCACCGCGCCTCGTCCCCGATCAGGTCGTCGATCTCGGCGGACCGGTCCACGCCCAGGAAGTGGCAGACCTGGCGGAGGTGGTGGCGTGGGCTCGGCGCGCTGTCCAGCTCGACCGGGGCGTCGAAGCCGTGGAACGTCAATCGCTCCGCGTCCGGCCGTCCGGCGTTCCACTCCCGCATCCGCAGCAGCAGGTCGCGGTTGGCCGGGTACGCGCCGAACCCGTGGCTGAACCCTTCGGCGAGCGCACGGTCGAGCGTCACGTCGGCGACGCCCCGCACGAACTCGTCGGCGATCAGCCCGGCCGCCCGGTCGCTCTCCAGGGCGATCGAGCGGTATCCGTGCTCCGCCAGCGACAGGAAGGCCTCGTTGCGCAGCTGCAGGAAGGCGGATTCACCGTGCGTCGGTTCACCGAGCGCGAGAAGGTCCGGGGATGCCGCCAGCAGGTCGAGAAAAGATGCCATTCCATGAACCGTATCGTTGAACCAGCGTTTGAGACCTACGAGCGGCGGAGCGCGGTGACAGCCACAAAACCCTCAAACCCGGGTGTACGCCGACCGGTGGATCTCGCGCGTGCGCACGGCCTCTCCGCGCAGGCCGTGCGCAACTACGAACGCGACGGCGTCCTGCCGCCGGCCCAGCGCACCCCGAACGGCTACCGTCGCTTCACCGAGCTGCACGCCAAGGCCCTGAGCGCCTACCTCGCGTTGATCGTGGGCCACGGCTATCCGGCCAGCGGCGAGATCATGCGGGCCGTCAACCGGGGTGAGATCGACACGGCGCTGCGCGTCGTCGACCAGGGTCATGCCCTGCTCCAGCGCGATCGGGAAACCCTGGACGCGGTCGAGGCGGCGGTGGCGACGCTCACCGGGGCGCCGCCGCAGCCGCAGAGTCGCAGAGCCGTGCCGATCAGCGTGCTGGCCCACCGGCTCGGTGTACGACCGGCCACGCTACGCAAGTGGGAGCGGGCCGGGATTCTGCGGCCGGTGCGTGACCCGGCGACCGGCTACCGCGTCTACTCGGCTGACGACGTCCGCGACGCCGAACTGGCCCACCTGCTGCGCCGGGGCGGGTACCGGCTCGACCACATCGCCGACGTGCTGCGTCGGGTGCGCGACGCGGGCGGCGCGGAACCGCTCGCCGCGTCGCTGGGTCAGTGGCGGCAGCGGCTCACCGAGCGGGGCCGGGCCATGCTCACCGCTGCCGCCCGGCTCGCCGACTACCTCGACGCTGCTCAGCCGCCGGAACGCGCCTTGACCAGCGAGGCGAAGACCACCACGTTGTCCGCGTAGCCGGTCTCGCCGCCGACCCACTGCCCGCCACAGGTGATCAGTCGCAGGCTCGGGCGGCTGAAGTCCCCGTACACCTCGTCCACCGGCAGCCGGCCCTTGTCGAACTTCTCCACCGAGTTGACCTCGAAGACCGCCACCCGCTGATCGGTGCGGGTGACCTCGATCTCGTCACCGGAGCGCAGCTCGCGGAGTTTGTGGAAGACCGCCGGGCCGCTGGTGGTGTCGACGTGCCCGACGATCACGGCGGGACCGTACTGGCCCGGGGTGGGCCCCTGGTCGTACCACCCGGCCTCCTGGGCGCGGCCCGCGTCCGGCACGGCGATCGTGCCGTCCGGGGCGATGCCCACGGCGTGCACCGGCGCCCGCACGCCGATCTCCTCGATGGCGAGGCTGGTCGGCTGGCTGGCCGGCAGCACCGGGAACTTCTTCGGCGGCGGTCGCAGGCCGGCGCTGAGCCGGTCCGGCAGCAGGCTCATCCCGGTCACCTGCTCGACGCCGAGCATCGCCACGATCAGCACCATCAGCGCGCCGATGGCCAGCACCGGCAACCCGGGGCTCGTAGCGAAACGGTGTCGGACCGACGGCGGCCCGGCCGGACGCCGTGGCGGCAGCGGGCGGGCGGCCGGATCGATGGTGGCGACACTTGCCGACACCGCCTGCCCGGCGACCCGGCGCAGCCGCCCGGAGACGCGCGCCACCAGCCGGCCGGACGCGCGCAGCGCCGGCCCGGCCCGGAGGCGGGCGCGGCGGTCCCGCCGCGCACGCGCGGATCTGCGGGTCATTGGTGATCCGGCTCAGGAGCCGGCTCCCGATCGACGCCGGCCGCCGGCCATCCCGAGCCCGATCGCGGTGGCCACCAACGCGACGCCACCGAGCACCAGCAACGAGCCGGTGCCGCGACCGCCGGCCATACCGCCGCCACCGGTCGCCGGCCCCTTGCTGGGCGAGGCCATGTTCAGCACTGTCAGCGTGGTCGACGAGGTCTGGCCGTTTTCGCAGCGCAGGTCGACCGGGTAGTCACCGGCCGGCTTGTCACGCGGAATGGTCACCTGTCCGGTCAGGAAACCCCTGTCCGGTTTGAGCATCACGTTCCCGAACGCGTCGGAGTGCACATTGGACTGGCGGTTGTTGTTGTCGTTGTCGCAGCTTGCCTTGATGCTGACCCGGCTACCGGCCTGGGCGCTGTTCGGTGTCACCTCGACGAAGACGTTCTCGCCGGCCCGAGCCGGTGCGACCGACAACAGGACGAACGCCCCGACCAGCCCCACCAGTGTCAGTAGCGACGAGAGCGCGCGGTTGATCGTGCGGATTCCCTGCATGATTTCCCCCCAACCGGCGACGACCGCCGGAACCCTCCCCTGGGCACGCGCGCTGCTTTCCCGTTGGCGCAGGCGCAAACCCGCAGGCGGGCGAGGTGCGGGGGGTCAGCGGGGGCGGGGTGCGGGGTTCGGGCTGGCAAGGGGGGTCACGGGCTGCCAGTTCAGCGGGGAGGAAAGGACCATCGTGCTCGACGGTTGGCCGTACGGGGCGAGACGGTCGATGACCCCCTCGAACGCGCCGATCGAGCCGGCCGCCACCTTCAGCACGCTGCACGCGTCCCCGGTGATCCGGTGGATCTCCAGGATCTCCGGCCAGCCGGCCACCGCCGGGTCGTGCAGGATGCACCGCGTTCCGTAACAGGACATCCGGATCAACGCGACCACTGTTCGGCCGGCGCGGGTCAGGTCGACATGGGCGTGGTAGCCGGTGATGACCCCGGACTCCTCCAGCCGGCGGACCCGCTCCGCTACCGACGGCGGCGACAGGTGCACCCGCCGGGACAACTCGCTGAAGGAGAGCCGCGCGTCGGCCTGCAACTCGCGCAGCAGCGCCCAGTCCATGTCGTCCACGCTCAGACCTTACTTTCGTGAACCGACTTCGCCTAGTTGCCTTTGGTTTGCCAGGAGAAGGCGGCGAGAGCCGTTGATTCGGCATTCCGCAGGCCGATCCGACCGCGAGATCATGGCGTCGCCTAGTCCGGGGGAGGGAGACGAGATGGTGGATCAGACGGAGCGGCGGGCGACGAACCGCCGTGCCACGGTGCAGCCGGTGACCCCCGGGCAGCGTGCCGCGCAGGCGGAGCGGACCGGTGGCGAGCCGACGTTGGAGTTCGCCGACATGGTGCCGTACGACGCGTACGTGCAGGCCAGCGCCCTGCACAAGATGCAGCACCCGCTCAGCGACGACCCCGGCGAAATGTCCTTCCTGATGGTCAGCCAGATCATGGAGCTGTACTTCGGGCTGACCTGCCACGAGTTGCGGGAGACCCAGCGGCTGATCCGCGTCGACCAGGTCTGGGAGGCGTTGGCCCCGCTGGGCCGAGCCAAGCTGCACCTTGAGGGGCTCAACGCCGCCTGGCAGGGCCTGCGCTGGATGAGCCCGGCCGACTTCAACCGGTTCCGCAACCTGCTCGGCGAAGCCTCCGGCTTCCAGTCGGCGATGTACCGGCAGCTGGAGTTCCTGCTCGGGTTGCGCGACCCGACGCTGATCCGCCCGTTCCGCCGGCAGGCCGAGGTGCACGCCGCGCTGAGCGCCGCGCTGGCCACCCCCAGCCTCTGGGACGACGTGCTCGCCCTGCTCGCCCGCCGCGGCTTCGACCTCCCCGCCGACCTGCTCGACCGGGACGTGGCCGTCGAGCACGACCCGCAGCCCTCGGTCGAGGCGGCCTGGGTGCGGATCTACGACGACGCCGGCCCGGACAACCACCTGCGGCTGCTCGGTGAGGCGCTGAGCGCGGTCGCCGAGGAGTTCGGCGACTGGCGCTGGAATCACGTCAAGGCGGTGCAGCGGACAATGGGCGCCAAGGTCGGCAGCGGAGGCTCCGCCGGCCTGGCGTGGTTGCAACGCAGCATGGCCCGGGTGGTCTTCCCGGAGCTGTGGTCGGCCCGCACCGCGATGTGACCGGAGAGCGAGACATGCACACCTCAGAACAAGAAGCGCATCGCCGCGACGAGGCCGACCCCGGCCACCGGCACCTGTTCCACGTGCCGCCGGCCGACGGGGGCGAGCACCCCGAGTCGGCGTACCTGGCCGGCAACTCACTCGGCCTGCAACCTCGGGCCACCCGCGACGAACTCCTGGCCGACCTGGACGCGTGGGGGCGGCTCGGCGTGGAGGGGCACCTGGAGGCGGAGCGCGCCTGGCTGCCGTACCACGAGTTGTTGACCGGGCCGGCCGCCCGACTGGTCGGCGCCCGCCCGGCGGAGGCCGTGGTGATGAACTCGCTCACCGTCAACCTGCACCTGCTGATGGTCAGTTTCTACCGCCCGGCCGGCGCGCGCACCCGCATCGTTATCGAGGACGCGGCCTTCCCCTCGGACAGCTACGCGGTGCGCAGCCAGGCCCGGTTCCACGGCCTGGACCCGGACGACACAGTGGTCCGGTTGCGTCCGCGCGACGGTGAGGACGCCCTGCGCACCGAGGATGTGACCGACTACCTGGCCGCCGAGGGTGACCGGGTGGCGCTGGTGCTGCTCGGCGGCGTCAACTACCTCACCGGCGAGCTGCTGGACATCCCGGCGATCACCGCTGCCGGCCGGGCCGCCGGCGCGGTGGTCGGTTGGGACCTGGCCCACGCCGTCGGGAACGTGCCGCTGGCCCTGCACGACTGGGATGTCGACTTCGCCGCGTGGTGCTCCTACAAGTACCTGAACTCCGGCCCGGGTGCCCTGGCCGGTGTCTTCGTGCACGAGCGGCACCTCGGCGACGACAGCCTGCCCCGTTTCGAGGGGTGGTGGAGCACCGCGGCGGCGACCCGGTTCGAGATGACGCCGGTGTCCCGGCCACCGGCCACAGTGGAGGCCTGGCAGATCTCCAACCCGCCGATCTTCGCGATGGGTCCGGTGCGTACCTCGCTGGAGCTGTTCGACACGGTGGGGATGACCGCGCTGCGCGCGCGCAGCCAGCGCCTCACCGGCTGGCTGGAGTCGTTGCTCGACCAGGTGACCGTCGGCCGGCCGCTGCGGGTGGTCACCCCGCGCGACCCGGCCCGCCGGGGCTGCCAGCTCTCCGTGCGCATCGGTTCCGGCAGCGCCGCCGAGCTGACCAAACGCCTCCGGTACGAACACGGGGTCATCGCCGACGCCCGCGAACCTGACGTCGTCCGGTTCGCCCCGGTGCCGCTGTACTCCACGTACCTGGACTGTTGGCGGGCCGCGTCCGCGCTGGCCGCGACGGTCGGACGGGTGAACCCATGACCGCGCGGCGCGACGAGATCGCGATCATCGGTGCCGGCCTGGCCGGCTGTCTGGCGGCCTGCTTCCTGGCCCGGCGGGGCTACCCGGTGGCCCTCTACGAGCGTCGCTCCGACCCGCGCGCCGGCGTCGCCGAGCGCGGCCGCTCGATCAACCTGGCGCTCTCCGAGCGCGGCCTGGACGCGTTGCGCCGGATCGGGCTGGCCGAGCAGGTGATGACCGACGCGCTGCCGATGCGCGGCCGGATGATCCACCCGGTCGAGGGTGAGCAGCAGTTCCAGTCGTACAGCGCGGCCGGCGACCGGGCGATCAACTCGATCAGCCGGGGTGCGCTGAACAACGCCCTGCTGGACGAGGCCGCCGCGCTGCCCGGGGTACGGGTCGTCTTCGACCACCGCCTCGTCGGGCTCGACCCGACCGACGGCGCGCTGAGCTTCGAGACCCCGCAGGGCCCGGTCGCGGCGAAGGCGTCGGTCGTGCTGGGTGCCGACGGCGCCGGCTCCGCGGTGCGCGGGCAACTGCTGGCGTACGGGCTGCTCGACGAGAGCGTGGACTTCCTCGACTACGGCTACAAGGAGCTGACGATCCCGCCGCTGGGCGGGGACTTCGCCCTGGAGGAGGACGCGCTGCACATCTGGCCGCGCGGCACCTCGATGATGATCGCCCTGCCGAACCCGGACCGCTCCTTCACCTGCACGCTGTTCTGGCCCAACGACGGTGCCGGCAGCTTCGCCTCGCTGACCAGCCCGGCGGAGATCGAACGGCACTTCACCGAGCACTATCCGGACGTGGTCCCGCTGGCCCCGAACCTGGTCGACGACTACCAGCACAACCCGGTGGGCGTGCTCGGCACGGTGCGCTGCACCCCCTGGCAGGTCAGCGGCACTGTCGGCCTGCTCGGCGACGCGGCGCACGCCATCGTGCCGTTCTACGGCCAGGGCGCCAACTGCGCGTTCGAGGACGTGGTGGAGCTGGACCGCTGCCTGGACGAGTGCGCCGACGACTGGTTGGCGGCGTTGCCGCTGTTCCAGCGGCGCCGGCAGGAGAACGCCGAGGCCATCGCGACGATGGCGCTCACCAACTTCGTGGAGATGCGGGACAAGGTCGCCTCCCCGGTCTTCCAGGCCCGGAGGCGGGTGGAGCACGCACTGGAACGGGCCCTGCCCGGCCGGTACGTTTCCCAGTACGAGCTGGTGTCGTTCTCCACCACCCCGTACGCCGAGGTGCGCCGCCGGGTGCGCCGACAGCACCGGGTGCTCGGGGCGGTCGTCGGCGGGGCCGCGCTGCTGCTGGTCGGCGCGATCGGTGCGGCACTGAGCCGAGGGAGGCGCGCATGACCGGCACCTGGGATCCGCGACTGATGGCCGGCCACGCGCCGAGTGGCCCGCACCGGTTGCGCAACTTCGTCGCCGGTGAGTTCGTCGACGGCGCGACGACGTTCGCCAAGGCCAGCCCGGTCACCGGGGAGCAGGTCTTCGAGGTCGACGAGGCATCGGAGTCCACCGTGGACGACGCGGTGGCCGCCGCTCGGGCCGCGCTGCGCGGGCCGTGGGGTCGGATGGGGGAGCGGGAGCGCGCCGAGGTGCTGCGCCGCGTCGCCGACGAGTTGGAGCGCCGCTTCGACGACCTGGTCACCGCCGAGGTCGCCGACACCGGCAAGTCCATCGCCCAGGCCCGTACGTTGGACATTCCGCGCGGTGCGGCGAACTTCCGGGCGTTCGCGGAGATCGTGGCGACCGCACCCACCGAGTCGTTCACCACTGTCACCCCGACCGGCGGCCGGGCGCTCAACTACGCGCTGCGCAAGCCGGTCGGTGTGGTAGCTGTCATCGTGCCGTGGAACCTGCCGCTGCTGCTGCTCACCTGGAAGGTGGCTCCGGCGCTGGCCTGCGGCAACGCGGTGGTGGTCAAGCCCAGCGAGGAGACTCCCGCCTCGGCGACGCTGCTCGCCGAGGTGATGGCGGCGGCCGGGGTGCCGGCCGGGGTGTTCAACCTGGTGCACGGCTTCGGGCCGGGTTCGGCCGGTGAACATCTCACCCGCCACCCGGGGGTCGACGCGATCACCTTCACCGGCGAGTCGGCCACCGGCGGCGCGATCATGCGGGCCGCCGCCGACGGGGTGAAGGCGGTCAGCTTCGAGTTGGGCGGCAAGAACGCCGGCCTGGTCTTCGCCGACGCCGACCTGGACGCCGCGGTCGCCGGCTCGGTGCGGTCCAGCTTCACCAACGGCGGGCAGGTGTGCCTCTGCACCGAACGCATCTACGTGCAGCGCCCGGTCTTCGAGGAGTTCACCGCCCGGCTGGCCATGCGGGCCGGTGAGCTGGCGTACGGCTGGCCGACCGACGAGGCCACCGCCACCATGCCGCTGATCTCCCACCAGCACCGCGCGAAGGTGCTCGGCGCGTACGAGCTGGCCCGCGCCGAGGGCGCCGAGGTGCTCACCGGCGGCGGCACGCCCACCTTCGGCGACGCCCGCGACGGCGGGTCGTACGTGCAGCCGACGGTGCTCACCGGGCTCGCCCCGGACGCCCGTACCAACCGGGAGGAGATCTTCGGCCCGGTGGTGCACGTGGCGCCGTTCGACACCGAGGACGAGGCGTACGCCCTCGCCAACGGCACCGAGTACGGTCTGGCGGCGACCGTGTGGACCCGGGACGTGGGCGTGGCGCACCGGGCCGGCGCCCGGCTCGACGCCGGCATCGTCTGGGTGAACACCTGGTTCCTGCGGGATCTGCGCACCCCGTTCGGTGGGGTGAAGGCGTCCGGGATCGGTCGTGAGGGCGGCGTGCACTCGCTGAACTTCTACTCCGAACTCACCAACGTCTGCGTGGACCTGTCGTGAGCCGTACCGAGGGAGCGGGCATGGAAGCTGACATCGAGGCCGCCAACCGGGAGTTGGCCGACGCCCGCAGCACCGGCAAGCCGTGCGCGCCGTTGCGGGGCCGGCTGCTGCCGGAGGGCGACGTGGAGTCCGCGTACCGGGTGCAGCAGCTCCAGGCGCGGGCCTGGCAGGGTCGCGGCGAACGCCGGGTCGGCGCGAAGATCGGGTTGACCTCCCGGGCGGTGCAGGAGACCTTCGGGGTGTTCCAGCCGGACTTCGGCATGCTGACCGACGCGATGGCGGTCGGCGACGGGGTCGAGGTGCCCATCGACCGGCTGCTCCAGCCCCGCGTCGAGGCGGAGATCGCCTTCGTGCTCGACAAGGATCTCCCGAACCCGCAGCTCACCACAGTCGACCTGATCCGCGCGGTCGACCACGTGCTGCCGGCGATCGAGATCGTCGACTCACGGATCGCCGCCTGGGACATCTCCATCGTGGACACCGTCGCCGACAACGCCTCCAGCGGGCTCTTCGTGCTCGGCACCACGCCGCGCCGGCTCGCCGACGTCGACCTGCGGCTGTGCGGAATGGTGCTGGAGCACGCCGGTGAGCCGGTCTCCGTCGGTGCGGGCGCGGCCTGCCTGGGCAACCCACTGCACGCCCTGCAGTGGCTGGCCGGCACCCTCGCCCGGGCCGGCGACCCGCTGCGCGCCGGTGACGTGGTGCTCTCCGGGGCGCTCGGTCCGATGGTGCCGGTCACCCCGGGCGCCGCGTACGAGGCCCGCATCTCCGGGCTCGGCTCGGTGCGTACCTCTTTCAGCAGGGAGGGTTCGGCATGAGCGTCGGTGTGGCGGTGCTCGGTTCCGGCAACATCGGGACCGACCTGATGATCAAAGTGTTGTGGTTGAGCGACAGCCTGCGGATGGTGGCGATGGCCGGCATCGACCCGGCCTCCGATGGTCTGGCGCGGGCCCGCCGGCTCGGCGTGGCCACCACCTCCGACGGTGTGGACGGGCTGGTCGCGATGCCCGAGTTCGCCGACGTCGAGCTGGTCTTCGACGCCACCTCCGCCGGCGCGCACCGACGTCACGACGAGGTGCTGCGCGCGCACGGCCGCACTGTGGTCGACCTGACCCCGGCCGCGCTCGGCCCGTACGTGGTGCCGCCGGTCAACCTCGACGAGCACCTGCACGAGCCGAACGTCAACATGGTGACCTGCGGCGGGCAGGCCACAGTGCCGATCGTCGCCGCCGTCCGTCGTGTCACGCCGGTGGCGTACGGCGAGATCGTCGCGTCGATCGCGTCGAAGTCCGCGGGGCCGGGCACCCGCGCCAACATCGACGAGTTCACCGAGACCACGGCCCGGGCCATCGAGGTGGTCGGCGGGGCCGAACGGGGCAAGGCGATCATCGTGCTGAACCCGGCGGACCCGCCGCTGCTGATGCGTGACACCGTCTACTGCCTCTGCCCGGACGCCGACGCCGACACCGGTGCCATCGCGGCCTCGGTGGCGGACATGGTGGCGACGGTGCAGGAGTACGTGCCCGGTTACCGGCTCAAGCAGGACGTGCAGTTCGACCGGGTCGAGACGTACGTGCCGACGCTCGGGCGGCAGATCACCGCGTTGCAGGTGTCGGTCTTCCTGGAGGTCTCCGGTGCCGGGCACTACCTGCCCGCGTACGCCGGCAACCTGGACATCATGACCTCCGCCGCGCTGCGTACGGCGGAGCGGCTGGTCGCCCTGCGGTCGACGGGAGCGGTGGCATGACCGACCTGTACATCCAGGACGTGACGCTGCGCGACGGCATGCACGCCATCGCCCACCGGTACACGGTCGACCAGGTACGGACGATCGCCGCCGCGCTGGACGCCGCCGGGGTGGCCGCCATCGAGGTGGCGCACGGTGACGGGCTCGCCGGTTCCAGCGTCAACTACGGTCACGGCGCGGCCAGCGACGCCGAGTGGATCTCCGCAGCCGCCGAGGTGCTGACCACCGCGAAACTGACCACCCTGCTGCTGCCGGGCATCGGCACCATCGCCGACCTGAAGGCGGCGAAGGCGCTCGGGGTAACCAGCGTGCGGGTCGCCACCCACTGCACCGAGGCGGACATCTCCGCCCAGCACATCTCCTGGGCCCGCGAGAACGGCATGGACGTGGCCGGGTTCCTGATGATGTCGCACATGAACGACGCGGCCGGGCTGGCCGGTCAGGCCAAGCTGATGGAGTCGTACGGCGCGCACTGCGTCTACGTCACCGACTCCGGCGGGCGGCTGCTGATGTCCGACGTGGCGCAGCGAGTCGACGCGTACCGGCAGGTCCTCGCCCCGGACACGCAGATCGGCATCCACGCCCACCACAACCTGTCGCTCGGGGTGGCCAACAGCGTGCTCGCCGTCGAGCACGGGCGGGTCACCGGGTCCGCGCCGGTCGGCCCCGACGCGGCGCACGGCCGGACCGTCCGGGTCGACGCCTCGCTCGCCGGCATGGGCGCGGGCGCCGGAAACGCCCCGCTGGAGGTCTTCGTCGCGGTCGCCGAGCTGCACGGCTGGAAGCACGGCTGCGACGTGTTCGCGCTGATGGACGCGGCCGACGACATCGTCCGCCCGCTGCAGGACCGGCCGGTCCAGGTGGACCGGGAAACGCTCTCCCTGGGGTACGCGGGGGTCTACTCCAGCTTCCTGCGGCACGCCGAACGGGCGTCGGCGAAGTACGGCGTGGACGTCCGGTCGATCCTGGTCGAGCTGGGCCGCCGCCGGATGGTCGGCGGTCAGGAGGACATGATCGTCGACGTCGCACTCGACCTGGCCGGCAAGGAGTCGGCGGTGAGCGAGCCGGGTTTGCGAGCCCCGCAGCCGCGAACGGAAGGTGGCGCAGCATGATCGGACCGGACATCGCCGGGATCGCCGAGAAGTTGGGTACGGCGGCCGACACGGCCACCCCGATCCCGCAGCTCGCCGCCGAGACCGGCCTCGACGTGGACACCGCGTACGCCGTGCAGGCCGCGCTGCTGCACCGCCGGCTGAACGCCGGTGAACGGTTGGTCGGGTTGAAGATGGGGCTGACCAGCAGGGCGAAGATGGCCCAGGTCGGTGTGGACGAGGTGATCTGGGGGCGGCTCACCAACGCGATGCGGGTGCCCGACGGCGGCGCCGTGGACCCGGCCGCGTACATCCATCCCCGCGTCGAGCCGGAGGTGGCGTTCCTGCTGGACCGGCTGCCCGAGCCGGGCGAACCGGTCGGCGACTTCGCCACGGCGGTCCGCGCTGTCGCCCCGGCCATCGAGTTGATCGACTCCCGGTACGCGGACTTCCGCTTCTCCCTGCCGGACGTGATCGCTGACAACACCTCTGCCGCCGCCTTCGTGATCGGGCCGTGGTCGCCGGTGCCGGCGGGGCTGGACAACCTCGGCGTGCTGCTGGAGGTCGACGGGCGGGTGGCGCAGGTCGGCTCGACGGCGGCGATCCTCGGTGACCCGCGTCGGGCGCTCGACGAGGGCATCCGGCTGGCGGGCGGGCACGGGGTGCGGCTGGAGTCGGGGTGGGTCTTCCTGGCCGGTGCCGCGACCGCCGCGGTGCCGTTGCGTCCCGGTGCCCATGTCCGCGCGGTCGTCGAGAAGCTCGGCACGGCGTCGCTCCGGGCGTCGTCGTGACCGCCCGGGTCGTCGCCGGGAAGGCTGTTCCTCGGGGGGCGTTTCCGCACGTCAAGGTGGCGGGTGGGTTCGTCTTCGTCTCCGGTACGTCGTCCCGGCGGCCGGACAACAGCTTCGCGGGCGTCGAGGTGGACGAGTTCGGCACCACGAACCTCGACATCCGGGTGCAGACGCGGGCCGTGATCGAGAACATCGGCGATCTGCTGCGCTCGGTCGGCGCGGACCTCACCGACCTCGTCCAGGTGACGACGTACCTGGTCAACATGAATGACTTCGGTGGTTACAACGAGGTGTGGGCGGAGTTCTTCGACGCCTCCGGACCGACCCGTACCACGGTGGCGGTGCACCAGCTGCCGCACCCGCACCTGCTGATCGAAATCCAGGCCGTGGCCCTTCTTCCCTCGGGAGGTCAGTCGTGAGTGAGATCGCCGAGCCGTTCAGCTTTCCGGGCTGGATCGCCGACAACCAGCACCTGTTGAAGCCCCCGGTGGGCAACAAGGAGATGTTCCCCGGCGGGGACGACTTCATCGTGATGGTGGTGGGCGGGCCGAATCAGCGCACCGACTTCCACGTGGACCCGTACGAGGAGTTCTTCTACCAGGTCAAGGGCAACATGCACATCAACCTGGTCACTCCCGAGGGGCCGCGTACGGTGCACGTGCGCGAGGGTCAGATGTGGATGCTGCCGCGCAACACCCCGCACTCCCCGCAGCGGCCCGAGGCCGGCTCGATCGGCGTGGTCGTCGAGCGGGTCCGCGAGGAGGGCACGCTGGAGACGTTCCAGTGGTACTGCCCCGAGTGCGGGCACAAGGTGCACGAGGTGGAGTTGCAGGTCCGCGACATCGCCGCCGACCTGCCGCCGGTGTTCCAGGCGTTCTACGCCGACGAGGCGGCGCGCACCTGCGCCAACTGCGGCACCCTGCACCCGGGTAAGGGCTGATGCCCGCAGCCGTTGTCGACGTGCACACGCACGTCGTACCGAAGGGGTGGCCGGACCTCGGCGCGGCGTGCGGCGGGTCCGGCTGGCCGTGGTTGCGGGTGGACTCCGAGCGCGCCGCCATGATCATGGTGGGGGAGACGGAGTTCCGCCCGGTCGGCGCGGAGTGCTGGGACGCCTCGACGCGACTGGCCGACATGGACGCCGACGGGGTGGCCGTGCAGGTGGTCTCGCCGACCCCGGTCTTCTTCAGCTACGACCGCCCGGCCGACCAGGCGGTCAAGGTCGCCCGGATCTTCAACGACCTGACCCTGGAGGTCACCGCGGCCGGCGGTGACCGGCTGGTGCCGTTCTGCCAGGTGCCGTTGCAGGACCCGGACGCCGCCTGCGCCGAGCTGGACCGCAGCCTCGCCGCCGGGCACGTGGGCGTGGAGATCGGCAACCACGTCGGCGACCGCGACCTGGACGACGCCGGTGTGGTCACCTTCCTGCAGCACTGCGCCGAGGTGGGCGCACCCGTCTTCGTCCACCCGTGGGACATGCCGGGCGGACCGCGACTGGACCGCTGGATGGCCCGGTGGCTCACCGGGATGCCCGCCGAGACGCACCTGTCGGTGCTGGCGATGATCCTCGGCGGGGTCTTCGACCGGGTGCCGCAGACGCTGCGGATCTGCTTCGCGCACGGTGGTGGCAGCTTCCCGTTCTGGCTGGGTCGCGCCGACAACGCCTGGCACCGCCGCGGCGACCTGGTCCGGGGCGCGTCCGCCGCCCCGCCCAGCAGTTACGTCGACCGGTTCAGCGTCGACTCGGTGGTCTTCACGCCGCCCGCGCTGCGGCTGTTAGTGGACACCATGGGGGAGGACCGGGTGCTGATCGGCAGCGACTACCCGTACCCGCTTGGCGAACGGCCGGCCGGCGCGGTTGTCGACGCGGCCGACTTCCTCACCGACGCCCAGCGCGACAAGCTCCGATCCGCCAACGCCCTGCGTTTCCTGCACGGCTGACCAACCCGGGCCGTCCGGTTGGTCCGATTCCGGACGGCAGCGCGTGTCGGCTGCGCGAAGGGCCGACGGGCGGCAGGATGGCGGGATGGCCGAACCGCACGACCTGACCGCGTTGGAGCAGGCCGCCGCCATCGCGCGCGGCGAGCTGTCCAGCGTCGACCTGGTCGAGCACTGCCTGAGCCGGGTGGCGGCGCTCGGCGACACGGTGGGCGCGTTCGTCACCGTCACCCCGGATCTCGCCCGGCAGGCCGCACGGGCCGCCGACGCGGTGCCGACCGGGGAGCGCGGCCCGCTGCACGGCGTACCGACCGCGATCAAGGACCTCACCCTCACCGCCGGGGTGCGCACCACCTTCGGCTCGGCGGCGTTCGCCGATTTCGTCCCGCCGGTCGACGCCGACGTGGTCCGGTTCATCAAGGCCGCCGGTCTGGTCAGCCTGGGCAAGACGACCACCTCCGAGCTGGGCTGTTCGCTCTACTCGGAGGGCCGGGTCGCGCCACCGGCCCGCAACCCGTGGCAGCTGGCGTACACCGCGGGTGGGTCCAGTGGCGGCGCGGCGGCGGCGGTCGCGGCCGGGCTGGTCCCGGTCGCCCAGGGGTCCGACGGCGGCGGGTCGCTACGCATCCCGGCGTCGCTCTGTGGCCTGGTCGGCTACAAGCCCAGTCGGGGCCTCGTCTCCGGCGGGCCGGTCGGCTCCGGCGCGTTCGGCCTGCCCATCAGCGGTCCGCTCGGGCGGACGGTCACCGACGTCGCCGCGCTGCTCGACGTCATGGCCGTCCCGGTCCCCGGCGAGCCCTACCTGCCGCCGGTCGCGCCGCCCGGCGGCTACCTGGCCGTCGCGCGCCGGGCCGAGCCCGGTCCGCTGCGGATCGGCCGGTTCACCACGCCGATGCTCGCCGACGAGCCGGTGCACCCCGACTGCGTCGCCGCCGTGGACCGGGCCACCACGTTGCTCACGGCGGCCGGCCACGAGGTGGTCGAGGTGCCGCCGCCGCTCGGGCCGGCGGCGTGGCCGCTGTTCGAGATCCTCTGGTACGTGCTGGCGCTCGCCCCGGTGCCGCCGCAGCGGGAGGCGGAGCTGCTGCCGTTGACCCGGCTGCTGCGGGCCCGGGGCGCCGAGCTCTCCGCCGGCACCCTGGCCGCCACCCTCGGGGAGTTGCAGGCGCAGGTCCGCCTGGGCACCCGTCGCACCGCTGGCTGCGACCTGCTCCTCTGCCCCACCCTGGCCACCCCGCAGGCGCCGGTCGGCTGGTTCAGCGCCGACGCGGACCCAGCCGCCGACTTCGACCGGCAACGCCGGTTCTCGCCCTACTGCGCCATCTTCAACGTCACCGGCGATCCCTCCGTCTCCCTGCCGCTGGGCAGCACCACCGACGGACTGCCCGTCGGGGTGCTGCTCACCGGCCGGTACGGCGACGACGCGCGGCTTATCGCTACCGCTGCGCAACTGGAGAACTCCAGTGACGGATGGGATCGGCACCCCGCAATCTGGCGGGCCGTCGACTCCGCTAACGTGAATGGCGACGGAGTCGGGCGGTCGGCAGCGTGATCGTCCATCCGACCCGGTTTTTCAAGGTCGTCCTTCTTCCGCCTGGGGGCGTTGGGATTGTCTGTTACCGAGACGTTGCTGGTCTTCGTCGGCATCCCGTTGGCAGCGGTGCTGGTCATCGCCGGCCTGTCGTACGCCGGTAGCCGTGGGGGTGCCACCGGCGGTGGCGGTCACGCCAAGCGCTACCGGCCGGGCCGGCCCTTCGACTTCACTCCGGTCTGGTTCCTGGGCCGCCCGGAGCAGCTGGCCGACTCGGCCGGCACCGCGCTGACGGCGGGGGCGCAGGCGCCCGCGCTGACCAGCCACAAGCTTGAGAAGGCCAGCGTCGAGGCGCCGGCCGGTGGAACCGGAGGCGCAAGTGACCGTTGGTGAGAAGCAGGCCGGGTCGGAAAATCCGCCCGAGGTGCTGGACGGGCCGTTCTCGACCCGCCAGTTGCTGCGCATCGACGAGGCGTTGCGCCTGGCCGACAAGGGCACCGGCCTGGTGTTCTCGGTCTTCGTCGGCGGTCTCGACGAGCCGATCCGCGAGCACGCCCAGCGGCTGCACCGTCAGCTCGCCGAGCCCGACAAGTCGGTGCTGATCGCCGTGTCGCCCAACCAGCGGCAGTTGGAGATCGTCACCGGGCGGTACGCCCGCAAGCGCATCCCCGACACGTACGCCAAGCTGGCCGCACTCTCCATGGTCGGCGCGTTCAGCGGCGGCGACCTGGCCGGCGGCATCATCAACGGCCTCGACCAGCTCGCCAGCCACGCCGGCAAGGGCTGAGCTACACAGACGACGAAGCCCGGCCCCGCGTGCAGCGGGCCGGGCTTCGGTCTGTCCGGGTGTTTGTCTCAGCGCGGCCAGGCAGACGGGTCCAGCTTCATCGGCCACGGCTCGTCCACGTTCACTGGGTCGTTCGGACCCAGGGTGCCCAACAGCTCATAGTGCTCGCCCTCGCCGAGCCGGTAGCGGTAGACCACCGGGCCGAAGTTGCCCCGTTCCACCCGCCAGTAGTGTGCGATACCAGCCTCGGCGTAGAGGGCGGGCTTGGTGAACCGATCGTGGCGACGACTTCCTGTCGACTCGACTTCCAGGACGAGACCGATGTCCGCCGGCTCGGCCCACATCCGCTCGCGCGGTGCGTCTGGCCGCAACACCGTCAGGTCAGGGAGGAGATTGCCGCCCGGGACCCGTACCCCGATCTCCCGGATCACCCGCCAACCTGTGGGCGCGGCCAGGCGGATCGCCATCCGGATGTCGTCCGCCAGCTCATGGTGCTCGGGACCGGCTGGAGGTGTTACGTGCAGGCTCCCGTCGACGATCTCGTAGCGGTTCCCGTCCTCAGGCAGGTGGAACAGGTCCTGCTCACGCCACGCGCGCGCAGGGGGTCGCCACTCGTAGGTCGGCTGTGCCATCGCGTTCACCTCCTCTCGCAACCATAATGGCCCGGGCCGGCGTCGGTTCGCACCCACGCCGGCCCGGGCCACGTACTCGATGCTCAGGCGCTCTGCGCGTCCTTCGCGCGGGCCTTCAACGCCCGCACCACACCGTCGCGACCCTCGGCCACCAGCCGACGCAGCGGGGCGGGGTGCCCGTCGCCGGCCAGCCACGCGTCGGTGGCCGCCACCGTGTCGTCCGCCACCAGGTAGGTGGGGTACGCCAGCTGGGCGAACTCCTGCGCCGGCTCGCTGTCCCGGGTGGCCCACACCTGCCCGACCGCCGCGAAGTACCGCTCGCGGTACGGGGTGACCAGCTCCACCTGCGTCGGGTGGGCGAAGCCCTGCAACAGCGCCCGGTGCCGCCAGTTGGGCAGCGCGTCCGGGCCGGTGAGCAGGGCCCACACGGCGGCCTTGTTCTCCGCCGTCGGGATCAACGCGTGCGCGTACGCGGCCTCCCGCTCACCACTGGCCGTACGGTCGCCGCTCAGCTCCGCCTCGATCTCGGCGGCGCCGGCGGCACCGTTGGCCACCAGCGCGGCGAGGACCGACCAGCGCAGCTCGGTGTCGACGGTCAGCCCGGCCGGCACGCCGGTGCCGTCCAACCAACCCCGCAGCGTCGCCAGGTCCTCCTCGGAGCGGACCGCCGAGGTGAACGCGCGGGCCCAGGCCAACTGGAACCCGCTGCCGGGCTCGGCGGCGGCGAGCGCGTCGCGGGCGGTACGGGCCAGGTCGGCCCAGCCGGTGGGCGCCCAGGCCGGGTCGGCGTACAGGGTGAGCGCGGTGGTCGCCTGCCGCAGGGTGGCGGTGACCAGGTTGATGTCGGTCTCCGCGGGCAGCCCGCTCAGCGTCAGCGCCACGTAGTCGCGGGCGGACAGTTCGGCGTCGCGGATCATGTCCCACGCGGCGGTCCAGCAGAGCGCGCGGGCCAGCGACGAGTCGAAGCCACCGATGTGCTGCACCACTGTCGCCATCGAGCGCTCGTCGAGGCGCAGCTTGGTGTAGCTGAGGTCGTCGTCGTTGAGCAGCAGCACGTCGGCCGCCCGGACACCGCGCAGCGGGGCGAGATCCGTGTGCTCGCCGGTCACGTCCACCTCGTACCGCTCCCGACGGACCAGCCGCCCGTCGGTCAGGTCGTACAGGCCCACGCCGATCCGGTGCGTACGCAGCGTCGGGTACGCCGCCGGCGCCTCCTGTCGCACCAGCACCTGCTCGTACGTGCCGTCCGCCCCGATGGTCACCTCCGGTCGCAGCGTGTTGACCTGCGCGGTCTCCAACCACTGCGCGGCGAACTTGCGCAGCTCCCGGCCGGATGCGGCCTCCAGTTCGGTGAGCAGGTCGTCGAAGGTGGCGTTGCCCCAGGCGTGCTTGCCGAAGTAGGCCCGCAGCCCGGCCACGAACGGCTCCTCACCCACGTAGGCGACAAGCTGCTTGAGCACGCTCGCGCCCTTGGCGTAGGTGATGCCGTCGAAGTTGACCTCCACGGCCTCCATGTCCGGCATCTCGGTGTAGACCGGGTGGGTGGAGGAGAGCTGGTCCTGCCGGTAGCCCCAGTTCTTCCGGATGGACAGGAAGGTCGTCCACGCCTCGGTGAACCGGGTCGCGTTGGTGTTGCACCAGTGGCTGGCCCACTCGGCGAACGACTCGTTGAGCCACAGGTCGTTCCACCAGCGCATGGTGACCAGGTCACCGAACCACATGTGGGCCAGTTCGTGCAGGATCGTGTTGGCCCGCTGCTCGTACTCGAAGTCGGTGACCTGCGAGCGGAACAGGTAGTGCGACTCGGCGTGCGTCACGCAGCCGAAGTTCTCCATCGCGCCGGCGTTGAAGTCGGGCACCCAGAGCTGGTCGTACTTCGGCAGCGGGTAGCGCACCCCGAACTTCTCGTGGAAGAAGTCGAAGCCCTGCTTGGTGATCAGGAACAGGTCGTCGGAGTCCAGGTACCGCGCCATCGACGCCCGGCAGAACACCCCCAGGTCGATGCCGTCGTGGGCGTCGCGCACCTCGTGGTACGGCCCGGCGCACATCGCCGTGATGTAGGTGCTCATCCGGGGCGACTCGGCGAAGTGCAGCGTCTTGAGCGCCTCACCCGCCGGCTCCTCGCGCTGCACGGGCATGTTGGACACCGCCCGCCAGTGCGCCGGCACGGTGACGTGCCAGGTGTAGACGCTCTTCAGGTCGGGCTGGTCGAAGCAGGCGTACACCCGCTGCGCGTCGGCCGTCTCGAACTGGCTGTACAGGTACGTCTCCCCGTCCACCGGGTCGACCGTCCGGTGCAGGCCCTGACCGCTGTTGGAGTAACCGAAGTCGGCCTCGACCACCAGGACGTTGTCGCTGTCCAAACCGGACAGTGTCAGGCCCTTCTCGGCGGACCAGTCGGAGAGGTCGACGGGCGTGCCGTTCAGCGTCGCGGACCGCACCGACTCGGCGGCCAACTCGATGAACGTGCTCGCCCCCGGTTCGGAGCAGCGGAACCGAACCTCGGTCGTCGAGGAGAACGTGCGACCGTCGGCCGCCAGCACGGCGGTGGACAGGTCCAGACTGATGTCGTACCCCGTCACGTTGAGCAGGCGTGCCCGCTCGGTCGCCTCGACCTGCGTCAGGTTGCGCACTCCCGGCACTGTTCGTCTCCATCCCACGTGTCGCCGTACGCCCGGCGGCGCCCGTTCGCCTACCGCTCGTGACGGCCGGCCCGATTCGAGTCTTCCATGTACGGGCAGCCCGCGGTGGCCGAGGTCACGCTCTCATTCGGGTGCCGGTCGATGTGCTGCGGGGTGAAGATTCTTCTGAGACGCCGACTCCCGGCGCCACCCGTTGTGAAGGGATCTCACCGTGACCGAACGTGTCACCGCCGACATGTGGTTCGACCCGGCCTGCCCGTGGGCATGGATCACCTCACGCTGGCTGCTCGAGGTCGAGCAGGTCCGGGATGTGGATATCCGGTTCCACGTGATGAGCCTCGCCGTGCTCAACGACGGCCGCGAGGAACTGCCCGAGGAGTACAAGGAGTTCCTGAAGACGGCGTGGGGCCCGGTGCGGCTCTGCATCGCCGCCGAGCAGCGCCACGGCAACGAGGTGCTGCGCCCGCTCTACACCGCGCTCGGCACCCGGATCCACCTGCAGAAGCAGGAGCGGAACACCGAGCTGTACGTGGCCGCGCTCACCGACGCCGGCCTGGACCCGGCGCTGGCCGCGGCCGCCGACAGCACCGACTACGACGAGGCGCTGCGGGCCAGCCACGAGGCGGGCATGCGCCCGGTCGGACAGGACGTGGGCACTCCGGTCGTGCACGCGCCCGGCCCGGACGGCGCTCCTGTCGCGTTCTTCGGCCCGGTGATCACCCCGGCTCCGAAGGGGGAGGCCGCCGGCCGGCTCTGGGACGGCGTGCTGCTGGTCGCCGGCACCCCGGGCTTCTACGAGCTCAAGCGCACCCGGGAGCAGGACCCGATCTTCGACTGAGCGACGGCCACCGCGCCCCCGTCCGTGCCGCTTCAGCTGCGTGGACGGGGGCGTTTCGGGTCGGGTGCCGAGGTCGGCGGGCGGTCGTGGCGTCACCGGGAGGCGGGCGGCGTCGTTTCCCTCGGTGTCCGCCGCAGCGACCCGTAGGGCCGCACGCCGCAGCTCGTGGAGGCATTCCCGATGGCCAAGCACCGCGCGTCCGGTGACGAACAGTCGACCCGGCAGGGGGTGATCGAACCTCCCGGCGCGGACTACTGGTCCGTCGACGACTCCCGCTGGCCGACGGTCCGCCCGGATCTTCCCGCCCATCTGGTGGATCTGCTCGCGCCGCCCATCGTGGTGGGCGTGGCGCGGGTCCCGGTGACCTCCCGGCTCACCCCGCCCGCGGTGGTCGACCCGCTCCCGTCGCCCGCCGACGCCGTGCCGGCGGACGTGCCGGCGCTGGTGCCGTCGGGGGCGGCACCGGCCGAACCCGCGCCCCCGCCGCCGGCTCCGCCGCGTCCGGTGCCGACGCCGCCGCTGAACCCGAGGCCCGTTCCGACGCCGCCCCCGGACCGTCCCGTGCCGGGGCCGCCCACGTCGCCCCGCCGCTCCGTGAACACCGGGCCGATCGGGAGCGGTCGACGCGGCAACGGTGGGCCGGTGAGCGCGGGTCGACACCGCCGGGGCACGTCCGACCGCGCCGGCTGACCGACAGGGCGCTTTCATCTGGTGGACGCCCTGCGGGTCCCCGTCGGCGGCGACACCGTCGCCGGTAGCGTCAGTGGGTATGACGGTCGTGCATCCGATCACCCGGGCCTGGGTCACCACTGGCGGCACCGGCGCGCAGAACTACGACGAGTTCGCCGACGACGCGGAGATCACCGCGATCATCGAGTCGAACCCGCACAGTGCTCTCGGCATCGAAATGCCGCATCGCGCCCCGCAGAGCCTGGGCAAGTCGTTCCTCGACGCGCTGCCGGACGCGGTGTCCCGCCTCGCCGAAGCCAAGGCCGACGGCAGTTACACCCCCGCCGAGCAGGTGGTGGTGCTCTACCGGATCAGCGCGCCCGGCGAGGAGCCGGCGTACGGGATGTTCGCGATGGTGGACACCGACCAGATCTCCACCCGGGCGGACGAGCCGGGCCTGGTCATCCGCAACGAGGACGTCTTCATCGCCAAGGTCCGCGAGCGGGTGGCGCTGGCCGACGCGCTGGGCCACCTGCTCTCACCCGTACTCCTGCTGCAGACCGGGCGTGGCGATGAGCTGCACGCGGCGCTCGCGGCGGCGACCGACGCGGCCGGTGCGCCCGCCGCGACGGACACCGACCAGGCGGGGCGCACGCACGCGATCTGGCTGCTCGGCCCCGGCCCGGAGCAGACCACGTTGACAGCGCTCGCCGGTGGCGGCGACCTGGTCGTCGCGGACGGCAACCACCGCAGCCTGGCCGCCCAGACCGGAGGGCTGCCGCGCTTCCTGGCCGTGGTCACCACTCCCGCGTCGGTGGCCATCCAGCCGTACAACCGGCTGGTCAGCGAGCTGACCACCACCCCCGCCGAGCTGCTCGACCGGCTGCGGGCCGCGGGCGCCGAGGTCGAGCCGATCGACGGCCCGGTCGAGGTCCCGGCGACCGGCGGCACCGTGCACCTCCGCCTCGACGGCCAGGGGTACGCGGTGCGCCTGCCCGCCACGGCCTCCGCCCGCCTGGAGAACCTGGACCACGCCCTGGTCGAGCGTCTGGTGCTGCGCGACGCGCTCGGTCTGGACCCGGGCGACAAGCGGATCACCTACGTTGGCGGTGACTACCCGGCGAGCTGGCTCACCGGTGAGGTGGACGCCGGGCGGGCCGAGTTGGCCATCCTGATCGCCCCGGTGACCGTGGCGGATTTCGTCGCCGTCAACCTGGCCAGGGAGAAGATGCCCCGCAAGAGCACCTGGTTCACCCCGAAGGCGCGCGGCGGTCTGGTCGTCGCCGAGCTGCCGCGATGAGCGCCGTCCGCACGACCGTGTGACGAACCCGCGCCCGGGGACGCCCCTGTGACGTCCCCGGGCGCGGCCTGACAGACTTCCCGGTATGCGCGTCTACCTGGGATCCGATCACGCCGGTTTCGAGTTGAAGGTGCACCTGGCCAACCACCTGGCCATGCAGGGGTACGACGTGGTCGACGTCGGCCCGCACGCCTACGACCCGGACGACGACTACCCCACGTTCTGCCTGCACACCGGCGACCAGGTGGTGGCCGACGAGACGGGCCTCGGAGTGGTCATCGGTGGCTCCGGCAACGGTGAGCAGATCGCCGCGAACAAGATCGCCGGCGTCCGCGCCGCGCTGGCCTGGAGCGTCGAGACCGCTCAGCTGGCCCGCCAGCACAACGACGCGAACGTGGTCGCCGTCGGTGCCCGCCAGCACACGCTGGACGAGGCGACCGCCATCGTCGAGGCGTTCCTGAACACGCCGTTCTCCGGCAACGAGCGGCACGCTCGCCGGATCGCCCAGGTGGCCGAGTACGAGCAGACCCGCAAGCTGCCCGACCTGCCCTGACGGGCGGCGCTCAGCGCGGCGAGCGGGGCAGCTCCTCGCGGGGCACCCAGTTGCGGCGGACCACCACCACGCGGGCCTCCGCCTCGGCCAGGTCGTCGTCGTTGGGGCGGGCCGCATCCCGGGCCCGTAGCGCGGCGCTCAGCCCCACCTGGGACGAGCCGGAACCGACCAACCCGCGCAGCCCCCGCTCGCCGTCGCGCTCGTCGCCGCCCGCGCCCCTGCGTCGTGCGGGCGGGTCGTCACCGTCGTGCACGCCCGCGGTGCTGGCGGCCGGGCCGTCGGCACCCGGTCGGGCCGTCTCGGAGTCGGCGGGGTGGCGCAGCCGTCGCCGTCGTCGGTCGCTGTCACCCATCAGCCGACCGTACCCTGCCCGGTGTGATCCGGCACCGTCGTGGGCTGCGCGTCCCGGCCGGGGTCGGCGACCGATTTGCCGGCTGGCTACCCTCGAATCCAGGCGGTGTCGTTGCCGTCGGTCAGGGGGAGGACGAGATGGCAGACCAGACGCAGCCGTGGGCGGAGCGGACCGTGGAGGTGCCACCGCAGGCCGGCGTCGGGGTGCCGCCGCAGCGCGACGGGTTCCGTCGGGGGGTCGCCCCGGTGGGTCAGCCGCGCACCCCGCGGACGGAGCCGTTCCCGGTGGTCGCCGAGGAGCCGACCGGCACGGGCTGGCCCGACGGGCCGGTGCCACGCCGCTCGCTGAGCTCGCGAATGGCGCAACTGCGGCGCGGCGGTGAGTGGAGCGCGGCGGCCGGCCTCTTCGCGTTCGTGTGTTGGGGGATCTGGGCGCTGTCCGGCCAGGGTGACCTGAGCGGCCCGCTGCTGGTGTTGGTGCTCAGCCTGCTGGTGGCGGTCGGCCTGTTCGCCCTGTCCCGGCTGGTCGGCAGGGTGGTGCTGGAACGGCAGCTGGGCCGGGTCCGGCGCAGCGCCCGGGGTGCCCACCTGGCGACGGCGGTTTTTCTCGCCGGCCTGGGGGTGGCGTGGCTCCAGCAGACCGAGTGGGTCGTCTCGGCCTGGAACTGGATCTCCTCGAACTGATCCGGAGCGTGCACGGGCGGGCCGGTCGATGCCCGCCCACCCGTGCACCCGGTCGTCTCCCCACCAGGCAAGGTCGCTGCTTACCCGGCCGGTAGCGGTTCATCCGTGGCCGGCCGCTCCGACCGGTACCTCCTTCGAGGGCTCGGGTGCCCGCGATGGTGCAGCGGTCAGTGGGTGCCGCCGTGCCCCTCGGCGTCGGCTCGGGGCGACGCGACCCGGGCGGCCGGGTCCTCGACGCCGGGCTCGCCGCCGTCCGGGGCGACCGCGCCGTCGTAGTTGTAGAGCGGTCGACCATCGTCGTGCTGCTTGGTGGTCCTGATGTAGCGGTGCATCAGGCCGTCGATCTTCACCTCGACGAGTGCCTCGTCGCCGGTCTCGTGCGTGCTGCCGTCTCGGGGGCCGCCCACCAGGTGGGCTGTGATGTTGGTGTCCATGCAGGGCCCCTACCCGCCAGGCATCTGGCGGAAACGGGTGAAATCCGCCCAGCGGGTGCCGCGCCCAATGAGTGGACGCGGCACCCGCTGAGGGATCAGCCGGCGGATTCCGCGGCGGCGTAGTCGCGGGCCACCCGGACCATCTCCACCAGTCCGCCGGCGTACTCCTGGGATTCGCCGTGCGCCTCGTCGAACGGCGGCTGGAAGCCGACGCCCTCCCACTGGTTGGTCGCCGGGTTCCACCGGTCGTTGCCGACCTCGAAGTCCCAGGCGAAGATGCCCAGCTCGTAGTAGAGCTGGTCGGCCGAGTTGCCGGCGGCGGAGTAGAGCACGTCGGCGACCGGTCCGGTCTGCGACGGCCAGGTCACGGTGCCGCGCTCCTGTGCGATGGCGCCGACGATCCGCCGGGCGCTGTTGAGGAACAGCGTCGACTCGTCGATCGACGGCCGGGGCAGGGTGATCCGCCCATCGGCCCGGTACGCCCCGGGCGGCCACATGAAGTACCCGCCGTAGGAGTGCACGTTCATCGCGAACTTGATGTTCGGGTGGTCCTTGGCGAGCGCGATCACGTTGCTGCTCTCCGCCTCGGACAGCTCGGCGGTGCCCGCGTAGTTGCCGGACAGGCAGTTCGCGCTGGCGCCCACGTAGCCGTCGAAGTACGACCCGACGGTGTAGTTGCGGTTGATGTCGACGCCCCACGAGGTGCGGTTCTTCGGGTCGCGGGCCGCCCCGGTGCAGTGGTTGACCAGGTTCTTGCGCTGGAAGTTGAAGTCGTTGAACGAGTAGTTCGCGCCGTCCGGGTTGACCGTCGGGATGACGAAGATGTCGACCTGTTCCAGCAGTTCACGGGTGGCCGGGTCGGTGCGGGCGTTGGCCAGCATCCGCTCGGCGAACTCCAGCGTCACCAGTGGGGTGGCCCACTCGCGGGCGTGTTCCTGGGAGTACGCGAGCACCCCGACCCGGGAGCCGTCCCGGTGTACGCCGAGGCGCAGCGCCTGCACCGTCCACGGCCGGGCGGGCACCTCGGTGCCCTGGAGGCCGTCGTCGAGTCGGGTGGGGCCGGCGACGGGCATCGGCAGCCCGGCCGAGCCGTCCTCGACGGTGGCCCGGAACCGCTCCGGTTGGCGGGCGTTGATCGCCGCCGCCACCTCGTCGGTGGTGCTCACCGTCTTGCCAGCGGTGTCGGTGGCCAGCGAGACGGTGAGGACGCGGTCGCGGTAGTTGACGGTCAGCGGTCGGTTCGCCCGGCCCGGGTCGACCGTCCGCACCTGTACGCCGTTCATGTTCTGGTCGCCGAAGCGGACCGACTCGACCACCACGGCGGCCACCGCCGGGTCGCCCAGGTAGCCGGCGGCGTTGCGTCGGTATCCCTGGGTCCTGTTCGGCAGGTCGATCACGTCGACGAGGTCCCGGTACTGGCGGGCCAGGCGCTTGATCCGCGCCTGGATGTCGATCGGCGTGAGGTACGCGTCGATGAAGTCCTTCTGGTAGCCGGCCGGCAGCGGGGGCGGGGAGACGTTCGGCCAGAGCGCCGGCGTGACCACCCGGCTGACCCCGCCGAGGCTGGAGGTGGCGGTCAACTGGACCGGCCGGTTCGGCACCGGCTGGGGAAGGTTGTAGTGGTACTGGTACTCGCCCGAGTCCTCGAACCGGTACAGCGGGAACGACCCGGTGGCGCCGTCCGCCGTCCGCCAGCTGACCGTGATCTCCACGTCCGGGTCGTCGGTGGCGGTGGTGGCCACCTGGGCCTGCAGGAAGGTCTGCCCTCCGATGGTCCACCAGTACGCCTGCTGCACCTGGAGGGTGTCCACGGCAGTGGCGGCGGCGGTGGACCGCTGGCCGGCGGCCGGCGTACGCAGGCCGGCGGCGGTGCGGGCCTGAGCCGCGCGGACGCTGTCGGCGTAGTTCCGGGTGCCGTCTCCGGCACGCTGCACGACCTGCACGGCGGTCGCGCCCTGCGCGGTCAGTTCGGCGAGCTGCGTACCGGTGAGCACCAGGTCGGCGAGGATCCGCCCGTCGCGGGCGCGGGGTCGGTTGGCCAGGTCCGCGCCGGCGGCGACGAGCCGGTCCAGTTGGGCCTGATCGCGGAGCTGGACCCGGACCAGGGCGGTCTCGGTGGCGGTCAGGGTGATCGGGCTGGCCGGGGCAGCGGGTGCCGCCGCTGCCGAACCGGGATGGGACAGCACCGCGCTGATCAGGATCGCTGTGGTGGCGGCAGCTGTCCACCGTCGTCGGACGATCATGTGCCCTCCTGTGACGGACGTAGATGTGCGTGGTCCTTACACCAGTGCACAGATCGACAACTGTCAAGAGACGGGGTGGCGCGGACCCGCCGGGGCGAAGCTCACGGAACGTGGTCGCGATCAATCAATTAGGTCAGATGTCCTGCTTGTTCTCGCAAGTTGTGACGGCTCTTTACAGTGCCGCTACTCGATCTCTAATGTCTGGCCCACTATCCGGGCTTGATCACGGGGGTTGCTGATGCCTGGTTGGTTTTCGCCTGCGCCTGTTGCCGCGTTCGCCTCTCTCATCCAGCGGGCCAGTCGCCGCCGTGCCGGCCGCCGCTCGGGCATCGCGGCCGTCGTCGTGACCGCCCTGGTGGCGAACCTGCTGGTCGCGCCGGTGCCCGCCGCCCAGGCCGCGGCGCACCGACCACCCACGCCCAAGGCGGTGTCAACGGTTCCGGTCACCGCTGTGCAGGCCCGCCCGGCCGGCAAGGCCGCCGAGCCGGCGCCGGCGAGCGCCAAGCCGGCGGCGGTCTGGCCGGCGGCGGGTGCGGCAGTGGTCGACCTGTCGACCGCGGCGACGGGGGAGAAGGTCCGGGCCGGCGGTTCATCGGTACGGCTGGCCGCCCCCGCCACCACGAACCGCTCGGCGACGGCGGGACCGCGCAGGGTACGGGTCGAGATCCATGACCGGGCCACCACGGACCGCGCCGGGGTCCGCGGTGCCCTCTTCTCGGTCAACCGGGCGGACGGCGCGACCGCAGCGGGCCCGGTCGACGTCACAGTGGACTACCGCTCGTTCGCGAGCGCGTACGGCGCCGACTGGGCGAGCCGGCTGCGGCTGGTGGCGCTGCCGGAGTGCGCGCTGCGTACCCCAGCGAAGAAGCAGTGCGCGGGTACGCCGCTGCCCTCCCGAAACGATCCCGCCGCGAAGACGGTCACCGCGACGGTTCAGGTGAGCGCGGCCACCAGTCTGGTCGCGGCGGCGGCAGCCGCGTCCGGGCCCGCCGGTGACTACTCGGCCACCCCGTTGCAGCCGTCGTCGACCTGGTCAGCTGGCGGACACTCGGGCGCCTTCACCTGGTCGTACCCGATGCGGGTGCCGCCGGCCCCCGGTGGGCCCGCCCCGCAGTTGGAGTTGAGCTACTCGTCCCAGTCCGTCGACGGTCGCCACGCGGCGTCCAACAACCAGCCGTCCTGGGTGGGCGAGGGCTTCGAGGCCGGGTTCGGGGGTTACATCGAGCGGCGCTACCGGTCCTGCGCGGAGGACATGGACGGCACCGCCAACAACGAGCTGGAGACCGGTGACCAGTGCTGGGAAACCAACAACGCCACGCTGTCGCTCAGCGGCCATTCCGGTGAGCTGATCTACAACTCGTCGGAAGACCGTTGGCACCTGCGCAACGACGACGGCTCCCGGATCGAGCGCAAGACCGGCGCGGTCAACGGCGACAACGACGGCGAGTACTGGGTGGTCACCACCACCGACGGCAAGCAGTACTGGTTCGGCGCCCACCGTCTGCCCGGCTGGACGTCCGGCAACCCGGTGACCAACTCGACGTGGACGATGCCGGTGTTCGGCAACGAGACGGGGGAGCCCTGCCACGCCACCAGGTACGCCGATTCGGACTGCACGCAGGCCTGGCGCTGGAACCTCGACTACGTCGTCGACCTGCACGGCAACTCGATGTCGTACTGGTACGTGAAGGAGACCAACAAGTACGGTCGCAACCGGGACGCCGACGACGCCGCCAGCTACGACCGGGGCGGCTGGCTGGACCGGATCGACTACGGCACCCGGCGCGACGACGGCGTGGAGTCGGTGCTCAACACGCCGGCCCCACTGCGGGTCGAGCTCACCGAGGCGGACCGCTGCCTGAGCAGCTGCACCACCCACGACGAGGTGCGCTGGCCGGACACCCCCTGGGACAGCGAGTGCACCGGGAGCTCCTGCGAGGACACCTTCTCTCCGACGTTCTGGACGACCAAGCGGCTCGCCTCGGTGACCACCCAGGTGCGCAACGGCACCGGCTACCGCAACGTGGAGCGGTGGACATTCGGCCACACCTTCCCGGACCCCGGTGACGGCACCCGGGCCGGTCTGTGGCTGGACAAGATCTCCCACACCGGTCTGGCCGGTGCCACCAGCACCGTGCCCGACATCGAGTTCACCCCGGTCCAACTCTCCAACCGGGTGGACACGATCGACTTCGCCGCGGCGATGAACTGGATGCGGATCGCGAAGATCCGCACCGAGTCGGGCGGCACCACGAGCGTCACCTACTCGGCACCCGACTGCGTCGCCGGTCAGACGCCGACACCCCACACGAACACCCGACGGTGCTACCCGGTCATCTGGATGCCGGAGGGCTACCAGAAACCGGTGACCGACTGGTTCCACAAGTACGTGGTGACGACCGTCTACGAGAACGACAACACCGGCGGGGCGCCGCCGCAGGGCAGCCCTCGCGTCGCCTACAAGTACGACTACTACGACGGCGCGGCCTGGCACTACAACGACGACGACGGGCTCGTCGACCCGAAGCACAAGACCTGGTCCGACTTCCGTGGCTACGGCCGGGTCGGGGTCACCGTCGGCGACACGGGCGAACAGTCGTACACGGAGACCCGCTACTTCCGGGGCATGAACGGCGACCGCGCCGCGCCGACCGGCGGCACCAGGTCGGTCACCATCGACGGGATCGCCGACGAGGACTGGTACGCCGGTACGCCTCGGGAGACCAGGACGTTCAACGGGCCGACCGGCCCGGTGGTGTCCCGGCAGACCAGTGATCCGTGGGCGTCCGCGGCGACCGCCAGCCGGACGATCAACGGGGACACCGTCAGCGCCCGGATTCTCCGGGTGGGCACCACCCGCGCGTACACCACGCTCGACGCCGGCCGTGGTGAGCGTGTCACCCGGACGACCACCAGCTACGACGCGTACGGGATGGCCGTCAGCGTCGATGACTTCGGCGACGACAAGGTCGCCGGAGACGAGCAGTGCACCAAGACGGACTACACGCCGCGCAACACCACGAACTGGCTGATGGACCGGGTCCACCGGGTTCAGCGCTACGCGGTGAAGTGCGCCGACGCCGCCACCCCCGGATCGTTGACCGAGGACGACGTCATCGGTGAGACCCGGACCTGGTACGACGGCAACGCCTTCGAGGAGGCGGCCACCAGGGGCCTGACCACCCGCACCGAGGAGATGGAGGCCTGGAACGCGGGCGCGCCGACCTTCACCACGGTGAACCAGGCCGGGTACGACGCGCAGGGCCGGATGACCTCGTCACGGGACGCGCTGAGCTACGAGACGAAGACCGCCTACACCCCGGCCAGCGGGGGCCCGGTGACGTCGACCGCGGTGACCAATCCGCTCCAGCACGTGCTGACCACCACGATCGAACCGGCCTGGGGCACGGCGACGTCGGTGGTGGACGCGAACGGCAAACGCACCGACGTGACGTACGACGGTCTGGGCCGGCTCACTGCCGTGTGGCTGCCGGGTAGGACGAAGGGCACCGACACCGCCGACCTGACCTACGGGTACCACGTCCGTAACGACGCCGCCACCGTGGTCTCCGCCTCGAAACTGAACGCGAAGGGCGACTACGTCACGGCGTACACCTTCTACGACGGGCTGCTGCGCAACCGGCAGACCCAGGCGCCGTCGCCCTCCGGCGGTCGCCTGCTCACCGACGTGTTCTACGACACCGCCGGTCGACAGGTGAAGACCTTCGCGCCGTACCACGCAGCCGGTGCGCCGGGCACCACCCTGGTCACGGCGACCGAGCGGGCCTTCGTCCCCACCCAGGACCTGACCGTGTACGACGGTGCCGGGCGGGTCACCGCGACGGTCTTCCAGCCCTACGACGTCGAGAAGTGGAGGTCCAGCACCTACTACGCCGGCGACCGCACCGACGTCACCCCGCTGGCGGGCGGCACCGCCACCTCGACCGTCACCGACGCCCGGGGCCGCACCGTGCAGTTGCGGCAGTACCGGGGGACCGTGCCGACACCGGGCACCGCCGGCAGTTGGGACGCCAGCACCTACACCTTCAACCGCAAGGGTCAGCTGACGAGCTTCGCCGACCCGGCGGGCAACGACTGGACGTACACCTACGACATCCGCGGCCGGCAGAAGACGGTGGACGATCCCGACGCGGGCGTCACCAGCCTCACGTACGACAACGCCGGTCGCACCGCCACCACCACCGACGGTCGAGGGAAGAAACTCGCGTACCTGTACGACCCGCTGAACCGTAAGCGCGCCGTCTACGACGACCAGGTCGGTGGGACCATGCGGGCCCAGTGGGTGTACGACACCCTCGCCAAGGGCCAGCTCACCCAGAGCACCCGGTTCGTGGGGTCGAGCTCGTACCAGGTCAAGACGACCGGTTACACGGACGCCTACCAGCCCACCGGCATCTCCGTTGTCATCCCCGCCTCGGAAACCGGCATCGCCGGCACCTACACCTTCGCCAGCAGCTGGAACCGGGACGGCTCGTTGGCGTCGAGTACCTTCCCGTCCACCAACAGCGGCCTCCCCGCGGAGACCCTGACGTACGGCTACAACGACCTCGGGCTGCCCACCACAGTCGACACGATCTACGGAACGAGCAACCAGTCGTACGTCGAGGGCACCGACTACAACGCGCTCGGCCAGGTGGACCAGTACCGCTTCTGGACCGGCAGCGGCGGACGCGTCTGGCAGGCGTTCACCCGCGAACTGGAGACCGGTCGGCTGACCGGGATCCGCACCGACCGCGACACGGTGGCGCCGAACATCGTCGCCGACGTGCGCTACACGTACGACCCCACGGGCAACATCGTCAAGACCCAGGACGTCACGCCCGATCCGGTCGATGACACGCAGTGCTTCGGCTACGACCAGCTGCGCCGACTCACCGAGGCGTGGACCCCGGCCAGTGGGGATTGCGGCACCGCGCCGTCCGTCGCCGGCCTGGGCGGCCCGGCGAAGTACTGGCACAGTTGGACGTTCGACAACGTCGGCAACCGGCGTACCCACACCGAGCACACCAGTACCGGGAACGCGACCACCGACTACGCCTACCCGGCGGCGCGCAGTCCGCAACCGCATGCCCTCTCCGCCACCACCGGCGCCCGTACCGGCTCCTACACGTACGACAAGAGCGGCAACACCCTCACCCGACCCACCGACTCCTCGGGCACGCAGACCCTGACCTGGGACGTCGAGGGTCGCCTGCAGACCTCCGCCGACAGCACCGGGGCGACCAGCTTCGTCTACGACGCGGACGGCAAGCGGCTCATCCGCCGCGACCCGACCGGTAGCACCCTCTACCTCCCGGGTCAGGAGATCCGCTACACCAAGAGCACCGCCTCCACCGCGTGCACCCGCTACTACGCCCACGCGGGCGCCACCATCGCCTCCCGCACCACCGCCGGCCTGAGCTGGCTCAGCAATGACAACCACGGGACTGCCCAGGTCAGCGTCAACGACACGTCGCAGCAGGCGAGCATCCGGCGGCAACTGCCGTACGGGAAGGACCGTGGCACCGGTGTCGCCTGGCCCAACAGCAAGGGCTTCGTGGGCGGCACCATCGACAACACCGGCCTGACCCACCTCGGGGCACGGGAGTACGACCCCACGATCGGACGGTTCGTCAGCGTCGACCCGCTGCAGGACCTGAGCGATCCGCAGCAGTGGCACGGCTACGCCTACTCCAACAACAACCCCACCACCTTCAGCGACCCCAGCGGCCTCATCCCCGCCGACTGTGCCGAGATCGTGGGCGGCTGCCCCGACTACCAGGTCGGCAACGAGAAGGCCAACCGCAAGAACAGCAAGAAGAAGACCTGCTGGCCCATCAAGTGCAGCAGCGTCATGAAGCAGAAGAACCCGAACATCCTGGGTCACGTCATCCTCGTACCGCCGACCATCGACCTGGACCGGTTCACCGAGCTCTGGGCCGACTCCCAGGCGGAAGTGCTCGGCATGGCCGCCGGCTGGGACCCCAGTCAGGTCCTGCACCAGGAGTTCCAACTGGCGATGCAGGTCTGCGGGGAGATCGACGACGAGGCATGCCACAAGTGGATTCAGGACGTCCTGTGGCCTGGCTACTGGGCGACCATGATGCCCCTGCCCGACGACGACGGAGTCGCCCTGCCGGTCGGCATGACGGCCCTGGGACGCGCGGCGCTGCCCCCCGGTGCCCAGCTACCGACGCAGACCGGCCTCAAGCCGGTGTGGCAGCAGGGCGGCCCGTGCAGCTTCGCCGGCACGACCGAAGTCCTGATGGCGGACGGCAGCACGAAGCCGATCAAGGACATTAAGGTCGGTGACGAGGTGCTGGCGACCGACCCGGTCACCGGTGAGCAGGGGCCGCGGACGGTTGGTCACCTGTGGGTCCACGAGGACGACATGGTGGCGCTGTCGGTCGACGGCAAGGTCCTGGCGACGACCGAGGACCATCCGTTCTGGAACGCCACCGACAGGCAGTGGCAGCCGGCCGCCGAGCTCGACCGTGGCGACGTTCTGCGCACCGCTACCGGCGAGGGCGTGGCCGTCGACGGCCCGGCCCTCGAATGGGTGGGACGAGGCCAGGCCTACAACCTGACCGTCGCGGATCTTCACACGTACTATGTGCTCGCCGGCAAAACCCCGGTGCTCGTCCACAACACTGGCTGCGCCCCGGACCTCGGCCCGAAATGGAAGCCGCGTCCCGAGACCGAAATTCCCTGCAGCACTGGTTGCGAGCGCGTCGCTGCGCAGGTTCAGAAAAAGATCGGTGGTGAGATCGTGACCATCAGGCATGGAAACTTTTTCCTCGGCAAGTATCGGGGCCAGGATACCGGATGGTATACCCACACCGTAGTTGTCAAGGACGGCCGAGTCTTCGACGCGTTCAGCGGCAGAAATGGCGTCCCGATCAATGAGTACAAGGGCTTGTGGGAATACAATGACACGATCCAGTTCGGATTCTGAGGTGCGGGCTGTGGAACTGCAACGCACTCTAGAGCTACTTCGGAGGCGCCCCGGGATGCTTGGCGTTGACGGGTCGTTCGGGCAGACCGCCGCGTTTCTCGAAGGCGTGAACGTCGGGCAGCAGGGCGGCCTTCTCCAGGGGTTTCGGGAGTGGCTGGTGGTCCAGGTCGGCGACGGCGCCAATCTCACCTGGCGCGCGTTGGTAGTGCGCCTCGCCAACGGAGAGAGCGGCAGCGGCGGGTCAGAGGGCCCGTCCGCGGATGATGAGCGGCGGATCACTAGGGTTCTCTTTGATCAGCTGGACCAGTTTCTGGCCGCCCGTGAATCGACAGACGGGCTGTTGAAGATCTACGACAACTATCTGAAGTGGCTTCGACGTCAGGATTGGTACACGCCGAACAGTCCGAGCTACCTCGACTAGTCGGAACTGGCGCGCCGTAGGGCCGGGTAGTGAACGAGCCCCACCGTCGGTCTTCGTGGCCAGTTCGATCGGCGACTGCTCAACCTGGGGCCGCGGTGGGCTCGTCCTCGCCGCGGCCCGCGGGAGTCGCTCCGGCACGCTGGGCCGGCTCGTGCCGGTCGATATCCTCCCCGTCCGGTGCTCCGTTGATCCGTTGACAACTGCGCGAGTTTCGGAGCAACCCTCCGAGCCGGACCCCGCGTGACTAACTCGAAACGGGGATCGGAGGCCTGAATGAGCGACCGCGACGAGGCGTTCGCCGAGTACTTCGCGGCACGGTCCGGGGCCATGCGCGGCACCGCGTACCTGCTGTGCGGCGACTGGCACCGGGCCGAAGACCTGGTCCAGACCACGTTCGTCAAGCTCTACCGGGTCTGGAACCGGATCTCCCGGCACGAGGTGCTCGACAGCTACGTGCGTCAGATCCTGGTCCGGACCTTCCTCGACGAGCGCCGCCGCGGTTGGTGGCTTCGGGAACGGGTGGGCGGCGAGGACACCGAGCAGGTGGCCCCGTCCGACTCGCCGGAGAGCCGGCTGGTGTTGCTCCAGGCGCTGGCCCGGGTGGCACCGCGGCAGCGGACCGTGCTGGTCCTGCGGTACTGGGAGGACCTGTCGATCGAGGATGTCGCGGCGCTGCTGGAGTGTTCTCCAGGGACGGTGAAGAGCCAGGCGGCACGCGGGCTCGACACGTTGCGCGGCCTCCTGGCACCCACCTACAGCGGGATCGAGATGGGGGAGCGATGAACGAGGAACAGTTCCGCGAGGGGCTGCGTAGCGAGATGGCGGGCATCACCCCGCCACCACCATTGAGTACGACTGCCGCGCTCGGCGCGGCACGACGGGCGCACGTCCGCCGGCGCGTGGTGTGGGCGTCGCTCGGCTCGGCGGCCGTCGTGCTGGCGGTCAGTGGCTTCGCGGCCGTCGCCACTCCGGACGGTCACGTCTACGAGCCGGCGGGCGGTGGGCCGCTGGTTGCTCCGGCCACCAAGGAGCCGTGGCCGACCGGGCCGAACGGGCAACCGCAGGAGGACCGGACCGCGCGGGCCGGCTCCAAGTACGACCAGGGAGCGCACCTGCTCAGCGAGGCTGTCGCTGTCGTACCCGCCGGTTTCACCACGCCCGACGACCCATCTGGTCAGTCCGCCGAGCAGCGGACGCTGCGGACCCACCAGGCGCAGTTCGAGGCCAGGGTGGACGGCGCCGACGTGTGGAGCTACTCCACTTCGGTGGCCGTCGCGCAGGGCCGCAGCACCGGGCGCGTTGTGGTCGAGGTGTACGACGCCGGCAATCCGATGCCGACCGAGCCGTGCGACCTGGCCCAGACGTTCTGGGGCATGCGGGGCGAGTGCCAGGTCGAGACCGTCGGCGCGGCGCGGGTCGGCGTGGTGGTCCGACCGGGCAGCGACGACCGGCTGGACCAGTGGTCGGCGTACCGGCATCCGGACGGCGTGGTGGTGTTCGTGGCGCAGGGCGTACGGCTTGACGAGAGCCGGCCCGCGTTGACGGAGCTGCCGTTCTCCGTACCGCAGTTGGCGGCGCTCGCCGTCGACGAGAGGTTCCACCTGAAGTGACACGGCAACTCGGTTTTGCCGAGTGGGTCCAGGTGCCGAGATCCATCGGTTCACCTGGGCCCTGCTGTGTCTCAGGGCCGCCGCGCCGGTGACCTGCGCGTCCTTCTCAGCGGCGTGCCGTAAGGGGGACGAGGACGAGCAGGGCGAGGCCGAGCATGGTGGCGCCGACGGCCCACCACCAGAAGAACCCCGAGAAGACCGAGGCGACCAGGAGCCCCACGCCGAGACCGGCCAGCAGGCCAAGTGCGAACAACACCCGTGGCGGTAGGGCGAGGTGCGGCAGGCGTCGCACCACCAGCACCTCCAGCCAGGTGCCGCCGGCCGCCAGCAGCGCTGCGCCGACCCCGTCCACGGCGGACAGCCCGTGACCCTCGCTGATGGGTACGAGAACGCTGCCCTCGTCACCGGCCGGGACGAAGAGGACCAGCACACCGACGACGATGAGCAGAGCGGCAGTGAAGACCTGCCTGCGTGGGGCGCCCGCACCAACGGATGACATCGCTATAGTCTCGGCCGTCCACCATCGTCTGCACAGGCGCCGCATAGGCGAACATCGAACGTCTGGCGCCCCGGCTGGCGCTGTCGGCCGCGCGCAGCAGTCGAAGCTGCGCGGCTGATCTGCTCGTTGCCGTCCCGGCCAGCTGGAGGGGCCATCTCAATGTCCCTGGGAACGTTGTTCAACGACTTCGTCAGGGGCGTGGCGGAGCAACTGGCCGGGTACGGCTTCGAACAGGGGAAGGGCCGCGTCTTCCGTCGGTATTCGGCGGCGGGCGACGCGCTCGTCGTCGAACGTGACGACGGGCGATGCGGATTACTTGCCAAGTGGGCCGGTAGACACACCCGCGCCGACGGTGTCACGGCGTCGATCAGCCGGGCGACTCGGAGCTATGCCGAAACGTCCCAGCGGGCAGTTGGTCCCGCTTGGCGGGACAGTCGCCCAGGATTTCGTTCGCCGGTTCGGCCAACCGCGCCGCACCACGATGGGGAGATGTGAAAGGCCCAGGTGCCGCGATCATGCGGTCCACCTGGGCCTTCGCACTCGGAGCGGGCGACGAGAATCGAACTCGCGTAGTCAGTTTGGAAGACTGAAGCTCTACCATTGAGCTACGCCCGCGTGCATCCCGCCGAAGCAGGACGCACCCCTAGCGTACCCAATGCCGGAGCCCGACGGCTAACCGCGCCTCCGCCCCGCGGTGCCGCGTCGTCCCCGACGCCGCGGCATGACGCCTCCAAGATCCGCACAACATCCGGGATGTAGTGGCCTCGCCGTGCAAGGAGACCACTACATCAGTGATGTTGTGCGGATCTTGGATCGTCCACCGGATCTTGGTGGCACCCGGGTGGGTGGAATGGTGATTTTCGGGCGATGTGTCCGGGTGGGGGACGCCCCGGCACCACCTGAGGCGTGGCGACGGCATAGACTGCACGTCGCCACGGGGTGTGGCGCAGCTTGGTAGCGCACTCGCTTTGGGAGCGAGGGGCCGTGGGTTCAAATCCCGCCACCCCGACTGTCGTCCGCGGCCGGGCCGCCCCGGGTGCCGCCCAGTGCGGTCCCCGGGCGATGCCGGAGCGTCAGGCCGGCTCGCCTACACTCGATGGGCTGAATCACGCCCAGACTCAACTGAGATCCGTCAAGGAGTACGCCTGTGAAGAGCACCGTCGAGACTCTGAGCCCGACGCGCGTGCGGCTCGCCATCGAGGTGCCGTTCGTCGAGCTCGAGCCGAGCCTCAAGAAGGCGTACCGGGAGATCGGTTCGCAGGTCCAGGTTCCGGGCTTCCGCCGGGGCAAGGTGCCGACCGCGGTGATCGACCAGCGGGTGGGCCGGGGCACCGTCCTCAACGAGGCGGTCCAGGAGGCCATCCCGGAGAACATCCTCGCCGCGGTGCGCGAGCACGACCTGAAGACGCTGGGGCGCCCGGAGGTCGAGATCACCGAGTTCAACGACGGTGACTCGCTGAACTTCACTGCCGAGGTCGACGTCCGTCCGGAGATCACCATCCCGGACGCGAGCACCATCGAGGTGACCGTCGACGAGCTGCAGATCGACGAGAGCGAGATCGACGAGCAGGTGAAGAACCTGCGGGAGCGTTTCGCGACCCTCAAGACCGTCGAGCGGGCCGCCGCCGAGGGTGACTACGTCCAGATCGACCTGAACGCCACCGTCGACGGCGAGGACGTGCCGGGCGGTCAGGCGAGCAACATCTCCCACGAGGTGGGCAGCAAGCAGCTCCTGCCGGGCCTGGACGAGGCAGTCGTCGGCCTGGCCGCCGGCGAGGACACCACCTTCACCACCCAGCTGGTCGGCGGCGACTTCGCCGGTCGCGACGCCGACGTGGCGGTGACCGTGCGCACGGTCAAGGAGAAGGAGCTGCCCGAGCTGAACGACGAGTTCGCCCAGATGGCCAGCGAGTTCGACACGATCGAGGAGCTGCGCGGCGATCTGCGGGCGCGGGTCACCCAGGGCAAGCAGGTCGAGCAGATCTACGCCGCTCGGGACAAGGCCCTGGCCCAGCTGGTCGAGGCCGCCGAGATCCCGGCCCCGGAGGGTGTCGTCCGCGAGGAGGTCGCGAGCCGCAAGCAGGCGATGATCGACCAGCTGGAGCGGATCGGCGCCTCGATGGAGGAGTACCTCGCGGCCGAGGACAAGACCGAGGAGCAGATCGACGCCGAGCTGACCGAGGCGGCGACCGAGGGCGTCAAGGTCCAGCTCCTGCTGGACACGCTGGCCGACGCGGAGGACGTGCAGGTCTCCGACGACGAGTTCGGGCACGAGATCGTGCACCGGGCGCAGCGTGCCGGGATGGCCCCGCAGCAGTACTACGACCAGCTGGTGCGCTCCGGCGCGGCCGCCGCGGTCTTCGGCGACGTGCGGCGGGGCAAGGCGCTCGCGGCTGTCATGGAGCGGATCACGATCAAGGACTCGGCCGGCAACGGGATCACCCTCGACGCGCTGCGCGCCGCCAACGAGGCGGAGCACAACCACGAACACTGATCGTCGGGTTGCGGCCGCCGTCCGCCGCTCAGCGGCAGACGGCGGCCGTTTCCCTTCCCGGGTACGCCCGGGCAGCAAGCACTGCCGGGTGCGCCGGGGCAGCAAACGCTGCCGGGTACGCCCGGAAGCCCGCGCCGCGGGTACGCCCGACACAGCTGCGCTGAGAGCGAACACTGCCCCGACCGGGACTCTGCCGCCCCGCACAGCGGTTAGTGTCGGGAAAGACGGTACGGAGAGCGAAGGGCTGCCATGACCGACATGCACATCCCCAAGAAGTCGCTCCGGGCGATTGACGCGCGCGGTGGCGACTCCATTGGCAACCTCGACGACTCGGTCTACAACCGGTTGCTCAAGGAACGCATCATCTTCCTGGGCAGTGAGGTGACCGACCAGGTCGCCAACCGCATCTGCGCGCAGCTGCTGCTGCTCGCCGCGGAGGACCCGGACCGCGACATCAACCTGTGGATCAACTCGCCGGGTGGCTCGGTCTACTCCGGCATGGCGATCTACGACACCATGCAGTTCATCGACAACGACGTGTCGACTGTGGCGATGGGCATGGCTGCCTCGATGGGCCAGCTGCTGCTCTGCGCGGGCACCAAGGGCAAGCGGTACGCCCTGCCCCACGCACGGATCATGATGCACCAGCCGTCCGGTGGTCTGGGCGGCACGGCGTCCGACATCGCCATCCAGGCGGAGCAGATGCTCTACACGAAGCGGATGTTCCAGGAGCGGGTCGCGCACCACACCGGCCAGAGCCAGTCGCAGATCGAGGCCGACTCGGACCGGGACCGTTGGTTCACCGCCCAGGAGGCCATGGACTACGGCTTCATCGACAAGGTGATCATCGGGGCCGCACAGGTTCCGGATGGCGCCGGGACCCTGAGCTGAGGAGCTGACGATGACCGATCTGAGCCTGCCGCCCCAGTTCGCGGCCGTGCACAACCGCTACGTGCTGCCGTCGTTCGTCGAGCGCACGTCGTACGGGGTCAAGGAGTCGAACCCGTACAACAAGCTCTTCGAGGACCGGATCATCTTCCTCGGCGTCCAGGTGGACGACGCGTCGGCCAACGACGTGATGGCCCAGCTGCTGACGCTCGAGGGCACCGACCCGGACCGCGACATCATCATGTACATCAACTCGCCGGGTGGGTCGTTCACCGCCATGACGGCGATCTACGACACCATGCAGTACGTCCGTCCGGACATCTCGACGGTCTGCCTCGGGCAGGCGGCGAGCGCGGCGGCGGTGCTGCTCTCGGCGGGCACTCCGGGTAAGCGGATGGCCCTGCCGAACTCGCGGATCATCATCCACCAGCCGGCCACCGAGGGCGGCTACGGGCAGGGCTCGGACATCGAGATCCAGGCCCGGGAGATCCTGCGGATGCGTACGCAGCTGGAGGACATGCTGTCCCGCCACTGCAACCGCCCGATCGAGCAGGTTCGCAAGGACATCGACCGTGACAAGATCATGACGGCCGAGGAGTCCAAGGAGTACGGGCTGGTCGACACGATCCTGACCAGTCGCAAGAAGGGTCTGCTGGCGGCCAACGCCGCTCGCTGAGCTGTACCGGGTCAGAGGTTGGCCGGGGCTTCGTTCCCGGCCGACCTCTGACACACCCGTTTTGGGGGTCGGAGAATGCCCCGCCAGCGGGTAACGTCGGGTCCGTACCGCTTCGCCGGTTGGGCCGGCGGCGCGAACGAAGCCGGGCGGAGCGCAACGTCCGCAGGTCAGGGCCGGGTCTCCGGCCGATGAGTGCAGGGAGAACGTAGGTGGCACGGATCGGTGACGGCGGCGACCTACTGAAATGCTCCTTCTGCGGCAAGTCGCAGAAGCAGGTCAAGAAGCTCATCGCGGGCCCAGGGGTCTATATCTGCGACGAGTGCATCGATCTCTGTAACGAGATCATCGAGGAGGAGCTGGCCGAGTCCGGCGAGGTGAAGTGGGAAGAGCTTCCCAAGCCGATGGAGATCTGCCAGTTCCTCGACACCTACGTCGTGGGTCAGGATCAGGCCAAGAAGGCACTCGCCGTCGCGGTCTACAACCACTACAAGCGGATCCAGGCCGAGGCGGCTGGCGCGCCGGGCTCCGGCAGTGACGCCGTCGAGCTGGCCAAGTCCAACATCCTGCTGCTCGGTCCGACGGGGTGCGGCAAGACCCACCTGGCGCAGACCCTGGCCCGGATGTTGAACGTCCCGTTCGCCATCGCCGACGCCACAGCGCTGACCGAGGCGGGCTACGTCGGCGAGGACGTGGAGAACATCCTCCTCAAGCTGATCCAGGCCGCCGACTACGACATCAAGCGCGCCGAGACCGGGATCATCTACATCGACGAGGTCGACAAGATCGCCCGGAAGTCGGAAAATCCCTCGATCACCCGGGACGTCTCCGGCGAGGGCGTGCAGCAGGCCCTGCTCAAGATGCTTGAGGGCACGGTGGCCAACGTGCCGCCGCAGGGCGGTCGTAAGCACCCGCACCAGGAGTTCATCCAGATCGACACCACCAACGTGCTGTTCATCTGCGGTGGCGCGTTCGCCGGCCTCGACCAGATCATCGAGTCCCGCACCGGGCAGGGTGGCACGGGCTTCGGCGCCCGGCTCCGGTCGGTGTCCGAGCGGTCGACCGACGACATCTTCAGCCAGGTCATGCCGGAGGACATGCTCAAGTTCGGGCTGATCCCCGAGTTCGTGGGCCGGCTGCCGGTGATCACCAACGTTCGCAGCCTGGACCGCAGCGCCCTCGTACGGATCCTCACCGAGCCGCGCAACGCCCTGGTCCGGCAGTACCAGCGCCTGTTCGAGCTGGACGGCGTCGAGCTGGAGTTCGACGAGCCGGCGCTGGAAGCCATCGCCGATCAGGCGATGCTGCGGGGCACTGGTGCCCGTGGCCTGCGGGCGATCATCGAGGAGGTCCTGCTCTCCGCGATGTACGAGGTGCCGAGCAACCCGGACGCCGCCCGCGTGCTGATCACCCGCGAGGTCGTCCTGGAGAACGTCAACCCGACGATTGTGCCGCGTGAGTTCACCGGCCGTCGTGCCCGGCGCGATCGCGAAGAGAAGTCCGCCTGATCCTCCCCGCATCACGCCGGTCGTCGAGTTCTGGGACGGCCGGCGTGATCGCGTTCGGGCGCCGGCCGCTGACCACCCGCGCCGGCCGGGCCGTGACCCTGTCCGTGAGCGGTCTTCCAGCCGTACCCTTTGCACATGCGTGTCGCCGTCTGCCAGCTGAACGCCCGGGACGACCGTAAGGCCAATCTGGCGGCCGCGGAGGCCCTGCTGGAGCGCGCTGCCGCCGGCGGCGCCGACCTCGCTGTCCTCCCGGAGTATGTCGACTACCTGGGTCCCGCCGCGGGGCTGCCCGAACCGGAGCAGGTCGACGGGGAGGTGGGCAGCTTCTTCGCCGGGGTCGCACGGCGGCTCGGGATGTGGGTGGTGGCCGGCTCGTTCCACGAGGCCGGCCCGGACCCGGAGCACACCTGGAACACGTCGCTGGTCTTTGACCGTTCCGGCAGCCTGGCCGCGAGCTACCGCAAGATCCACCTCTACGACGTGGAGATCCCCGGTCGGGTCTCGTACCGGGAGTCGGCGAGTGTCGCGCCCGGGGTCCAGCCGGTGGTGGTCGACGTCGAAGGGCTGCGGGTCGGCCTGTCGATCTGTTACGACCTGCGCTTCCCGGAGCTGTACCGGCGGCTTGCGTCCGAGGGCGGCGCTCAGCTGCTGGTGGTTCCGGCCGCATTCATGATGCACACCGGCCGGGATCACTGGGAGGTTCTGCTGCGGGCCAGGGCGATCGAGAACCAGTGTTTCGTGGCGGCTGCCGGCCAGACCGGCGACCACGAGCCGGGTCGCACCTGCTTCGGGCGCAGCATGGTGGTCGACCCGTGGGGGACGGTCATCGGCCAGGTGCCGGACGGACCGGGCGTTTCCGTCGTCGACCTGGACCTCGACCGGCTCGACGCGATCCGCGCCGAGCTGCCCAGCCTCGCCAACCGCCGGCTCTGAGCCTCAGCCCTCCAGCAGGACGCCGATCACCGCGAACCCGGCGATGGCCGCTGCGGTGACCAGCAGCGCCGTGGTCATCCGGGACCGGCCCCGGCGGGCCAGTCGTCCCACCGAGAGCACGAGTACGACCAGCACGACCGCACCGATCACCACCTGCCAGAACGGCCCGATGAGGCCGAGCAGTGCCTCCTCGGCGACCACCCTGGCACCGTGCCCGGACTCATCCATGACTGACACTCTGGCACGTCGAGGCGGTCCGCGTCCTCGGCCGCACCGAGGAGCCTGCCGCGCGCCTCGCCCGAACCAGTGATGAACCCTGATTTGCCTTCTCCGGGCCGTCCGCGTAACTTTCTCTCTGCACGGGGGAGGCCGGACAAACCGGCCGAGAACGGGCGCCAGGCTCGTGGCGGGAACGCCGAGCGAGACTGAGGATCGGGCGGTGCGGAACACTCCGGATACGGGGTTGCGAACGCGAAGCCGACCGGGTAGAGTTCTGAAGCCGGCAGGAGCCGGGCGGAGAGCCGCGAAGCGGTGATCGGCCGGTCTGCGGCTTCCCACGACAGAAACGAACGTCGGAAACGACGCGCGTCATCGTGGACTCGAAGCAGTAAGAGTATCCGCAATATTGTTGAAGCATGGCGAACCGCGAAATATCGGTTTGACAGGGTGGAAACGAGCGGGTAACGTAGTAAAAGTGCCTGGTGCTGAAAGCGCCGGGTGCGAGAGCAGGAAATGCCCCGGTTGGGGTTCCACTGAGTGTGGGGCTTGCGGCTGGTGTGTGGTTGTTCTTTGAGAACTCAACAGGGTGCTTGTAAAGCCAGTGCCAATTATGATTTATACCCCGGGCTGGTCAGGCCTTTTGGTTTGGCTGGTTGGGATTCCTTTGGCAACATTTGTTTGTTGTCGGGATAGCTGTTCAACTAATTTTTTGTTGGAGAGTTTGATCCTGGCTCAGGACGAACGCTGGCGGCGT